>NZ_JBSFWB010000007.1:161171-436864 GCF_053592635.1 Streptomyces sp. NPDC002623 | reverse complement strand
TGCCTATGACCCCGACCCGTCGGAGATGCCCAGATGTC
This sequence comes from Streptomyces sp. NPDC002623, assembly GCF_053592635.1. Classification (NCBI taxonomy): domain Bacteria; kingdom Bacillati; phylum Actinomycetota; class Actinomycetes; order Kitasatosporales; family Streptomycetaceae; genus Streptomyces; species Streptomyces sp. NPDC002623. Next base: position 436,826 of record NZ_JBSFWB010000007.1, on the reverse strand, counting down.
GGAGATCCAGCGCCCCGGAGCCCTCTACCAGCAGGTCGCCGCCGCCATCCGCGAAGCGATCCTGTCGGGTGAGTTCTCACCCGACTCCCTCTTGCCGTCCGAAGCCCAACTCATGACCCGCTACGGCGTCTCGCGCCCGACCGTCCGCAACGCCATCGCAGCCCTGCGCGCCGAAGGTCTTATCGACGTCCGCCACGGCAAGGGCAGCTTCGTGCGCTCCGACGGCCAGCCCTCGCTGACGATCGAGCGCCGGATCAGTCGCACGGCTGACGGCAAGTTCGTCATGCCCAACGGCGACGTGTGGCAGGAGACCGAAGAGCCGAGCGCCTACCGCACCCACACGACGAAGACCACCGGCAGACTTCTTCAACTCGGCGAGGAGGAAGCCCTGTTCGGATGTGACCGGCTGCTGTTCGACCCGAGCACGGGCACGCGCGCGCTGCACCGCACCCTGGTCCCGTTCGCCGTGGCCGACAGCGTTCCGCTGCTCGCCGAGGAGCCCTGCAAGCGTCCGGCCGCGTTCTACCGGCTGCTCACCGAGGACGGCCACAAGCTCACGTGGACGGAGACCGTACGGGCCCGCATGCCTCTGCCCGACGAGCGCACCGCGCTCCAGCTCCCCGATGCGACACCGATCCTGCACCTGTCCCGCGTCACCCACGACACCGACGACCGACCGCTGATCCTCGAAGAACTCCGCGTCGGTGCCGACCGGGCCGAACTCGCCTACCAGATCGCCGCCGACAAGCAGCCCGTACGACGCACCCGAGGTTGACCGGCAACGCGCATCGGTCGAAACAGTCTTCACTTCCTCAAGGGCGCGCCTGCGGCGCGCCGGGCCGCCCGGCCGCCCCGGCCGGGCGTGCGGCGTGGCCGCCGGTCCCGTCCGGTCGCCGGACGCCCCACACCGCAGCCAGCCAGACGAGTCGAAGGGTCGACCGTTCGTCGAGGGCCGGGGCGTGGGTGGCCGGGGGTCGACGGCCTCCGAGACTTTAGGCAGCCACCATGGGGCGAGCCTCGAAGAACAGGGGGCCAATCGGGCACAACACCGGGCAGGTTCAGTACCTGCCCGATTCGCCGGGCGAGCGTAAGGCCCCCTGTTCACTCGCCCCATGGCAGCTCCTGCCCAAAGTCTCTGCGGCCGGCGACGTGCCCACGTGCACCGCTCACCAGCGGAAACACCCTTCACTCCGCACCGCCGTCACCATCGGCGAGGGCCTCCAGGAGCACGGCGAGCTGATCCACGGCATTCGGCCAGCCCGTAATGCGCACGACCCCGCGCCCGTCCTCGTGCGTCGAGGCGACCGCCCGTAACTCGGATAACTCCAGGCCGGACCCCAGTAAGGCCCGGTTCAGCCGGTCCGCAGCCTCACGCGCTGTACGCCAGCCCGCAATGTAGTCAACGCCGGACACCCACAGCCCGGAGCCCGCCCCCGTGACGCCGTCGAGTCCATCGCTCAGCCAACCTTCACCCGAGCCAGTCATGTTGCTGTCACCTCTGCCCTGATCTGGATAACGGATCGTCAACTCTCTTTGGCCCAGGGCAGATGCACAGCACGAAGACCCCGGTACCATCAGGCACCGGGGATCTTCGCGTTCCCCAACCGGGCCACCCCTTGCTTTCCAGGGCTGAGAGGGTGGCCCGGTCTCGGTATGAGGTTGTGAGGCGTGGCCCCCAGGCGCTGAGTGGGGAACTCAGCGAACCAGCCCAGGAGCCACGCCCCGATCTCCGGAGGGCTCGCCCTCCGGCTCCCGGCTGTCGGACCACTCCCGAGGGAGTGACACGGATGACGACAGCCGGAGATCATCAGGACGGATGGCCCCGAGTTCCGCCGTCGAGGTCGATTCGGCACCACACGGTCTTGCCGCCCCGGTCTTCCGGCGTCCACCAGACCGCCGCCGCCAAACGCTGAATGATCAGCAGTCCCCGGCCGTTGTCCGGCAGGACCGCTTCCGACAGCTCTTCCATCAGGCCCGGCCAGAACGTGTCACCGAGCGGTAGCAGCGGCGGTGACGAGTCCTCATCCGCGACCCCGATGAACAGCCACTTCGGCCACACCTTGAAGTGCACGTCGACACGGCGGGAGCCGCCAGGACGTGTCAGGGAGCGTTCCGGTACCACATGGTTCACGACGTTGCCGACCAGCTCTGAAACGATCAGTCGAGCGTCGTCCACCGCCTCACCAGCCCCCACGCCCCGCAGGAATTCGGCCGTCTGGTCCCGCGCGACACGGGCCACGTTGTCGCACTCCGTGAAGAGGGTCAGGGTGAGGTAGTGCCCGCCGGACGAAGGATCCGGCGCGGCGAACCAGTGTGCATGCGCGTCCAGTTCACTCGCTAAGTGCGCATGTGATCGCGCTCTTTTCGCGTCCATGAACGGGCCCCGTCTCAGGTCACGTCTACCGAGGCTTTCCCGGCAGGGAGATGAGGGTGCCCCCTTCAACCCACCTGCCGCTCCCCCCTCTTGGGGACCCCCCTCACCGGTACACTGGGCAATAGGACGTGAGTGCAGATCGAGAGAGCCGATCTGACGAAGGGCGTCAGGTCAATCACGATGGGGAAGTGAGATGGCCGAGGCAGCACCGACACCGGCAGCTCTGCCGCCGCACGTGCTGGAGCGCGCGGACGTGCGGTCAGCGATCGCCAACCACGACTTCGGCGAGGTCTTCAGACTCGCCAGGCTCCACGGCCACGTCAGCTACGCCAAGATCTCCGAAGCCGTCGGCTACAAGCGCGAACACATCGGCAAGATGGCCCGCCCCGAGACCGACGGCAAAGGCGTCCGCCCACGGATCACCCAGCACTACAAGATCCTCGAAGTCGTCGACGGCCTACGCATCCCTGGCCATCTCGCGGGACTCGCACCGCGGCCGTGGGAGTTGGAACGACCGGCCACCACCTCCCCGACAGACGATCCGAGCACGCTTATCGCGCAGGGCGGAGCCGGTCTGTGGGACATCGCCGAGATGCTCCGGCGCACCGAGATGTCCAGCATCAACAGTGCCGCCCTAGAGTCGATTGAACAGGGCATCGACCAACTCGCGCGCGCGTACCCGTACGCCGATGCCGACTACCTCCACGACCGCACCCGCAACGGCCTCCAGTACGTCACCAAGCAGCTCGAAGGCCGAACGACGCTCCGCCAGCACCGGGAACTACTGGTCGACACTGGATGGCTCTTTCTGCTCAACGCGTGTGTCCAGTACGACCGAGGTCAGCGCGAGGCCGCGAACCTCAGCAAGGCCGCCGCACTGCGCATCGGACAGGAGGCCGGACACGGCGAGATCATGGCGTGGGCATGGGAGATCGAGGCGTGGTTCGCCCTCACCCAGAGCCGTTGGCAAGACATGCTCGAAGCCGTCGAGGCCGGCCACGTAGCCGACCAGACCCACTCCGTAGGCGTCCAGCTCTACGCCCACAAGGCACGAGCCGCCGCCCGCATGGGAAACGCCCGCCTGGTCCGAGACTCCCTCGACGCCGGCCGCGCCCGACTGGACCGCCTACCCCGCCCCGACCACCCCGAACACCACTTCATCATCGACCCCGACAAGTGGGACTTCTACGAGATGGACGCCTACCGCCTCCTCGGAGACGACGAACGCGCCGCCGCCCACGCCCGCTCAGTAATCCGCATCAGCACCGGCCCCGACGGCACCGAGGCCTCCCCCATGCGCGCAGCAGAAGCCCGCCTCACACTCGGAGTTGCCGCCGCCCGCACCGGCGACATAGAAGAAGCCATCGGCATGGGCACCACGGCCCTCGAAGCCGACCGCAAGTCCCTCCCGTCCCTGCTTTTAGTCGCCGACGAACTGGATAAAGAACTTCGTTCACGATATCCGCGCGAAACAGCCACCCGGGATTTTCATGAACGCATTACGAATATCAAGCGAGGCGCGGCCGGGCCAGAACTCCCCTTTTAAGTTTTACTGAATGTGAAAATTTCAAAGAATCACCCATACACAAGTAGCGGCTAACCGCAAATCAGGCAGTGTCAGTAGAAAATGTGCTCAAACTTCCTTGAAAATCTTGCGTAGCGCGGCTGCCAGTTCAGCCCTGGAAACTCTGTTGCGTTCATGCTTCTTTACACGTCTCCCAGTTGAGATCCTGGATTCAATGGAAACATGGGATGAGCTTTGCTGGAGCACGCAAACATTTAGAGGCTGAGCTGTGGGCGTGGCCTGTGCTTCAAAACACATGAGATGCCCAGGATGAGGGTTAGTTCGTCGCCAAGACCGTCGATGATGAGTACAACGCGCCAATTCGTTGGCGAAGTCTCGTGCCGTCCCCTGACGACCCCCCGGCGAAATTGAAAGTCCCCTATCAATCACCTTGGCGAGGCTCAACGAGACATGGGGGGCCACATCGCGAATACTATTGAATTGACTCGCCAGGATCAAGCCTCTCCTTTCAGCTAGCCCAATCTCCTTGGGTCCCGTCGGATACTGTCCCGACAATATAAAAAAGACGGTTGCGGCGAGAGAATATACATCGGAGGCCACAGAGCACGCATCCTGCGCCATAGAAAGAACTTCGGGTGCAACGGTGGCCATAGTACCGTTCGCCGGTGCACACCCTGCGGCGTTTACGGATATAGCCATCCCCATATCACCGAGCAGCACATCTCCCTTTTCGTCAAGGAAGGCATTTCCCGGCTTTACGTCTCGATGCAGTAGACCCGCCTTATGCATTCGATCCAGCCCGAAACCCAGTTGCTGGCCCCAGCGAATCGCCATTCTTGGAGCGACACCGAATTCGTCTGCGAAGTTTTCCAGGTCGCCGCCGCCCATAATCGGCGTCGTAATGTATCGAATATCCGATCCGATTACAATGTCGGCGTTCAAGACAGGCATCAAAAACTCGCTACTGAGCTGCTTCAGAGTCTGCGCTTCATCCCAGTTGGCAGGTTGGTTCTGCTGGGGCTTCAGTAGCTTCAATGCCACCTCGGTGCCCAAATGATCATCAGCGACACGGTAGACCTCGCCGAAGGTACCTACCCCCAACATGGCGAGAACGCGGTAACGATCATTGATGCGGTCGCCCACTTGGGCAGCAACAGATCCGAGCATGCCGAACAGCTTATAGTGAGCTGCATGTTGACGCTCGGAGTCAGTACGTCGTTCGCTGCTGGACGCTCACCCGTCCTCACCCTGGTATTTGCGGAGGGTGATCTTCAGGAGTCAAAACTTGTCGATTCTTGCGAACTTCGGACTGCAGAGACGTTGATTCTTGATCAGATTGAGGACCTGGCCCGCAAGTTCAGTAGCACGCTCTCCGGTGCCAGTCCCAACACCGTCGTCATCAAGGTTGCTGACACTGCGCCAGCTGGAAACCGGACCTCAGGGCCCCGCCATCGCCTCATGATCGAAGGGGCGCTCGCCTACGTGTGCCGCGAACAGAAAATTCAGGACGTCACCCTGCGCAACGGCAAGGAGTTGGGGGAAGTGTTCGGGACAAGCAAGGCAGACGCGCTAGCTCGCGGGAAGAAACTCGACGCCAAGCGCGGTGAGGCAGCTGCTGCTGCGTTGTCCGGGCTGCAGTCACAAGCCTGAAGGAGTCCCCGTATAGCTGGGCAAGCTGATCGCACTGCTCGGCGTCTGCTCCAGAACCGTCAACTCGTCAACCCCGCAGTCGGCAGCTCGCGCTGTGACCGGAGTCAACTGATGTAGCACCGCCGCATGGATGTGCTCTGCGCCGGCCTTCCGCGCCAAACGAGCCGCTTGCGCGACTGCTGTTCCACTTGCGAGATTGACGTCAACGATCAGCACATTGCCCGCGGTTGGAGATTTGGCCGTCAGGCTCCGAAGGGCACTCGATACTTGCAGGACAGCCCCGACCAGCCGTTCTGCCACAGGGCTGGCTGCCAGCACCGTGAAGGCACCTGAAGATTTAGCCAGCTCCACCACACGTTCGGCTGCTGCCCGCAACTCAGCCGGTTGAGCAAGTTGATCAATATTCGTCTGAGCCGTTCCTACGGCCGCAAGCAAGTCCCCCATTACGCCACCCCGCGTCTCTCTGATGAGCCCCTACTCCTAGTCTCATCTGGTAACGATGTGTTGCCAAGGGCGTTGCGGAAGCCGTTACCAACATCTCGCCCTAGGTACCCATGGCTTGCTACAACCGCGGTTACTCCTGTTTTGGCTGCCCCACGGACGCTTGTGGGGCACCGATGAAGCGCTGGACGCAGCCTGATGATGTGGTGCAACGAACGCCCGCTGAGGTCAGTGCATGGCAGCGCCGGGTATCAGAGCAACTGCTCCTCAGAGGAAGCTACCCACTGCTGCCAGTGCGACAAGGGCAGCCTTGCTGTCTGAGAGCAGTCTGGAGCAGAACTCGCGTACTCGCCGTCGGAAGATCAGCAACTTCAGCTTCTGTCAGCGGTGCTGATGGATGTGGCGACCTAGGAGGATGCCGGTGACGTTGTTGCGGCAACCATCGGCCCGTCCTCTTACCGGAGCCCCACAAGTTACTGGAGCTTGAAAGAAGGACATGAGGAGAACTGCAGCGGACAGGGTGGTGATCACCGCCGGGCCTGCTGCCCCGTTGATCCACGTGACGACGAGGAATGCACTCGCCAAGAGGCTCCACCATCGTCTCAAGCCGCCGAGCTGACTTCCTCTTGCCCCCGATGCCGCCATGTCTTTAATCTCGAACCACCGCTCACGATGGTTCGCCTATGTGACCGACGCCTCTTTACCCTTCCGAAAATCGTCGATTAGTCGATCCCACTCGTCAATAATGATTTGCCCGTCCACGATCTTCTGCAATGCAACGTGCATTTCGTTCATGATTGGCCGAATGTGGCGACTCTCTCTCGCCAGTTGCCGTGCGCTATCCGAGAAGGTATTCAGCTGAGGTGTGACCTCTTGAGTTACTCTGACGAGTTCTTTGACGCTTTGGATGAATTCCATGACCATCACCTCGCCTCTCTCATCCAGGACACCTTCGGATGCTTGCCTGATGAGCGAAATGATTCCGGGGTCAACCTCAAGAAGCCCGGTTGAGTACTTGGTTCCTAGTTGTGACATGGTCTTGACGGGCGCAGCAAGGCGCTTGGCCATTTCTTGCGTAACTCGAACTCTGCCCGCAAATCCTCCCCCTCTTGCGTCCGAGTAAGTCAACTCGTTGGCAGCCCAATCGATTTCCGCAGTGATGGCTTGAGTGACTTCGGAAAATTCTTCGATAGTCGCCGTCCATTTAGGGAGGGCATCCTTTGTGACCGCCATGACTTCGATGAATTCAGGCTCATCGAAATCTCCTATTGTGCGATTTGAATCGGGCGGTAGAACGGTCGAAGCCGAATCGATGATGTTACTAATTCGGAGCGCGAGCCTATGGATTGCCTGCCGATAGGTAGGCGACTTTTCGTCATCTAGGCGAAGCTCACGCCAATCCTCCCATTGCTGCCGAGCGACTAGCGCCGCCACTTCGTCATCGGCGTCATCGCCGGAGAGTTGTGAAACGTTAACGTAGTGAATGGGGAGCAGGAGGTCTTCCAGGTTTAGACTGGCAGCGTGGCCTGCGAAAGTGATTACCCCCTTCCGGCATTCTTGACTTTTAAGGAATCGTGGAGTCACGACGGGAATGAAGAATGTGACGCTTGACAATGCCATGTCGATCCGAGTGCGCCAAGATTCACCCCACGAGATCGATGCATCATCCAGGAATATTTTCAACTCTTCGCCTGTAATGATTTCAAACTCATATGCGATGGATTGGGCCAGTCGGGTAATCCTCCCGCCGTCCAATTCGTCGTCCCGTCGGCTATAGCACCAAAAGGCGACGGGCTCCCCGCCGGCCGGGCGGGGAGGCGTGCGAGCACTCGTGTCGGTCGTGGCCGACAGCCAGAGTCGCCGGAACCGTTCCTCGTCGCCGTTCAGTTCGCGGACGATTGCGTTGACAGTCACCCACGAGGGGTGCCGCCTGCCCTTGAGAGTGTCGGCCACTGTGGTGTGGCTGACCGTGCCGATGCGCTGCGCGAGGGAGCGCAGGCTGGGCCTGCCTGCCTGGCCGTATAGATCTTGGAGCGCAGTCGCCAGCTCGGCAAGCGGCTCGGTTGCCGCGTCGTTGATCGGCATCGATCCCCTACTTCCGCTTAATGGGCGGGCCTGACCGCCTCTGTAACGTGTAATCTTACAGAGCTTTACGGCGATCTGTCGTTGGGCGGTTTCGGCCTGCATTGGCCACGATATCGAGGAGGCGCGGATGACCTCGCCCTCAGGGAACCTTGCGGCGGGTTGCGTGCAGGGTACGTGCACCGTCAACGAAGCTCGGCTGCCCGTCGAGGCCCGCCAGGCCCTCGCCCTCATCGCCGCGGGCGGCCCCTTCCCGTATGCGCAGGATGATGCTGTCTTCTCGAACTTCGAGCGTCGGCTGCCGACCCGCCCGCACGGCTACTACCGGGAATACACCGTTCAGACCCCGAGCGCCCAGGACCGCGGTGCCCGGCGCATCGTGACTGGACGGGGACGGGAGGTGTACTACACCGAGGATCACTACACGACGTTCTGGTCGGTACTCAAGTAACGCTAGTTCACGGGTGAGGTCCGGGTGCGCCCCCAAGAGGTGGTCCACTCGGTGGACTCGGGAGCAGGCACGATGCCCAGTCGGTGTTCTGCAGATCTTCATCGCGCTCATGGTGCTCGACGAGGCAGGAGTAAGAAATTGCCTCATCCAGCCCCCTGAGCAGCGAAGTCATTACCGCATCAGCCAGACTTGACCGACGATTCGCGCAACGCGGCGATCGGCGCCAGTTCCGCGCGGGTCTGGGCCCACAGGACGAGGGCGTACGCGAGGACGGACAGTGCGGCGCCGAGGAGGCCGACGGCGGCGAAGGGACGCAGGAGGGCGACGGTCCGGCCGCGCCAGCGGTGGACGGCGTAGGCCGGGAGGACGAAGCCCTGCACGGCCATCAGCCAGGCGATGTAGCCCAGCGAGGACCCCGAGGCGCGGACGCCGAGGCCGTCGACGACGGTGTACGCGGCGATGGTCAGTCCGGTCGCCAGCGCGGCCCCGATCGCCGCCCAGTCGGGCCGCCGGCCGCGCAGCCCCCACAGGGCGACGCCGGTCAGTCCCGCGCAGGACAGGGCGATCCCGGCGGCCGCCCAGCCGTCGGGCACCTCGTGCACGAACACGGCGGCCAGGACGGTGACCACGAGGGGCGCGGAGCCGCGCGCGATCGGGTACGCCTGCCCGAAGTCGCCGAGCCGGAACGACCGCATGAGCAGCGCGTAGTAGGCGATATGAATGAGCGAGGAGCCGAGCAGGTACGGCCACGCGGCCGGCGCCGGGAACGCGGTGAACGGTGCGAGCGCGAGCCCGATGACCATGCCGCCGCCGGCGATCAGCGTGAACCCGACGAGTTTGTCGGTGATCCGGTGGGCGATGGCGTTCCAGCCGGCGTGGGTGACCGCGGCGACCAGGACGGCCGTGGTGACCAGCGGTGTCACGCGGTGTGCTCGCGGACGTCCACGAGGGTCGCGTCGGCGTGCTCGACGAGGTCTGCGGGGGCCATGGGGAACACGGTGTGCGGGGTGCCCGCGGCGGCCCAGACGACGTCGTGGGCGAGGAGACTGCGGTCGGCCAGCACCGTGGTCCGGGTGCGGTGGCCGAAGGGCGGGACGCCTCCGATCGCGTAGCCGGTCGTCTCGCGTACGACGTCGGCGGCGGCCCTGGTGACCTTGCCGGCGCCGAGTTCTCTGCGGACCAGCTCCACGTCGACCCGCGAGGCCCCGTCCATCAGCACCAGCACCGGGACGCCGTCCGCCGCGAAGATCAGCGACTTGCAGATCTGGCTCAGCTCGCAGCCGATCGCGGCGGCCGCCTCGGCTGCGGTCCGGGTGGCCTCGGGGAAGCTGCGCGTCGGAAGGTCGTCCAGGCCGAGGACGCGGAGGGCTTCGGCGAAACGGGGGTGCGCGGCAGACGTCGTCATGCGGGCACGCTAACGGTCGGTGTAGGGGGCAGGCGAGCGGATTCCGCGCGTGACGACGCGCCGTCGGGCGTCGAGGCCGTGCCGTCAGGCGCCGCTGCCGTGCCGTCAGGCGTCGAAGCTGTGCCGTCAGGCGTCGAAGCTGTGGCGTGAGGCCTCGATGTGGCCGAGGTGGCGGTGGGTCCAGTCGCACATCGCGTCGACCGTCGCGCGCAGGCCGCGGCCCGCCTCGGTGAGGGTGTACTCGACGCGCGGCGGCACGGTGGGGTGCACGGTCCGCTCGGCGAGGCCGTTGCGCTCCAGCATGCGGAGGTTCTGGGTGAGCATCTTGTGGCTGATGCCCTCGACCTCGTCCCGCAGCTCGCTGAAGCGGAGGGTGCGTTCGCCGAGGGCCTCGATGATCAGGAGCGCCCACTTGTTGGCGACGTCCGAGAAGATCTCGCGCGCGAGGGAGTCGGCCCGCCTGAGGTCCGCCATTTCCTCGGGCGTGCCCTTGAACTGCTTGGTCACCATCAGGTTCCCCAGTCACCGAAAAGTGCGTTCTTCCATGTCAGGAGCCACTCTCTTACGGTTCCCCAGTAACCACAAGAGAGCACGGAAGCAGGCAATGTCATGCCCATCACCCTGATGAACCCCGCCGGACTGCCGACGATCGACGTCTACCGGCAGGTGTCGGTCGCGTCCGGCTCGAAGCTGGTCTTCGTCGCCGGACAGGTCTCCTGGGACGCCGACGGAGTCACGGTCGGCGCAGGCGACCTCGCGGCGCAGGTCGAGCGGTGCTACCTCAACATCGGTACGGCCCTGGCGGCGGCCGGCGCCTCCTTCGACGACGTGGCGAAGCTGACCGCCTACGTCGTCGACTGGACGCCCGACAAGATGCCCCTGTTCCTGGCGGGAGCGGGGCGGGCGTTCGCGAAGCTGGGGGTGACCCCGGTCCCGCCGGCCACGCTGCTGGGCGTCGCGGCGCTGGACGTCCCCGACCACCTGGTCGAGATCGAGGCGACGGCCGTCGTCGACTGAGCGCCGTCGACCGAGCGCCGTCGACCGAGCGCCGTCGGTCAGATGCGCCAGGTGTCGGAGTACTGGATGTGCAGACGGGCCGGTACGTGGCGGCGGGCGGTGGCGTGCGGCCAGGGGCCGGCGCCGAGTTCGACGCAGAAGTGCCCGGCCCCGGCGCCCGGGTGGCGATGGGCATACGACGGGGCCTCGTCGACCAGGGCGCGCAGCGCGGTGCCGTGTTCCCGGAACGCGGTGGAGCTGCCCACGACGAAGAGGGTGTGCGCGGCGATGTCGAAATCGAGGTGGTCGCGGAACTCCCGGTGGTGACGCCGGTCGTGGTCGATGGCCGTCTCGTCGGGGAAGTCCTGGTCCGGGGTGGTCACGGTATGGGGTCTGCCCGCGCCGAGGCGGGCCCTGATCTGCTTCCACGACGCGGTCGGAAACTGCAGGCTGTGGTGGACCAGGACCACATCCAGCGCGACCGGCTCGCCGTCGCCGACGACGCCCTCGGGGACCGGGTCGGCCCGGATCGGCAGATGGACCAGCGACCGGGCGGATCGGGCGGCCAGCGCCCACAGGGCGACGAGTTGGGCCGCGCCGTCCCGGTCGGCGTACATCGACAGCCAGTGCCGGTCGTCGCGCAGCGCCAGCCGTCCGGCGGCCGGGTCCGCCCGGATCACCCGGAACTCGTCGCCGCCCAGCCGTACGTGGTGTATCCGTACCCGAGTGCTCATCCGGCCCAAGGATACGAAGTCCCTTGGATCACCCGGACCGACGCCCGGGACATGAAAGAGCGGCGCGCCCGACCCGGAAGAAAGGGTCGGACGCGCCGCGGGCCGTGCGGGTCGGTCAGTGGCGGTCGCCGCCGTGGTGCTGACGGTCGCCGCCGTGGTTGCGGTCACCGCCGTGGTGCTGACGGTCACCGCCGTGGTTGCGGTCGCCGCCGTGGTGACGGTCGTGGCCCCAGGACTCCTCGTCGACGAAGCGGTCGCGGTCGTTGCGCAGGGTGGCGGTGTCGGCGCGGTTGCCCCACACCTCACGTCGACGGTCCTGGAACAGGTCGCTGCGGGTGTCGCGGCCCTCACCGGTGTGGATGCGGACGGTGGCGCGGGGGGCCAGACGGTAGCGGCGGAACGTGTAGGTCTCGCCGCTCTCGTCCGAGAGGGTCCAGCCGTGCAGGTTGATCTCGTGGCGGGTGGTGTTGGTCAGCTCCACCCACTCCTTGTTCAGGGAGCGGGCGGAACGGTCGTCTCGGCCCGGTGCGTCGTACTGCACGGCGCTGATCTCCACCTTCGGCCGGTCCTGACGCGGGTGGTCGGCGGCGGAGGCCGGCAGCGCCACCGTCCCGACCACGGCGGCGGCGACCGCGGCGACGGCGAGACAGCGAGCGGAAACAGAAGCAGACACAAGGTCTCCTAATTTGTGCGGGTTTGCGGACCAATCGGCCGCACGGCCAACACTTGACCATCACCACGCACCAAGCGCCCCATTGACACCGCTCGTTACGAACCGACCATATTTCGGTGACAGTAGCCTTCAATGTCCATGTATGTAACGAACGCTCCGAACCCTGGCCTGACCGGCCCGCATGGCCCGGGACGGGACCGCGCCTCACCCGAAAGTGGGTCACGAAGCGGGACACGAAGCGGGGCGCGAAGCGGGACACAAAAAAGAAGCCGGTGAGGGCGCCCCGTCCCCACGGAGCCCTCACCGGCGGTCCTTCAGTCGGAACGGGGCGTCAGACGCGCACCAGTTCCCGGTCCTCGTCCGGATCCGAGTGCTGGGCCTCGACGAGCTTCTGCAGGCCCTCGCCCTCGACGTCCACGTTGGGCAGGACACGGTCCAGCCACTTCGGGATCCACCAGGCCTTCTTGCCCAGCAGGGCGAGGACGGCCGGCACGATCGCCATGCGCACGATGAACGCGTCGAAGAAGACGGCGATCGCGAGGCCGAAGCCGATCATCTTGATGATCGGCTCGGTGGAGCCGATGAAGCCGGAGAAGACGGCCATCATGATGACCGCGGCGGCGGCGACCACCCGGGCGCTGTGCCGGAAGCCGGTCACCACGGCCTGGCTCGCGCTCTCGCCGTGGACGTACGCCTCGCGCATCCGGGTCACGAGGAACACCTCGTAGTCCATCGCCAGGCCGAAGACCACGCCGACCATGAAGATCGGCATCATCGACATGATCGGGCCGGTCTCCTCGACGCCGATGAGACCGCCCAGCCAGCCCCACTGGAAGACCGCGACGACGGCGCCGAGCGCGGCGAGCACGCTGAGCAGGAAGCCGAGGGCCGCCTTCAGCGGGACCAGGATCGAGCGGAAGACCACGATGAGGAGGAGGAAGGCGAGGCCCACGACCAGGCCCAGGTACGGGATCAGCGCGTCGTTGAGCTTCTGCGAGAAGTCGATGTTCATCGCCGTGGTGCCGGTGACCAGCACCTTCGCGTCCGTGTCGGCCGTCACGTCGACGCCCTCGGCACGGATGGCGTGCACGACGTCCTCGGTCTGCGTCGAGGACGGCTTCGACTCCGGGATGACGGTGATCATCGCGGTGTCGCCGGCCTTGTTGAACGTCGGCGGGGTCACCGTGACGACGTCCTTGAGGCCCTTGACCTCGTCGGTCACCGCGTTGGCGGCGGCCTGCGGGTCGGCGCTGTCCTTGGCGTCGACGACGAGCATCAGGGGGCCGTTGAAGCCGGGCCCGAAACCCTCGGACAGCAGGTCGTAGGCCCTGCGCTGGGTGGTGGACGTCGGCTGCGAGCCCTCGTCGGGCAGGCCGAGTTCCAGTTGGGTGGCCGGCAGGGCCATCGCGCCGAGGCCGACCACGCCGAGCAGCAGCACGGCGACCGGACGACGGACGACGAAGCTCGCCCAGCGGCTGCCCATGTTGGGCCGGTCGGCGACGGAGCCGTCCGTGGCGGCCTCGGCGGATCCGGCCTTCTTCGCCTTGCGGCCGCCGAGCAGCTTGCCCTTCTCGCCGGCCGGCTTGACCTTGCGGCCCGCGTAGCCGAGCAGCGCCGGGACCATGGTGAGGGCGATGAGGACGGCGATGACGACCGTGCCCGCCGCGGCGAGGCCCATCTTGGTCAGCATCGGGACGTTGACGACCGCGAGTCCGCCCAGCGCGATCACGACCGTGAGGCCCGCGAAGACCACCGCGGAGCCGGCGGTGCCCACGGCCCGGCCGACCGCTTCCTCGCGGTCGCGGCCCTCGGCCAGCTCGCCGCGGTAGCGGGAGACGATGAACAGCGCGTAGTCGATGCCGACCGCGAGGCCGATCATCAGGGCCAGCGTGGCGGTGGAGTCGCCGAGGTCGAACGCGCTGGCGAGGGAGGTGATGGTGGCGCCGCCGATGCCGACGCCGATGATCGCCGTCAGCAGCGGAAGTCCGGCCGCGACGAGCGAGCCCAGGGTGAGGACGAGGACGATCGCGGCGATGGCCAGGCCGATGATCTCGCCGGTGGCCGCCTGCTCGGGCTCGGCCTGCAGCGCGTCACCGCCCATCTCGACGGTCAGCCCGGCGTCCTTGGCCTTGTCCCCGGTGGCTTCCAGGGCGTCCCGGGTGGAGTCCTGGATCTCGATCGCGGAGACGTCGTACTTCACCGACGTGTAGGCGATCGTCCCGTCCTTGCTCACGGCGTTGGACGTGAACGGGTCGGTGGCGGAGACGACCTCGGAGCCGTCGCCGAGCTCCTTGACGGTCCTCTCGACGATCGCCTTGTTGGCGGTGTCGGTCACCTTCTGGCCGTCCGGCGCCTTGAAGACGACACGGGCGGTGGCGCCGTCGGCGCTGCCGCCCGGGAACCGCTGTTCCAGCAGGTCGAAGGCCTTCTGGGCCTCGACGCCGGGGATGGAGAAGGAGGAGGTGCCGGCGGCGGGCGCGGAGGCCGCGCCCACGCCTGCGAGGGTCAGCAGCGCCACCCATATCAGGACGGCGAAGTGTCGTCGGCGAAAGGCGAGTCGGCCGAGTTTGTAAAGGAACGTGGCCACGGAGGCGTACTCCCGGTCAGGTCGTGTGTGTGGGGGCCTGTGTCGGACCCCAAGGGCAGGGTTGACCAACCCGGCGGGGAGACACGGGTGATCGGCCCGACGACGTGAGCGGTGACGTCAGGAGGGCGGACCGTGGGGACGGTCAGGTGGTGGTGGGTGCGCAGAGGGCGGGGAGCACCACTGCGTCGATGTACGAAAGGAGGAAGGCCTGCGTCGGCGGCTGCTCGTCGAGCATGGTGCGGGCGGCGAACGCGCCGATCATCATGTGCGGGACGAACGCGAGCGCCGGGCTGTCCGCGCGGACCTCGCCCCGGTCGACCGCCCGCTGCATGACCCGGCGGAACTCGGCCATCTCCGGCTCGATCAGGTGTTCCTTGAACGCCTTCAGGAGGTCCGGGTTGCCGTGGATCGCCATGGCCAGGCCTCGCATCAGCGCGGAGTTCTGCTCCATCTCGCAGTCGTCCGAACGCATCGTGAGGGCGTGCAGGTCGCCTCGGACCGAGCCGGTGTCGACCGCGCCGGCGGAGCCGCCCGGCTTGTCGTGCCGGACCGCCCTGGCCACCAGCTCGGCCTTGCCGCCCCACTGGCGGTAGAGGGTCGCCTTGCTGGATCGCGTGCGAGCGGCGATGGCGTCCATGGTGAGGGCGTCGTAGCCGACTTCGCGGAGCAGTTCGAGCACGGCCTCGTAGAGCTCGGCCTCGCGCTCGGGGGTGATGCGGCTGCGACGCGCCGTTGCGACCTCAGTCATTCCGCTCACCTTCCCGCTCTGGACCCAGCTGAACCGACACGGTTCCGTATCCGTACATGACGAATGTAGCGCACTCTCATGCGAAACGAAACTGTTTCGTACGTGCTCTGCCTCACGTCGACCGGCGCCACGTACACATGTCGCACATCTGTCATAAGTTGCCCTGGTCCATCCCCCGGAAAAGCATGGGGAGGTGAGCTATCTGCGCCTGCCCCACCTCAGCGGTGACCTGTTGTGCTTCGTGGCCGAGGACGACCTCTGGCTGGCCCCCCTCGACGACCCGGGCCGCGCCTGGCGGCTCACCGTCGACCGGACGAAGGCCGGACACCCCCGCTTCTCCCCCGACGGCCGCCGGATCGCCTACACGAGCTGGCGCAGTCTCGTCCCCGAGATCCATCTGGTGCCGGTCGAGGGCGGACCGGGCCGGCGGCTGACCTACTGGGGCAGCTCCGACACACAGGTCCGCGGCTGGACACCGGAGAGCGACATCCTCGCCGTCGCCTCCCACGGCGAGCCCTTCTCCTACTTCACCTGGGCCTACAAGGTCCCCACCGACGGCTGCCCCGGCCGCAAACTCCCCTGGGGCCCGGTCTCCGACCTCCAGGTCGCCGACCTCGACGGCGAGCGCCGGACCCTCCTCCTCACCGGCACCCCACCGCATGAACCGGCCGCCTGGAAGCGGTACCGCGGCGGCGCCACCGGCCGGCTGTGGCTGCACGGGCAGCGGCTCCTCGAAGGCCTCGACGGCCATCTCGACTCCCCCCTCTTCGTCGGCGGACGGATCGCGTTCCTCTCCGACCACGAAGGCGTCGGCAACCTCTACTCCTGTGCCTACGACGGCTCCGGCCTGCGCCGGCACACCGACCACGACGCCTTCTACGCCCGGCACGCATCGAGCGACGGGACCCGGGTGGTGTACCAGTGCGCCGGGGAGCTGTGGATCGTCGACGACCTCGCCGCCGACTCCGCACCGCGCCGCCTCGACGTCCGGCTGAACGGTCCGCGGGCCGGGCGGCGGCCGTACCAGATCCCGGCCGCCCAGCACGTGGACGGCGTCTCCGTCGACGAGACCGGACGGGCGAGCGCCGTCGTCGTCCGCGGCAGCCTCTACTGGCTGACCCACCGGGACGGCCCCGCCCGGACGATCACCGACACCCCCGGGGTACGGGTGCGGCTGCCGGAGATGCTCGGCTCGGGCGGCCAGGTCGCCTATGTGACGGACGCGGAGGGCGAGGACGCCGTCGAGATCGCCTTTCTGCCGCGGGCCACCGGCGACCGCGAGCCCCGCAGGCTGGCCTCCGGGGAACTCGGCCGGGTCCTGGAGATGGTCTCCGACCCGCAGGGCGAACGCCTCGCCCTCGCCGCGCACGACGGCCGGCTCCTGCTCATCGACGCGACCGAGGAGTCCGACGGGGAGGTCACCGAGGTCATCTCGTCGACCAACGGACCCGTGCGCGACCTGGCCTTCTCCCCGGACGGAACCTGGCTGACCTGGTCGCATCCGGGCATCGGGCGCTCCCTGCGGCAGATCAAGATGGCCCGCATAAAGGACCGGCTGATCGTGGACGTGACCAACGGCCGGTTCGAGGACGAGAACCCCGTGTTCACGCGCGACGGCCGCTACCTCGCCTTCCTCTCCTGGCGCGGCTTCGACCCGGTCTACGACGTCCACACCGGCGACCTGTCCTTCCCGCTCGGCTGCCGGCCCTACCTGGTGCCGCTCTCCTCGGCGACCCCCTC
Source organism: Streptomyces sp. NPDC002623 (assembly GCF_053592635.1). Lineage (NCBI taxonomy): Bacteria > Bacillati > Actinomycetota > Actinomycetes > Kitasatosporales > Streptomycetaceae > Streptomyces > Streptomyces sp. NPDC002623. The sequence continues at coordinate 419,420 of NZ_JBSFWB010000007.1, read as the reverse complement.
CCCCTTCGCCCTGACCCCGGAGGGCCGACCCGCCGCCGGCGGCCTGGACCCGGTGGAGGACGACGAGGGCGGCGGCGACGGGACCGTGACCGTCGAGATGGAGGGCCTGGAGAGCCGGGTCACGCCCTTCCCGGTGACGGCGTCCAAGTACTCGGCGATGTACCCGGTCGCGGGCGGCGGACTGGTGTGGCTGCGCTGGCCGATCTCCGGCGCGCTGGGCGAGACGTTCGCCAACCCGGACGACACCAGCGGGCGGCCCACCCTCGAACACTTCAACATCAGCAAGGCGAAGAAGTCCGAACTCGTGGACCATCTCGACTGGTTCGCGCTCAGCGGCGACGGCAGCCGGCTGGTCCTGGTCGACGAGGGCGAGCTGCGCGCGGTGCCGGCCGGCGAGTCCGGGGACCTCGACTCCACGGTCTGGATCGACCTGCGGCGCATCCTGCACGAGGTGGACCCGGGCGCCGAGTGGCGGCAGTCCTACGAGGAGGCCGGGCGGCTGATCCGCGCGTACTTCTGGGACCCGGGGATGTGCGGGATCGACTGGGACGCGGTGCTGGACCAGTACCGTCCGCTGGTCGAACAGGTCGCCTCGCCCGACGAGTTCGCGGACCTGCTGCGCGAGGTGCTGGGCGAGCTGGGCACCTCCCACGCGTACGTCACCGCCGCCCGGCGCAACGAGGGGCCGCCGCACTACCAGCGCCTCCAGGGTCTGCTGGGCGCCAACTTCGTACACCGGGACGGCGGTTGGACCGTCCGGCGGATCCTGCCCGGCGACTCCTCGGACTCCAAGGCGCGCTCCCCGCTGGCCGGGACCGGGATCCGGGAGGGCGCGGTGCTCACCCACGTGGACGGCCGTGAGGTCGACCCGGTGACCGGCCCGTACCCCCTCCTCGCCGGAGCGGGCGGCACGACGGTCGAGCTGACCTTCACCCCCGCGGAGGGCGAGGCGGGCCGCTCCCGCCGAGTGGCCGTGGTCCCCCTGACCGACGAACGGCCCCTGCGCTACCAGGACTGGGTGGCCAAACGGCGGGCCGTGGTACGGGAGTTGAGCGGCGGCCGGTGCGGCTATCTGCACATCCCCGACATGGGCGGCTCGGGCTGGGCCCAGTTCAACCGCGACCTGCGCATGGAGGTGTCGAGACCGGCCCTGATCGTGGACGTGCGCGGCAACGCGGGCGGCCACATCAGCGAACTGGTCGTGGAGAAACTGACCCGCACGATCCTGGGCTGGGACCTGACGAGGAACGCCCAGCCGGTGTCGTACGCGTCGAACGCGCCGCGGGGCCCGGTCGTGGCCCTGGCCGACGAGGCGACCTCCTCCGACGGCGACATGATCACGGCCGCCTTCAAACTCCTCAAGCTGGGCCCGGTGGTCGGCCAGCGCACCTGGGGCGGAGTGGTCGGCATGACCGGCCGCCACCGGCTCGGCGACGGCACGGTCATCACCGTCCCGATGAACGCGGCCTGGTTCGACGCGTACGGCTGGTCCGTGGAGAACAGGGGCGTCGCCCCCGACCTGGAGGTCCTGCGCACCCCCCTCGACTGGGCCGAGGGCCGCCACGCCCAACTCGACGACGCGGTCCGACTGGCCCTGGACCTCCTCGCCACCGGCCCCCCGGCGACCCCGCCCGACCACACCGACGTCCCGGACCGCAGCCGCCCGAAGCTGCCGCCGCGGGCGCCTTCTTCTCCATAGGAGCGCGCGGAACCGCGCATCGTTTCAACGCACTCAGGGTGCCCTCCGAGAAGGGCACCCTGAGTAACCGGCAAGAGCCGAGCAGTACAGCTACGCCTGGGACACGACTACATGTCGTAGTCCTGGCTCAGCCGGTCCTCCTGCTCGCGCCGCATCCGCTCCGCGTCGCCCTCACCCGGCCGCGCACCCGGCCGCGCGCCCTGGCGCACACCCTGACGCTCGCTCGGCCGCTCTCCCGGACGCTCGCTCGACCGCTCTCCCGGACGCTCGCCGGGGCGCTCGCCGGGGCGCTGCTTGCCGCGCTGCTGGGCCTGCTCCTTGGCCTGTTCGGCCTTCTGCTTGGCCTGCTGCTTCCACTGCTCGGACTGGTCCTGGAACTTGTCCTTCATACCCATGTGGGTTCACTCCTGTGGGAGATGAGGGGGGGTTGGGGCCCCTTGGTGGGGCCTCGACCAGATTCACATGGGCGGTCACGGCGCGCATGTCGATCAACTACGCTGCGTAGTTCCCGTGCTCCTGGCCTGCTCGTCGGCCGAGCCGCCCGCGCCCACCAGCCCCGTCCGGATCCCCTGCAGCCTGGGCGCGAACCGTTTCATCTCCCGCGCGCCGACCGTCGCGACGATCCCGGGAAGACAGCCGCGCACGCCCTGCATGCCCCGCAGCCACCACTGTCCGTACACGTGCGACGAGCGCCGTTCGATGCCGGCCACGATCCGGTCGACGGCCGGCCCGAGCGGGTACGTCTTGTTCGACGGCCACGGCAGCCGCTGCCTCAACTCCCGCATCACCTCGTCCTGATCGGCCCCGCGCACCATGTCCGTGTCGGTCCAGGACAGATATCCGACGCCGACCCGGACGCCCTGGTACGCAACTTCGGCGCGCAGACTGTGCGCATACGCCTCCACGCCCGACTTGGACGCGCAGTACGCGGTCATCATCGGCGCCGGGGTGATCGCGGCGAGCGAGGCGATCTGGAGCAGGTAGCCGCGGCTCTCCTTCAACAGCGGCAGGAACGCGCGGGCGGTGACCGCCGAGCCGATCAGGTTGACCTCGATGACCCGCCGCCAGGCCTGCGGATCGGAGTCGGCGAACGGACCGCCGTTGGCGACACCCGCGTTGGCGACCACGATGTCCACCCTGCCGAAGCGTTCCTTCACCTCCGCCGCGACCCGCGCCATCGCCTCGTGGTCGGTGACGTCGGCGTACCAGTGGTCGCTGTCGCTGTGCAGCCGCTCGGAGACCTGCTTGAGCGCGTCCGGCTCCAGGCCGACCAGCGCGACCTTCGCACCGCGTGCGGAGAGCTTGCGGGCGAGCAGTTCCCCCACGCCCCGCGCGGCCCCGGTGACGACGGCCACCTGTCCTTCGAGGCTGACCCTGCCGCCCATGCTGCCCCTGCTGCCTGTGCTGCTCATGCGCCCTCCTTCAACTGTGCGTACGCGGTGACGAGTTCCCGGATTCTGCGGTTGACCAGGTCGGGCGCCTCGACCGGCGTCATATGGCCGAGGCCGGGCAGTTCGGTGACCCCGAGCGACCGGGGCAGGGCCGCGGCGATCCGATGGGCGTGGACCGGCGGGGTCAGCCGGTCGCCGGTGCCGACCAGCACCGCCGTCGGCACCCGCAACTCCCGTACCGAGTGGTCGAGATCGAGCAGACTCAGCACGTGCGACCAGGCGTGCCGCACCCTGCGCGGGCAGGCGTGCACGATCCGGGCGCAGGCGTCCACCAGATGCGGGGCCGAACCGGCGCCCATCGTCGCGTACTTCAGGATCCGTTTGGCGACCGGTGTGACCGGCCCGAGCGGCGCCCGCGACCCGAGGACGCGCCGGGTCAGCCAGGTCCGCAGCCGACCCGGCCGCAGGGGGACGACGGTGGACTCGGCGACCAGCCGCGAGGCGCCGGTGCTGCACAGCAGGACGGCCACCGCGTGCTCCCGGAACACGCCTCTGGAGGCCGCCGCCAGGATCGTCATGCCGCCCATGGAGTGACCGGCGATCACGGCCTTCTCCCCGGGCGCGAGCGTCGCGTCGAGGACGGCTTCCAGGTCGTCGGCGAGGGCGTCCGTGCTGCACACCGGGCTCGCCGGGGTGCGTCCGTGGCCGCGCTGGTCGTAGGCGATGACGCGGTGGTCGACGGCGAGGTCGCGGATCTGCGCCGCCCAGAAGGCCGTCGAGCAGGTCCAGCCGTGGGCGAGGACGACGGCGGGCGCGGTCCCGGGATCGTGATCGGGGCGGTGTTCGGGGTCGTGTCCGGGGCCGTGTCCGGGGCCGTGTCCGGGGCCGTGGATCTCGACGTGCAGCGGGGTGCCGTCGGCGGAGACGGCGGTGAGTTCGCGGTAGGCCGTCACTACGCCGTCACCTCGTCCTTCTCGTCGTTTCTCTCGTCGTTTCTCTCGTCGTCCCTCTCGTCGTCCTTCCCGGCCGTGACGGCGGGGGCCCGCAGGACCTCGTACTCCGCGAGGTCCACACGCCGCGTGGCCTTGCGGAACTCGGCGGTGGTGCCCGGCCAGACGGTGGTGTTGCGGCCGTTCGCGTCCAGGTACCAGCTGGTGCAGCCGCCGGTGTTCCACACCGTGCGCTTCATCCGCTCCTGCACCCGACGGTTCCAGGCCTGCACGGCGCTCGGCCGGGCGTCCAGAGCCGCGCGCCCGCCGAGGACGTCCAACTGCCGCAGATAGTCGGCCATGTAGTTCAGCTGGGACTCGATCATCAGGATCATGGAGGAGTTCCCGAGGCCGGTGTTGGGGCCGATGATCGTCATCCAGTTGGGGAAGCCTGCGGCGGAGGCGCCGCGCAGGGCCTCCATGCCGTCCTTCCAGCTCTCGGCGAGGGTCCGCCCGTCGGCGTCCACCACCCGGTCGGTGATCGGCATGTCGGTGACATGGAACCCGGTGCCGAAGACGATCGTGTCGACCTCGGCCTCGCTCCCGTCGGCCGCGACCAGCGTGGACCCCCGGATCTCGCTCAGCCCGCTCGCGACGACGTCCACGTTGGGCTGCGCGAGGGCCGGATAGTAGGCGCTGGAGAGCAGGATCCGCTTGCAGCCGATGCGGTAGTCGGGGGTGAGTCTGGCGCGCAGCGCCGGGTCCTTGATGGCGCGGGCCATGTTCCGCTTCGCGATCTGCTCGACCAGGCCGAGTTCGTTCGGATGCTTGGTGAACGCCTGGACCTGGAGTTCCCGCAGGCCCCACAGGAGCCCGCGGCGCAGCTGGGCGGTGACGGGCAGGGCCCGGTGCAGGGCGCGTTCGGCGCCGCTGATGGCCCGGTCGACGCGGGGCATCACCCAGGGCGGGGTGCGCTGGAAGAGGGTCAGCCGGGAGACGTCGGGCTGGATGGCCGGCACGATCTGGATCGCGGACGCGCCCGTGCCGACCATGGCGACCCGCTCACCGCGCAGATCGTGCCCGTGGTCCCACTGGGCGGAGTGGAACACCTTGCCGGGGAAGGAGTCGAGGCCGGGGATCTCCGGCACCTTGGGATCGGACAGCGGCCCCGTCGCCGACACGACCACGTCGGCGAAGTACCGTCGCCCGCCGCTCGTCTCGATGTCCCAGCGCAGCTCCTGCGGGTCCCAGGTCATCCGCAGCACCTCGGAGTCGAGCCGCAGATGCGGCCGGAGCCGGAAGACGTCCGCGACGTGCTCCAGATAGGCGCGGATGTGCTCCTGCCCGGAGAACGTGCGCGGCCAGTCCGGGTTGGGGGCGAAGGAGAAGGAGTACAGGTGGGAGGGCACGTCACAGGCGCACCCCGGGTAGCTGTTGTCCCGCCAGGTCCCGCCGACGCTGCTCGCCCGTTCCAGGACGACGAAGTCGGTGATCCCCTCGCGGCGCAGCCGCACGGCGGCTCCCAGCCCACCGAAGCCGGATCCGATCACCGCCACCCGTACGTGTTCGGTCATCCCGACGCCTCCTAGCCGTGCGTGCGACTCTACGGACCTTGCGACCTTGCGACCTTGCCAGTGAACACTGGCGCAATGGGAGCGTAGAGCAGCTCCGTACCGATGGGTAGGGCCGGGAGAGGGAGAGTTACCGGCGGTAGAACATAGGCTTCGCCCGTGACGGAGAAGCGGGAGTACCGGACGGAGGAGCTGGCCGGGGAGGCCGGCATCACGGTGCGCACGCTGCGCTTCTACCGCGAACGCAAACTGCTCGCGCCGCCCCGCCGCGAGGGCCGCATCGCCTGGTACGACGACCATCATCTGGCCCGGTTGCGCACGATCGCGGCACTGCTGGAACGCGGTCACACCCTCAACGGCATCGCGGAGTTGGCCGACGCCCTCGACCACGGCCGTGACGTCGCCGACCTCCTCGGCGTCGGCGGACCCACCGAGGAGGAACCGGTCCGGCTCACCCCCGAGGAACTCGCCGCCCGCTTCGAGGGCCAGGTCACCCCGGAGAACCTCGCCGCCGCCCTCGACCTCGGCTACCTGGGCACGGACGGCGACGAGATCGTCCACATCAGCCGACGGCTGCTGGACGGCTGCGCCGCCCTGGTCCGCGAGGGCATCCCGCTCGCCGAGGTCCTCGCGGCCGGCGCACGCGTCCGCGAACACGCCGACGCCCTCGCCGACCTCTTCACCGCCCTGATCCTCCGCCACACGACCGAGGAAGACCTGCCCCGCCTGCGCCCCCTGGCCGCGAGCGTCATGGACGCGGAACTCTCACTGGCGCTGGACCGACGGTTGCGCAAGCACAAGTAGCTCCGGTTGCGACGGCGACGGATTGCGCCATCCGGCACTGCAACCGTCCTGGATTTCACGGGCGTTCACACCATGGAGCCATTTCCCGGCCGACAGCGGACGGAAATCGGTTCGCACTCCGAGAGTGAGATCGAAAAGGCCCCGGCGGCTGTGCCATCAGCCCCGGGGTGTGGCCGAAGGCTCCCAACCCGACCAGCACAGGCCCTGAATGAGGCGGGGCGTACCGGTCGGGTGCGCCCCGCTCTTCTCACGGTTCGAACACCACCGTCACCGGAGCATGGTCCGACCACCGCTCCTCATAGCTGGCCGCGCGCTCCACGTACCCCTTGACCGCACGCCTGGCAAGCCCTGAAGTCGCGACGGCCAGGTCGATCCTCCACCCTGAGTCGTTCTGGAAGGCCCGTCCCCGGTACGACCACCAGGTGTACGGTCCCTCCACGTCCGGATGGAGCTCGCGCACGACGTCGACGTAGCCGCCGTCCGTCGGCGCGAGGACCCGGCTCAGCCAGTCCCGCTCCTCCGGCAGGAAGCCGGAGTTCTTCTGGTTGGCGCGCCAGTTCTTCAGGTCGGCCTGCTGGTGGGCGATGTTCCAGTCGCCGCAGACCAGGACCTCGCGGCCGTCGGCGGCGGCGCGGGCGCGCAGATCCTTGAGGTGGGCCAGGAACTCGGTCATGAAGCGGACCTTCTCGTCCTGCCGGTCGGTGCCGACCTCGCCGGAGGGAAGGTAGAGGGAGGCGACCGTCACACCGGGCAGGTCGGCCTCGATGTAGCGGCCGCTGCCGTCGAACTCGGCCGAGCCGAAGCCGATCCGGACGGCGTCCGGTTCACGGCGGGTGTACAGGGAGACGCCGGCCCGGCCCTTGGCGGCGGCCGGGGCGTGGGTGACATGCCAGCCCTCGGGCGCACGGACCGCCTCCGGCAGCTGCTCGGGCTCGGCGCGCACCTCCTGCAGGCACAGCACGTCGGCGGAGGTGTCCGCGAGCCACTCGACGAAGCCCTTCTTCGCGGCGGCACGCAGTCCATTCACGTTCACGGAGGTCACGGTCAGCACCCGGGCACGATACCGGCACACTGGACGAGGTCCAGTTTTCCGACCGGTTTCCGGCCTTCACGAGGGTGTACAAATTTACTGTGAGTGACATGAACATACGCCGGGTCCCCTTCGACCACCCCGACGCGGTCAAGCTCAACGACGAAGTCCAGGCCGAGTACCACGAGCGTTACGGCGACGGCGGCGACGCCACGGTCCTGGAGCCGTCCGACTTCCTCCCGCCGCGCGGGGTGTATCTCATCGCCTACGACGAGGCCGAGCGCCCCGTGGCCACCGGCGGCTGGCGCAGCCAGGACGAGAACGGCGAGGGCAACCAGGACGGCGACGCCGAGCTGAAGCGAATGTTCGTCGTGCGGGACATGCGCGGCCGGGGTCTGGCGCGGCGGATGCTCACCGAGCTGGAGGCGGACGCGCGGGCGGCCGGACGGATCCGGATGGTCCTGGAGACCGGCTCCGAGCAGCCCGAGGCCATCAGCCTGTACACGGCCACCGGGTACGAGCCGTGCACGAAGTTCGGCTACTACCGCGAGTACGACTCCAGCCGCTGCTTCGCGAAGCCCCTCAGCCTCTGAGGACCCTCGGCGCTTCTGAAGCCCCTCAGCTTCTGAGGTAGGCCAGCACGGCGAGGACCCGGCGGTGGGTGTCGTCGGCCGGGGGCAGGTCCAGCTTCGTGAGGATGCCGCCGATGTGCTTGCCGACGGCCGCCTCCGACACCACCAGCGCCCTGGCTATCGCCCCGTTGGACTTTCCCTCCGCGACCAGCGCCAGCACCTCCCGCTCGCGCGGGGTCAGCCGGGCCAGCGGGTCGCGGCGCCGGCGCAGCAGTTGTCGTACGACCTCGGGGTCGACGACCGTGCCGCCGGCCGCGACCCCGCGCAAGGCGTCCACGAACTCCTCGACCTGGCCGACGCGGTCCTTGAGCAGATAGCCGACGCCGCTGCCGTCCCCGGAGTCGAGCAGTTCGGCGGCGTACGCGCGCTGGACGTACTGGCTGAGGACGAGCACCGGCAGCCCGGGCCGCTCGGCGCGCAGCCGGACCGCCGCGTGCAGCCCCTCGTCCTGGAAGCCGGGCGGCATCCTGACGTCGGTGACGACGACGTCGGGCTCATGCTCCGCCACCGCCGTGAGCAGCGCCGACGCATCGCCGACCGCCGCGACGACCTCGTGGCCGAAGCGGGTGAGCAGGGCCGTCAGGCCGTCGCGGAGGAGGACGCTGTCCTCGGCGAGGACGACGCGAAGTGCTCGTGCATCGGTAGAGGTATCGGTATCGGTGTCGGTGTCGGTGTCGGCTCGCAAGGGATCTCCACACGCAGCAAGGTCGGTCCGCCGGGCGGGCTGGTCACGGACAGTGTTCCATCCAGCACTGACACTCGGTCCGCGAGACCGGTGAGCCCGGTGCCGCGTGCATGGTCGGCGCCGCCTCCGCCGTCGTCGGACACCTCCAGCACGAGCAGCCCTCCGTCCCGGTGCTCGACGTGCACGCGCGCGCGTGCCGCTCCGCTGTGCCGGGCCACGTTGGCCAGCGCCTCGCGGACCACGAAGTGGGCGGCGGCCTCCACCGCCTGTGGCAGCCGGGCCGCCTCCGGCAGCTCGCACTCCACGTCCACCGGGACCGGCGACCGGTCGGCCGCGTCGGCGACGGCCGCCGCCAGGCCGTGGTCGGCGAGCACCTTGGGGTGGATGCCGTGGATCAGCTCCCGCAGTTCGGCGAGCACCGCGCCCGCCTCGTCCTGGGCGCGCGCGAGCTGCTCGGCGAGCGGTCCGCCGGGCGGGGCGTCGAGCCGGGCCAGGCCCAGGGCCATGCTGAGGGCGACGAGGCGTTGCTGGGCGCCGTCGTGCAGATCGCGTTCGATGCGGCGCCGCTCCGCCTCGAAGGCGTCGACCAACCGCGCCCGGGACCGGGTCAGTTCGACGACCCTGGCCTCCCTGCCGCCGTCGCGCGGGGCGACCAGCCGACGGGTCAGCGCGGCACGCGCCCCGGCGGCGGCGCCGAGGACGTACGCGCCGCCCGCCAGCAGCAGCACGCCCAGCACGGCGGAGCCGAACGCGGCGGGCTGACCGGTGACCGTCCACAGCTTCACCACCCGTATCTCCCGCCCGGCGCCGACCGTCGCCAGCAGCAGCGGGGTCGCGGCCATCGCCAGCGGCAGGACCAGAGCGACGGCGAGCAGGACGGCCTCGGCCGGCCAGAGGAGGCAGGCGGCGAGGAGCGTGTGGCCCAGCTCGCGCCAGGTGGCGCGGTCGCGCAGGCGGGTGGTGAGCCAGGCGCGCACGCCGGGCGTACGGAGCTCGGCATGTGCGCCGGGCGCGGGCTCCCCGTCGATCCACCGCAGCCTGCGCCGCTCCAGCGCGCCCACGGGCAGCCCGGCGAGCAGGGTGACCGCGAGCAGGGGCAGCCCCACGAGCACGACCGCGAGGACCCCGCCGACGGCCACCCACAGCACGAGCCCCACCAGCACGACCGCCCCGCCGACGGCCCCCGTCAGCAGATAGGCGACGGCCCGCCAGGGCCACGGCGAGAGCAGATAGCCCGGCCGGGACAACGCCTGCCACACGTTCCGGGGAGTCGAGGGAGGCGGGGGAGGCAAGGGAGGCGAAGGATCCGACGGTTGAAGGGGATGCAAGGGATGCAGGGGATGCATACGGATCACCGTAGGAGTGCGGCCGACGGCCTGGCCATCCCTCTGGCCCGAGCCTTCGGGGTATGCCCAGCCCTACCCCAAGTCTCGTTCCTGCCCGACAGACCCGGCGGGGCTGCGCACGCTTTCGTTGAGCCATGACCGCAGCGATGACCGCAGCCACAACCGCACCCACCCTCCAACTGACCTCCGTGAGCAGGCGATACGGCACCGCCGGCACCGGCACCGGTGTGACCGCACTCGACGACGTCACCCTCGCCCTCCCCCGCGGCTCCTTCACCGCTGTCATGGGGCCGTCCGGCTCCGGCAAGTCGACGCTGCTCCAGTGCGCCGCCGGACTCGACCGGCCGACCTCCGGCTCGGTGCGGATCGGCGGGACCGAGCTGACCGGGCTGAGCGAGCGACGGCTGACGCTGCTGCGCCGGGAGCGGATCGGCTTCGTCTTCCAGGCGTTCAACCTGCTGCCCGCCCTCACCGCCGAGCAGAACGTGGCCCTCCCGCTGCGTCTGGCGGGCCGCCGCCCGTCGAAGGCGCGGGTGCGCGAGGCCCTGCGCCAGGTCGGACTCGCCGACCGGGCAGGCCACCGCCCCGCCCAGCTCTCCGGCGGCCAGCAACAGCGCGTCGCCCTGGCCCGCGCCCTGATCACCCGCCCGGAGGTCCTGTTCGGCGACGAGCCGACCGGCGCGCTGGACTCCACGACCGGCCGCGAGGTGCTGACCCTGTTGCGCTCCATGGTCGACGAGACCGGCCGGACGGTCGTCATGGTCACCCACGACCCGCTCGCCGCCTCCTACGCGGACCGGGTGGTCTTCCTGGTCGACGGCCGCGTCCACGCCGAACTCGCCAACACGGGCACACGCGCGCGTGTAGGTGGGAACGTCTTCGCCGAGACGATCGCGGCGCGCATGGCGGGACTGGAGAGTGCCGCGTGCTGAGCGTCGCGCTGCGCACCCTGCGGGCCCGGTGGGCCGCCTTCGTCGGCAGTTTCGTCGCCCTCGCGCTCGGCGTCGCGCTGCTCACCGTCATGGGGCAGGCGCTGGCCGCGTCGCAGAACGCGCCCGCGCGCGCCCCGGAGCGTTTCGCGGCGGCGCCGGTGGTGGTCAAGGGGCAGGACACGCTGCGGGTGGCGACTCCGACCGGCGAGCGGACGGCTCCGCTGACCCGTCCCCGCCCGGTGCCCGCCACGACCGTCGCCGCCCTGCGCGCGCTGGGCCCGGTCACCGAGGACCGCTCCTTCCCCGTCACGGCGGAGGGCGCCCCCGACGACCTGGTCGGCCACCCCTGGTCGACGGCCCGCTTCGCCCCGTACCGCCTGAGCACGGGCCGGCCGCCCGAGGCGGCGGACGAGGTGGTGGCATCCGGGGACTGGACGACCGTCGGCGCCCGACTCCGCACGTCGGACGGGCAATTGAGGGTGGTGGGAACGGCAGACGGCCCCGTCCGCTTCGAGAACGCCCTGTTCTACACGGACGCGCAAGCGGCCCGACTGGCGCCCGTGTCCCACCAGTTGGTGGTGGAGACGACCGACCGGGCGGCCCTACGGGCGATCGCGGACGACGACGTCCGCGTCCTCACCGGGGACGACCGTCGGCTGGCCGACGCCGCCCCCGGCCGGGACGCCGAGGCGCTGACCGCGCTGAACGCCCTGTTCGGCACGGCCGGCGGCGTGACCGCCTTCGTGTCCGTCTTCGTCGTGGCCTCCACCTTCGCCTTCGCGGTGGACCGCCGACGCCGCGAGTTCGGGCTGCTGCGCACCGTCGGCGCCACCCCGGGCCAGATCCGGCGGACGGTCCTGACAGAGGCCCTGCTCATCGGCGCGCTCGCCGCGGCGACGGGCTGCGCGCTCGGCGCGTACGCCGCACCGCACCTGGCCGAGCTGGTCGTCGACGGCGGGCTGGCCCCGGACTGGTACGCGATCGGCGGCCACGGCGAAGGGACCTGGCCGTACCACCTGGCCTTCTGGACAGGCCTGTCGGTCGCCCTCGGCGGCGCGGTCGCCGCGTCCTGGCGAGCCGGACGGACCGCCCCGGCCCAGGTGCTGCGCGAGGCCGCGGTCGACGGCCGCGCCCTGACCCGGGGCCGGCGTCTGTGCGGTACGGCGCTGCTGCTGACGGCCGTGGCGACCCTGGCGTATGCGCTGCTGACCGACCCGGGCGAACTGCTGCACCGCAAGACGTACATCAGCCGCCCCATGCTGCTCATCACGGCGGTGGCCCTGCTGTCACCCGTGCTGGTGCGCCCCCTGGTGCCCCGACTGCCCGGCACGACAGGCCTGTTGGTCCGCGCGAACGCCGTCACCGGGGTCCGCCGCACGGCCGCCGTGGCCGCGCCGGTCCTGATCACCGTGGCACTCGCGGGCTCGCTGCTGGGCGCGACGGCCACCCTGAACGAGGCGAGGGCGGCCGAGGTACGCCGACAGACGACCGCGGACTTCGTAGTGACCCCGCAGACCCCGCAGACCCCGAGATCCCCGGGGACCCCGACCGGGACGGTGCTGGAGGCAAAGGACGTCGAGCGACTGCGGCGGCTGCCCGACACGATCGTCTCCGCGGTCTCCGCCACCACGGTCTACACCGTCGAGGACGGTGTGGCGCTGGTGAAGTCGCAGGCGAGGGCGGCCGATCCGGCGCTGCTCGCCGCCACCGTGGCACTACCGGTGACGGCCGGTCGCCTCACGGACCTCGACGACGACTCGATCGTCGTGACGGAGGAATGGGCGCACCACCGCGTGGGACAGCAGGTGCGGTTGTGGCTCGGTGACGGCACTCCGAAGACCCTTCGCATCGCCGCCGTACTGGCCACCGGCACCGGGGACAACGGCGCCTACGTCACCCCGGCCAACGCGGGCGGAGCAGACGTGGACCAGGTCGACGTACGGGTGCGAGCGGGCGCCGACAAGGCTGCGGTGGCGGCGCGGCTACGGGCCATGGACGGGGTGAGGGTGAGGGTGATGGACAAAACCCAGTGGGTTCGCGCCACTTACCCGGAGACGAACCGGACGACCCGCCTCGGCGTGCTCCTCGTCCTGGGCGTCGCGCTCCTGTACACCGGCATCTCGCTCGCCAACACCCTGATGACGGCGACCGCCGACCGCCGACCCGACCTGACGGCCCTGCGCCTGGCCGGCGCCACCACCGCCCAGGTCCTGCGCCTGGCCACCGTGGAGACCCTGACGGTCGTCGCCCTGGGCGGCCTCCTCGGCCTCCTGGTGACGGCCGTCAACCTCGCCGGCATGACCACCGCACTGCACCTGCTCTCGGCCCCGACACCACCGGTCCTGCCCTGGCCGGCCCTCGCCTGGACGACCGCGGCATGCGCCCTGCTCGCGACGACCACGACTCTCGCGTCAACAGCACTGGCCCTGCGCCCCCGGAGGACGTGAACCACGCGAACGGGAGTTGGTGCCGGGCCGGGCACTGCGCAAGCCGGGCAAGCCGGGCAAGCACCTTGGGAAGCAAGATCCGGAGTAGTTGCCGTACTTCGCTGCTGATGCGACGCCAAAGAACCCCTACCGGGTTTCCCCGGCAGGGGTTCTGAGCTGCGGTGGACCTGTGGGGATTTGAACCCCAGACCCCCTCGATGCGAACGAGGTGCGCTACCGGACTGCGCCACAGGCCCTTGCAACGAGTGAAACTCTAGCACCCCCATCGGGCTGCTTGGAAATCCGTTCCCGGAGGCCGCTCGGAGCGGAGATTCCGTGCTGCGACGCAGGTCACTCGTTGGCCGCCCGGGGGCGGCCGCCTTCCTCGTACTGGTCGAAGAGGGGCGTGCGGCCCCGTTCGCGGGAGCGTCGGGCGGAGGCTGCGCGGCGCGCGTCGCTGCGCTCGTCGCCGCCCTCCGTCCGGCCGTCCGCCGGGTCCGAGTCGTCGGACTCGCCGTCGTCGGCCGCCGCCCCGGCCTCGTGGTGCTCGACCGCGTCCTGGTCCGGCGCGACGGAGCTCGAGCGGGCCGAGCTCCAGGCGTCCGGTGCGCCGAGGTCCACGTCGGAGGTGGCCCGCGGTGCGACCGGTGCGGTCACGTACGTCGGCAGGGGCACCGGTACCGGGTCCCAGCTGTCGCCGTGCCCGGGCCGACGCTGGCGCTCGCGCTGCTGGTCGACCCACTCCGCATGGTCGGTCTGCTCGACGAGCGCCCGGCGGTCCGCGGCGAGGGCCAGCAGGCCGGGGTCGGTCTCCGGTTCGGGGCCCTCGTGCGGCTCCTCTGCGCCGGCGTCGGGGCCGGGGTCGACCGACGACGCGGCTGCCGAAGCGGGCGCGCGCCGGCGCGGCTGGCGTTCCCGGAGCCGCTGCGCGGCGACCTCGGCGCGTCTGCGGTCCATCTGGAAGGCAAAGCGGCGGCGCTCCTGGGAGCGCAGGTAGGCGATGTACGCGCTGAGCAGGACGGCGGGCACGCCGGGTGCCCAGAGGAACGCGAGCCCGCCGACCGCGGCGACGATCGCGCCGAGCGTGAAGGCGAGGAAGAGCATCACGGTGGTGCGCCGACGGCGGGCGAGCGCCTTCGAGCGCTGTGCGCGCGCGGCGGACGCCTGAGCTGAGGCCTGAGCAGCGGCCTGCGCGGCGGCGGATGCCTGAATGGAGGGCGCGCGTCGCGCGACCGGCGCACGCCGGCCTGCGGGAGCGGCGCTTCCGTCACGGTCACGCTGTTCCCGCGCGGGCTTGGCCGCCGAGTCCCGGGCAGGCTCCCGCACCGACTCGCGCGCCGGAGTGCGCTCCTGATTGCGCTCCTGATTGCGCTCCGGTTCGCGTGCCGTCTCCGGACGCCCCTGACCTCGCTCCTGACCCCGTTCCTGACCGCGTTCCGGAGCTCGCTCCTGACCGCGTTCCGAACTCCGCTCCTGGCCCCGCTCCTGCACCGGTGCCTTCACCTGACGGCGGGCCGGGGGCATGGCGAAGGCCCGGACGTCCACCGATGCGGTGACGACGTCCGGAACGTCGGCGTCGGGCTGCCCCTCCTCGGTGGAGCGCGCCCGCAGGTCCTTGGCGTACCGGCGCTCCATGCCCGCTCGTCCGGACAGCAGCCGGATGGCGGTGCTGAAGCGTTCCGTCGGACGGGCTTCGTTCAGCTCGTCCTGCCTACGGAGCCACATGGGCACCAAGTAGGCGGCCCAGGCCCCGACAATGACTGCGTAGATGAGGCCGCTGCTGCTCACGCCTCACACGGTAGAGGGGTTTACGTGAGGCCATCCGCCAATTGGGCCGGTGTGTCGCACGATCTGGCTGATATTTCGAACTTTTTTTGTGACCGATGCGATCAGCAGGCCGCCGGGGGCGCGAATTCCACGCCCCAGACGGTCACCACTCGATCATTATCGAACACTTATTCAATTTCCGGAGCTGCCGAGATTCCCGCCGAGATTCCCCCCGGCATTCCGCGCGCTCCGGGAGCGGGTGCGCCGCCAGCGGCTCAGCAGGCCCTCCGGGACCTCCTCCGCCGTGAGCGCGAACACGAGGTGGTCCCGCCAGGCGCCGTCGATGTGGAGATAGCGCGGCCGCAGCCCTTCCTCACGGAATCCGAGTTTCTCGACGACCCGGCGACTGGGGCCGTTCTCGGGCCGAATGCAGACCTCGATGCGATGCAGTCCGACGCTGCGGAAACAGTGGTCCACGACGAGCGCCACGGCCGTCGGCATCACTCCCCGGCCGGCCACCGATTCGTCCACCCAGTAGCCGACGTGCCCGGAGCACATCGACCCCCAGGTGATCCCGGCGACCGTCAACTGCCCGACGAGCCGCCCCTGGTACTCGATGACGAACGGCAGCATCCGCCCCGCGTTCGCCTCGGCCCGCAGATGCCGGACCATCTGGCGGTAGGTCGGCCGGTGCGCGATCGGCCCGCTGGGCGCGGGCGGCGGAATCGTCGCCTCCCAGGGGCGCAGCCAGTCCCGGTTGCGCCGGTTGACCTCGCGCCAGGCCCGCTGGTCGCGCAGCTTTATGGGCCGTAGGACGATGTCGCCCTCCGTCAGTTCGACGGGCCAGGATGCGCTGTTCAGCTCGCACCCCCATGGCTGGGTCTGGGGTGGTCGCCGCCGCGGAGCTGGTCCACGGCGTGCTTCAGCAGGGGCTCCAGGACGGCCAGGCCGTCCTTCACCCCGCCGGTGGAGCCCGGCAGGTTGATGATCAGAGTGCGTCCCGCCACGCCGGCCAGGCCCCGGGAGAGCGCCGCGGTGGGCACCTTCTCCCGACCGTACGCCCTGATGGCCTCGGCGATGCCCGGCACCTCGTGATCGATCACCGCGCGGGTGGCCTCGGGGGTGCGGTCGGTGGGCGAGATCCCGGTGCCGCCGGTGGTGACGACGACGTCGTACCCGGCCTGTGCGGCGGCGCGCAGGGCGCTCTCCACGGGTTCGCCGTCGGGCACGACCTGCGGCCCGTCGACCGCGAAGCCGAAGCCGCGCAGCCCCTCGGCGATCAGCGGGCCGCCCTTGTCCTCGTAGACGCCGGCGGCCGCCCGGTTGGAGGCGGTCACGACGAGTGCCCGGTACGGCACCGCGCTCATGTCCGACTCCAGTCGCCCGACTTGCCGCCCGTCTTCTCCTCCACGCGCACGTCCGTGATCACCGCTCCCTTGTCGACCGCCTTGACCATGTCGATCACGGTGAGCGCGGCGACGGAGACCGCGGTGAGGGCCTCCATCTCGACGCCTGTGCGGTCCGTCGTCTTCACCGTGGCGGTGATCTCCACGGCGTCGTCCGCGACCGACAGATCCAGTTTCACACCGGAGACGGCCAGCGGGTGGCACAGCGGGATCAGATCCGGGGTGCATTTGGCGCCCATGATGCCCGCGATCCGCGCGGTGGCCAGTGCGTCGCCCTTGGGGACGCCCTCGCCGCGCAGCAGCTCGATCACGCGGGGCGAGACGAGGACGCGCCCGCTGGCACGCGCGGTGCGGGCGGTGACGTCCTTGCCGGAGACGTCGACCATGCGGGCCGCGCCCGCGTCGTCGATGTGCGTCAGTCGGTCCTGCGTAGTCATGCTCGTGGCGCTCCCGGTCCGGGCCCGGCGCGGTGCCGCGCACGGGCCTGCTGTGCGCGACACGGTACCCCCAACCAGGAGGGCTCAGCCGAGCAGGACGACCTCGACGTCGGCGCCGGGCTCGACGGACTCCACGTCCTCGGGGACGACGACCAGCGCGTCGGCGTGCGCGAGGGCCGCGACCAGGTGGGAGCCGGCGCCGCCGACCGGGCGGACGGCGCCGTCGGCGTAGGTGGCGCGCAGGAACTGTCTGCGGCCCTTCGGCGAGGTCAGCGCCTTGTCGGCGAGGAGTTTCGCGCGCGTGGTGGGCCGGTGGACGTCCGCCAGCCCCATGAGGGTGCGGATGGCGGGGCGGACGAACAGCTCGAAGGAGACGTAGGACGACACGGGGTTGCCGGGCAGTGCCAGCAGGGGGATGTGGTCGGGGCCGATGGAGCCGAAGCCCTGGGGCTTGCCGGGCTGCATGGCGAGCTTGCGGAACTCGATGCCGCTGCCCTCCTCGTCCTCGTCGCCGACGTGCTCCAGCGCCTCCTTGACGACGTCGTACGCGCCGACGCTCACCCCGCCGGTGGTGACGACGAGGTCGGCACGCACGAGCTGGTCCTCGATGGTGGAGCGCAGGGTCTCGGCGTCGTCGGCGACCGCGCCGACCCGGTAGGCGATGGCGCCGGCGTCGCGGGCGGCGGCGGTGAGGGCGAAGCTGTTGGAGTCGTAGATCTGGCCGCTGCCCAGTTCCTCGCCGGGCTGGACGAGTTCGCTGCCGGTGGACATCACGACCACGCGCGGGCGCGGGTGCACGCGTACGGCGGCGCGGCCGATGGCGGCGAGCAGGGCGATCTGGGGCGGGCCGAGGACGGTCCCGGCGTCGAGGGCGCGGTCCCCCGCCTTCACGTCGCTGCCCTTCGCGCGTACGTGCGCGCGTGCCTCGGCGGGCCGGTACACGCGTACGTGCCCCGAGGCCTGCTCGGGGGCGAGGCTGCGGGCGCGCATCCCGCTGACCGGGCCCTCGCCCAGCCCGCCGTCGGTCCACTCCACGGGGACGACGGCCTCGGCGCCGGGCGGCAACGGGGCGCCGGTCATGATCCGGGCGGCCTGGCCCGGCCCGACGTGCAGCAGGTCGGCCGCCTGGCCCGCCGCGACGTCCCCGACGACGTCCAGAGCCGCCGGGAACTCCTCGCTCGCGCCCGCGACATCCGCGACCCGCACCGCGTACCCGTCCATGGAGCTGTTGTCGAAGGGCGGCAGCGAGACCGGCACCGTGACGTCGTCGACCAGGACGCAGCCCTGGGCGTCGGGGAGTTGCAGCTCGATGGGTTCCAGGGGGCGGACGGTGGCGAGGATGTCCTCCAGGTGTTCGTCCACCGACCAGAGGCGGTCCTGGGCGGTGGGGTGGGGCGCGGCGGTGCTCAAAGTGGCTACATCTCCTCGGTGACGTAACTGCGAAGCCAGGACCGGAAGTCCGGACCCAGATCTTCACGTTCGCACGCGAGTCTGACAATGGCACGCAGATAGTCGCCGCGATCGCCGGTGTCATAGCGGCGGCCCTTGAAGACGACGCCGTGGACCGGGCCGCCGGCCTTCTCGTCCTGCGCGAGTTGCTGCAGGGCGTCGGTCAGCTGGATCTCGCCGCCGCGGCCGGGCTCGGTCTCGCGCAGCACGCCGAACACGCTCGGGTCGAGGACGTAGCGCCCGATGATCGCGTAGTTCGACGGGGCGTCCGCCGGGTCCGGCTTCTCCACGAGGCCGGTCACCTTGACCACGTCGCCGTCCTCGGTGGCCTCCACGGCCGCGCAGCCGTAGAGGTGGATCTGCTCGGGGGCGACCTCCATGAGCGCGACGACGCTGCCGCCGTGCCGCTCCTGCACCTCGATCATCCGCTGGAGCAGCGGGTCACGGGGGTCGATCAGGTCGTCGCCCAGCAGGACGGCGAACGGCTCCTGCCCGACGTGCGGCGCCGCGCACAGGACGGCGTGTCCGAGGCCCCTGGGGTCGCCCTGGCGCACGTAGTGCATGGTCGCGAGGTCGCTGGACTGCTGAACCTTGGCGAGGCGGGCGGCGTCGCCCTTCTTCTGCAGGGCCGACTCGAGTTCGTAGTTGCGGTCGAAGTGGTCCTCCAGGGGCCGCTTGTTGCGGCCCGTGATCATGAGGACGTCGTCGAGACCGGCGGAGACGGCCTCCTCGACCACGTACTGGATGGCCGGCTTGTCCACGACCGGCAGCATCTCCTTGGGAGTGGCCTTGGTGGCCGGCAGGAACCGGGTGCCGAGGCCGGCTGCGGGGATGACAGCCTTGCTGATCCTGGGGTGGTGCTGAGTCATGTCCGCAACCTTATCCGGTGACTTTGAGACGAATCTGTGCGTTCGGTTAATTCATGATCATATGAGCGTAGTAAAGCTGTGTGCGAGCAATGTGGGACCGGCGCGGGAGCGACAGATGAGCCACCTCGAGGGCGGACCAGAGCCTGACAAAAGAATGTTGCGGCGAGGGTTCCTCACCGTGAGGAACACGTTGACGACGGATGACGTGCGGACTGCGGCCTCGGCGCTGGCCGAGCATGCGCTGGAGCTGCCCGAGTTGGCGCACGCGCGCACGGTCGCCGCGTATGTCTCCGTGGGCTCCGAGCCCGGCACCCTGGCGCTGCTGGACGCGCTGTGCGCGCGGGGCGTGCGCGTCCTGCTCCCCGCGCTGCTGCCCGACAACGATCTGGACTGGGGCGCCTACGCGGGTGAGGGCTCGCTCGCCCGGGTCCAACACGGCGGGAAGATGGCCCTCTTGGAGCCGGCCGGGCAGCGCCTCGGCCCCGACGCCGTGACCTCGGCCGACGTGGTGCTGCTGCCGGGGCTCGCGGTCGACGCGCGCGGTATGCGGCTGGGTCGCGGCGGCGGATCGTACGACCGGGTGCTGGCCCGGCTGGCGGACTCCGCGGCCAGTCCCTCCCTGGTGGTGCTGCTGTACGACGCCGAGGTCGTCGAGCGCGTTCCCGAAGAGGCGCACGACCGGCCGGTGCACGCCGTGGTGACGCCGTCGGGGGTGCACCGCTTCACCTGACACGCGCGCGTACGCGAAAGGGGCCCTCCACGCACGCGTGGAGGGCCCCTTCTCGTAGCTCGGTCGCTCAGGGCTTGAGGACCAGGGTGTCGCTGGTGCTGTCGTCGACGGCCTTCTTGGAGAAGGACCAGTCGAGGAGCTCACCGTTGGCCCACTTGCCCGTCTGGTCGGTGTAGTGGGCGCTGAAGGCGTGTCCCGAGGCGCCGGAGAGGTTGATCCACTTCGACTTGTCGAGGTCGTCGAGGTTGACCACCATCCGCATCGACGGCACCCAGACGACGCCGTAGCCGCCGGCCGCGTTCCAGCCGGTCGCGTTGACCGTCCCCTCGCCGCCGCCAAGCTTCCACGGGCCGCGGTTCAGGATGTACTGCAGGAAGCCGGGGCCGCTGGTGCCCAGGGTCTGGTTCTTCAGGAACAGGCGGTGCAGCCGGCCCCAGCTCCAGGTGTCGATGTCCTTGCCGAGCTTGGCGGTCAGCTCCCAGCGGGCGTCGATCATGGCGCGCTCGAACAGCTTGTCGCGGTTCTTCTCCGCGCCGGGGCGGGTGCCCGACTCGGGAGTCGTCCACCACTCGCTGTCCGTCTTCTCCAGGAGGTTGCGCACGACCTCGAACCAGCGGTCACCGCCGTCCGGCTGCGCCTGGTCGGCCTCGCGCTCGCCGCACTCGATGACCTTGTCGGTGTCGTCGACGGGGCCGGTGCTGTCGACCGGGTCGACCCACAGGCACTGGTCCTCGACCCGCAGTTCCTTGGGCAGCTTGTTGCCGAAGGCCAGCTTGAGGATGTTGCGCCACACCGCGTTGAAGTAGGCGGCGGCCGCCGAGTCGGCGTCCTGGGTGTAGTCCCAGCCCTGCAGCAGCTTCTGCGCCTCGCGGACGTCCGGGTCGTCCAGGTTGATCTTCAGCAGGATGGGCACGAGCAGCCGGGCGATCTGGCTGTCGTTGTCCAGCTGCATCTGCCGCATGTCGTCGGTGGAGATCTTGCCGCCGCCCTTGATCTTGCCCTTGATCAGGTCGGTGATCCGCTGGCTGCGCGCGCCGTAGCCCCAGTCCGTGGTGAGCGTGTAGGGGTACTTGTCCTTGTCGATCACGGCCTGGTTGGCGGTGACGATGTACCCGCGCGCGGGGTCGTACTCGTAGGGCAGCTCGTCGAAGTCGATGTAGCCGGTCCACTTGTACTTGGAGTTCCAGCCGGGCGCCGGGATCGAGCCGTCCACGCCCTTCGCGCGCGTGGGGATCTTTCCGGGCAGCTGGTAGCCGATGTGGTTCGAGGTGTCGGCGTAGACGAGGTTCTGCGAGGGCACGTCGAACTTCTCGGCCGCGGCGCGGAAGTCGTCCCAGTCGGCCGCCTTGTTCATGGCGAAGACGGCGTCCATGGAGGTGCCGGGCTCGAGCGCGGTCCACTTCAGGGCGACGGCGTAACCGTCGCCGCGGTCGGGCGCGGCCGCGTCGACGGTGGCCTTCTTGCCGACGTCGACGAGTTCGTCGTCACGGTCGGACAGCAGGGGCATGCCGTCCTCGGTCTGCCGGACGACGATTTTCTTGGACGTGCCGCCGGCGACCTTGATGGTCTCCTCGCGCGTGACGAACGGCTTGACCTTGTTGTCGTACTGGTAGCCGTCGTCGCCGGAGAGCTTCTCCAGGTAGAGGTCGGTCACGTCGACGCCGGAGTTGGTCATGCCCCAGGAGATCGTCGCGTTGTGGCCGATTATGACGCCGGGCATGCCTGCGAAGGTGTAGCCCGAGACGTCGTACCCGCACTTGGCGGAGACGGTTCGGCAGTGCAGGCCCATCTGGTACCAGACGGACGGCAGCGAGGCCGACAGGTGCGGGTCGTTGGCCAGCAGCGGCTTGCCGGTGATCGTGTACTTCCCGGCGACGGCCCAGGAGTTCGAGCCTATGCCGTTGCCGTTCACGCCGACGGCCGTGGGCAGATCGTCCAGGACGTCGTACAGGCCCGAGAGCTGGCTCGTGAGGGCCGATCCCGTGTCGTCCGAGGTGCCGGTGCCGTCGCCCGTGCTGTCGCCCGTCCCGCCGTTCGTGGACGTGTTGCCGGAGTCGCTGTCGCTGTCGCCGTCGCTCTGTTCGAACGTCTTGGTCAGCTCGTCGTACTGGCCCTCCTGGACGATCGCCTGGTTGCGGTCGTACGGGTACTGCGGGTACAGGTCGGCGATCTGCTGCGGGCCGAGGCGGCTGGTCATCAGGGCGCGGTCGATCTCGTCCTGCATGTTGCCGCGCAGGTCCCAGGCCATCGCCTTCAGCCAGGAGACCGAGTCGACCGGGGTCCACTCGGCGGGCTTGTAGTCGTTGGTGAACCCGAGGGCCGCGTACTCCAGGGAGATGTCCGCGCCGTCCTTGCCCTTGAGGTAGGCGTTGACTCCCTTGGCGTAGGCCTGAAGGTACTTCTTGGTGGAGGCCGACAGCTTGGTGTCGTACTCCTCCTTGGCGACACGGTCCCAGCCCAGGGTGCGCAGGAACTCGTCGTTGTCGACCTGGCTCTTGCCGAACATCTCCGACAGGCGCCCGGAGGTCATGTGCCGGCGTACGTCCATCTCGTAGAACCGGTCCTGCGCCTGGACGTAGCCCTGCGCCATGAAGAGATCTTCGTCGGAATCCGCGTAGATCTGCGGGATGCCGTAGCCGTCCCGCTTCACGTCGACGGGCCCGGACAGGCCCTCGAGTGTGATCGATCCCTTGGTCTGCGGGAAGGACGCGCGGACCGTGCTGATGGACCAGTAGGCGCCGTAGGCGATGCCTCCGATGATGGCCAGCACCAGCACAAGCACGATCAAACGGGCTTTGCGCCCCTTCTTCCTGCCGGACTTGCCGGGCTTGTCACCCGATGTGGCGGTGGTGTTGGGGGGCATCGCTGTCCTTGCTGTCCTAACGCGAGCGGCAGGCGGTCCTGGAGTGCTGGAGCAACCATAGGCGCAGGGCCTCGCGGCACTTGACGCGGAGTCCGGTACCAGCACGGAAGGATGTTCGATCTTGCCTCGTCCAACGTCAAGAAATCGTCAAGAGTTAGGTAAGGTAACGAAGTAGTTGGACACGGGGCGCACACCTTCGTGTCCGATGTATCCGATGCACATGTGCGTCCGCGCGCCAGGCGCGCGCGCCGGTGAAGGGAAGCGCCGCTGACTGTCCACCACCTCAACCAGCTCCTGCTCGTCTGCTCGCTCGTCCTGCTCGTCGCCGTCGCAGCGGTCCGGATCTCCTCGCGCAGCGGGCTCCCCAGCCTGCTCGTCTACCTGGGCATCGGCGTCCTCATGGGCCAGGACGGCATCGGCAACATCCACTTCGACAACGCCGAGATGACGCAGGTCATCGGCTACGCCGCCCTGGTCGTGATCCTCGCCGAGGGCGGACTCGGCACGAAGTGGAAAGAGATCGAACCGGCCCTGGCCTCCGCCTCCGCACTGGCCCTGGTCGGAGTCGCGGTGAGCGTGGGCGTCACGGCCACGGCCGCGCACTTCGTGACGGGGCTGGAGTGGCGGCAGGCGCTGATCATCGGTGCGGTGGTGTCCTCGACGGACGCGGCGGCGGTCTTCTCCGTCCTGCGCAAGATCCCCCTGCCCTCGCGCGTGACGGGCACGCTGGAGGCCGAGTCCGGCTTCAACGACGCCCCGGTGGTCATCCTGGTGGTCGCCTTCTCCACGGCGGGCCCCGTGGAGCACTGGTACGTGCTGGTGGGCGAGATAGCGCTGGAGCTGGCCATCGGCGCCGCCATCGGCCTCGCGGTCGGCTGGCTGGGCTCCTGGGGCCTCAGACACGTCGCCCTGCCCGCCTCCGGCCTCTACCCGATCGCCGTCATGGCGATCGCGGTCACCGCGTACGCGGCGGGCTCCCTGGCCCACGGCAGCGGCTTCCTGGGCGTCTACCTCGCCTCGATGGTCATGGGCAACGCGAAGCTGCCGCACTGGCCCGCCACGCGCGGGTTCGCCGACGGCCTCGGTTGGATCGCCCAGATCGGCATGTTCGTGCTGCTCGGCCTCCTGGTCACCCCGCACGAGCTCGGCGACGACGTGCTGCCCGCGCTCGTCATCGGCCTGGTGCTGACCATGGTGGCCCGCCCGCTGAGCGTCGTGGTGTGCCTGACGCCGTTCCGGGTGCCCTGGCAGGAGCAGACCCTGATGTCCTGGGCCGGGCTGCGCGGCGCGGTGCCCATCATCCTGGCGACCATCCCGATGGTGCAGGGCGTCGAGTCCAGCCGCCGCATCTTCAACATCGTCTTCGTCCTGGTCGTCGTCTACACCCTGGTCCAGGGACCGACACTGCCCTGGCTGGCCCGCAAGCTGCGCCTGGGCAAGGACTCCGAGGCCGCCGACCTCGGCGTCGAATCGGCGCCCCTGGAGCGACTGCGCGGCCATCTGCTGTCCGTCGCGATCCCCACGGGCTCGAAGATGCACGGCGTCGAGGTCAACGAACTGCGACTGCCGGCCGGGGCCGCCGTGACCCTCGTCGTGCGCGGCGGGACGTCGTTCGTGCCGCTGCCGACGACCGTCCTGCGGCAGGGGGACGAACTCCTCGTCGTCGCCACCGACCCGGTCCGCGACGCGGCCGAACAGCGCTTGCGCGCGGTGGGACGCGGCGGCAAGCTCGCGGGATGGCTGGGCACGGGCGACGAGACCCGTTAAGTGCATGTTTCGCACTGTTCACACCCCATGGTTTCAGGGGTGCCCCGGCCCTGTGGTGCTCATCTTCACAGGCGTCATCGGCCTTGACCCCTGTACGATGAAGGCAGACCTTGATCGAACCAACTCTGCCTGATGCAGAGCTGGCGCGACCGTATGGCGGCCGGGACACCTCCTCGCAGCGGACTCCGGCATCTACCGCAGCACGCGCAAGAGGACAGCTCTCGGCGCCCCCGCACGGGCGCGCCACCAGGCGGCAGAAAGGCACGGGCCGTGGCATCCACGGTCACCACCGAGCCGTCGAAGAACTCGTCGGCCTCCGCCCGCCCGGGATACGGGCGGCTGCTGCGCACCCGCGGCGCATGGACGTTCCTGCTCCCCGGCTTCGCGGCACGCCAGCCGTTCGCGATGCTCACCATCTCCATCGTGCTGCTCGTCCAGCACACCACCGGTTCGTACGGCGCGGCCGGCGCCGCCGCGGCCGTCACCGGTGTCTCCATGGCGCTGTGCGCGCCCTACAGCGGACGCCTCGCCGACCGCTACGGGCAGCGCGCGGTGCTGGTCCCCGGCGTTCTCGTGCACACCCTGTCGGGCCTCACCCTGACCGCGCTCGCCCTCTCGCACGCGCCCCTGTGGGCGCTGTTCGCGGCCGCCGTGCCCACGGGCGCCTCGGTGCCGCAGATCGGGCCCATGGTGCGGGCCCGCTGGGGCGTCACGCTGAAGGGCTCGCCCCTGATGACGACCGCGGCGGCCTTCGAGTCCGTCACCGACGAGCTGACCTTCGTGTTCGGCCCACTGCTGGCGACGGCCCTGTGCACCGCCGTGAACCCGGCCGCCGGTCTGATCACCGAGGCCTCGCTGACCCTGCTCGGCGGCCTGCTGTTCGCCGCGCAGAAGAACACCCAGCCCCAGGTCGCCGCCGCCGGACACGCGCGCGTGGCGCACGCCTCGGCGCTGCGCATCCCCGGTGTGCGCGTGCTGATCGCGGCCTTCCTGGGCATCGGCGCCGTCTTCGGCGGAATGCAGGTCTCGCTGGCCGCGTTCACCGAGTCGATCGGCGAGCCCGGCCTGAACGGCGTCCTGTACGGGACCTTCGCCGCCGGCAACATGCTCTCCGGCCTGGTCTGCGGCGCCATCGCCTGGAAGACGGCCCCGCAGCGGCGCCTGGTCGTCGCCTATGCCGCGCTGGCGCTCGTCGCCTCCGGGCTGTGGGCCGCGCACTCGGTGCTCGTCCTCGCGGGCCTGGGCCTCCTGGTCGGCATGTGCATCGCGCCCGCGCTGATCACCGGCTACACGCTGGTCGAGGGCCTGGTCCCGGCCGGGGCGCGCACCGAGGCGTTCACCTGGCTGACCGGCGCCGTGGCGCTCGGGCAGGCGGCCGCCGTCACGGTCGCCGGACAGCTGGAGGACCGCTTCTGGGGCGGGGCCGGTTTCCTGGTGCCGATGGGCGGCACCGTGCTGGCCCTGGCGGTCCTGCTGGCACTGCGTTCGCGGCTCGCTCCACGCCCGCGTGGCCGTACCGTCGCACGTGGCGTCGGTCACCGCGTGCCGGTGACAGTGGACTGATCCCCGGGAATGCGTCAAGATAGACCGTCGTTAGCACTCACTGAGTGAGAGTGCCAGGAGGAAGACAGTGCCGACCTACCAGTACCAGTGCACCGAGTGCGGCGAGGGCCTCGAGGCGGTGCAGAAGTTCACCGACGACGCTCTGACCGAGTGCCCCAACTGCTCCGGACGCCTCAAGAAGGTGTTCTCCGCGGTCGGTATCGTCTTCAAGGGCTCCGGCTTCTACCGCAACGACAGCCGCGGCTCGTCCTCGAGCAGCACGCCGTCGTCGTCGCCCGCGAAGTCGTCTACGTCCGGCTCCGACGCGAAGTCGTCGAGTTCGACCTCGTCGACGTCGTCGTCCTCGGACTCGAAGTCGTCGAGCACCGGCACCTCGGCCGGCAACAGCTCCGCCGCGTAGGACCCCTGCTCAAGGGGCCCCTTCCTTACGGCCTCACAGGACCCTGTCGTCATCCGGCGACGGGGTCCTTCGGCGTTCCTCAAGAGCGCCTGGGGTACGGCTCAGGTATGACGAACGTGCGGTTAGGGTGCGACGCATGGCGAACATGGCGAACGCAGAGATCGGTGTGATCGGCGGCTCCGGTTTCTACTCGTTCCTCGACAACGTGACCGAGCTCCAGGTCGACACCCCCTACGGGCCGCCCAGCGACTCCCTCTTCCTGGGCGAGATCGCCGGCCGGCGGGTCGCCTTCCTGCCCCGGCACGGACGCGGCCACCATCTGCCGCCCCACCGGATCAACTACCGGGCCAACCTGTGGGCGCTGCGCTCGCTGGGGGTGCGCCAGGTCCTCGGTCCGTGCGCCGTGGGCGGTCTGCGCCCCGAGTACGGGCCCGGCACGCTGCTCGTGCCCGATCAGCTGGTCGACCGTACGAAGTCGCGGACCGGGACGTACTTCGACGGGCTGCCCCTGCCCGACGGCACGGTGCCCAACGTGGTGCACGTGTCCCTGGCCGACCCCTACTGCCCCACCGGACGCTCGGCGGCCCTGAAGGCGGCGCGCGGCCGGGAGTGGGAGCCGGTGGACGGCGGGACGCTGGTCGTGATCGAGGGGCCGAGGTTCTCCACCCGGGCAGAATCGTTGTGGCACCAGGCTCAGGGCTGGTCGGTGGTGGGTATGACGGGCCATCCGGAGGCCGCGCTCGCCCGTGAACTCGAGCTCTGCTACACGTCGTTGACGCTGGTCACGGATCTGGACGCGGGCGCCGAGAGCGGTGAGGGCGTGTCCCACGAGGAGGTCCTGCAGGTGTTCGCGGCCAACGTGGACCGGCTGCGGGGCGTGCTGTTCGACACGGTGGCCGCGCTGCCCGCGAACGGGACGCGGGACTGCCTGTGCACGAACGCGCTGGGCGGGATGGACCCGGGGTTCGAGCTGCCGTAACGGGAGTTGACGTAACGGCAGTTGGCGCGACGGGATCCGGCATAACGGGATCTGACGCAACAGGAGTTGGCGTTTCCCGAGGTCGGCGAGCCGGACGGAACGGGCAGCGCGGACCGGAGGGAACGGGGCGGACGGAAAGGGACGGAACTCACCGTTCGGGTGAGGGAGTTGTCCACAACCCGTGAGTGGTCCACCGGCTCCGGCGAGCGGCGGCGCGAAGCCTCATCGTGGCTTCGCAACCCGTCCCTCTTCGCAGGTGGTGATCCCGTGTCCCCTCCCCCCGCTTTCCCGCCGTCCCCCGCTTCCTCTCCCCACCCTCCCTCGCCCCGACCGCCCACTCCCCACCCTCCTTCCGCTCCGTTCGCCCTCCCGTCCGTGTCGCGTCCGCCGGGGGCGGAGGCTCCTGCCACATGTGAGGTGCCTCCTTTCGACCCCGTGCGCGTCCGCCACGGGTGGTACCGCCCGGGGCCGCTGGGCCGGCTGGTGCGGAGCCGACGGCGTGCCGTCGCCCTCGGTCTCGCCGTCACCGCCGCGGCGCTCGTCGCGGTCGGACCCCGGAACAGCGATCCGGCGCACGGGCATCCCGGCGAGAGCTCGCAAGCCCGCGCGCACGGGCCGGTTCGCGCCCCTGCACCAGGTCCAGCCGCCGTACAGAAGGTGACAGCGCCGGTACGGATCGCCGACGCGGCCACCGTCCGGCTGCTGCGCCCCGGTGACCGGGTCGACGTCATCGCCGTCGAGGAGAGTCCGCCGGGCGGCGTGGGCGGTGCGGCCCGCGTCGTCGCACGTGGGGCGCTCGTGACCAAGGTGCCGGAGCCACTGGACGCCTCGGGCGCCTCCCTCGACACGGCGGACGGCGGCGCGTTGGTCGTCCTGTCGGTGCCCCGCCCCACCGCGGCGCGCCTGGCGGGAGCGAGTGCGACGGCTCGGTTGGCGGTGACCCTGTGGTGAAGTCAAGTCCCTCGATCGAGCTATCGAATTGGACACGCCCGCCTCGGGGTGACGTAGGTTGCGGAACTGTTTGTTCCACAACCTGTACATGCGAGGAGTGTCCCCCAGATGAGCGAAAAGAAGGCGAGCGTCTTGCAGGGCTTCAAGGCCTTCCTGATGCGTGGGAACGTCGTCGATCTGGCAGTCGCGGTCGTGATCGGCGCGGCCTTCACGAACATCGTCAACGCGGTGGTGAAGGGGATCATCAACCCGCTCATCGGAGCGGTCGGCACGAAGAACCTGGACAGCTACAGCTCCTGTCTCAAGGGGCCCTGCACGGGGACGGGCGACAGCGCGACGGGCGTCCGGATCCTGTGGGGCTCGGTCCTGGGCGCGACGCTCACCTTCGTGATCACCGCGGCGGTCGTCTACTTCCTGATGGTGCTTCCCATGTCGAGGTACCTGGCGAAGGTGGAGGCCCGCAGGAAGGCCAAGGAGGGCGCCCAGGAGGTCCTGGAGGTGACCGAGCTGGAGGTGCTCAAGGAGATCCGCGACGCGCTGGTCGCCCAGCGGGGCTCGGGCCACAGCGGGCGGTGACGAGGCTGCTCGGGGCCTTGCGGACGGCGGTCCGCGGGGCCCGCGAGGCCGGCCGGACCTGCCGGAGGGCAGCCGCCCGGGTTCAGATGTGGTGGGGCGGCTTCTCGTCGAGGAAGCGCTTGAGGTCGGCGGCGCTGTCAGCGCCGGCGGCCGGCCGCTCGCCCCACCCGCGGTCGGTGTCGTCCGAGGACTGCCGGTCCAGCGGGTCGTCGAAGATCAGCGCGGCCTTCGGGTCGCGTGGCTCGGGGGCGGAGGGGGTGCTCATGCCTCCAGGGTACGGGCCCGGGAGCCGCCCGGAGCAGGGCCGCAGGCAGCGACGCCCGGCCGTCGGACCGCCCGTGCGCCCCGCGCAAGCTTTTCCGGCAGATATCTGCTGTGCTGGGACCCATGACGTCCCGCACGCCTCCGCCGACCCCTCCCCCAGGCTCCCCGGCACCCGGCTCCGGCCCCGCCCCCGACCTCTCTCACAGACGACCGCTGCGCAGGCTCACCGCGCGCGGTCGGAACGAGGTGCACCGGGTAGCCACGCCCCTGGAGCTCTTCTTCGACCTGTGCTTCGTCGTGGCGATCGCCCAGGCGGGCGTCCAACTGGTGCACTCGGTGGCGGAGTCCCACGCCGGCGAGGGAATCCTCAACTACGCGATGGTCTTCTTCACCATCTGGTGGGCCTGGATGAACTTCACCTGGTTCGCCTCGGCGTACGACAACGACGACAGCCTCTACCGGGTCGTCACACTGATCCAGATCAGCGGGGTCCTGGTGCTCGCGGCCGGGGTCTCCCGGGCGTTCGAGGACCAGCAGTACGTCGCCGTCGTACTGGGCTACGTCATCATGCGAGTGGCGCTGTCCTCACAATGGCTACGCGTCGCCCTGTCGACCGAAGGCCCGGAGCGGACGATGGCGCTGCGGTACGCCGGCGGCGTGCTGCTCTGCCAGCTCGGCTGGCTGGGGCTGCTGATCGTGCCCCAGGGCGCCAAGGTCTGGCTGTTCCTGGTGATGGCGGTGCTGGAGATGTGCGTGCCGCCCTACGCGGAGCGGAACCATCCGACGTCCTGGCATCCGCACCACATCGCGGAGCGCTACGGACTGTTCACGATCATCGTGCTGGGCGAGACGATCGCGGCGGCCACGATCGCCGTGAAGTCCGGCCTCGACGAGAGCGACGCGCTGAGCGATCTGCTGCCGATCGCGGTGGGTGGGCTGCTGATCGTCTTCGCCGCCTGGTGGATCTACTTCGTGGTGCCCATCCATGGGCATCTGCGCTCCAACAAGCAGGCGTTCGTGTGGGGCTATGGGCACTACGTCGTCTTCGCGTCGGCTGCCGCGATCGGGGCGGGGCTGGAGGTGGCGGTCGAGCAGGCGATCGGCAAGGCCCACCTCTCCACGCTCGCCGCGTCGGCGGCCGTGACCCTGCCCACGGCGCTGTTCCTGATGACGGTGTGGCTGCTGCACGCCCGCCACTTCAAGGTCGGCCTGGCCCAGCAACTGGTGCTGCCCGTCACCGCGCTGCTGGTGCTCTGCTGCACCTTCCTGGGCGAGTGGGCGGTCCTCGCGGCCGGCCTGGTGTCGGCGCTGGCGGTGGCCACCGGGACGACCCTGACGGCGCGCATGGCCGCGCGCGAGCCGCGGGAGTCGCCCGCGGCGCAGGAGTCGCCGAAGTCACCCGAGCCGTCGGAGTCTCCGGAGACCCCGCAGTCACCCGAGTCTCCGGACAACGAGGCGGGGGCTTCGAGCACGGCCGTGTGACACGGCGTGACGGCAGCGCGCCCGGCACGCGCCGAGCGAGACTGGCTCCCATGACAGTTGACGCTCTGACGGACGTCCCCGGCGTGCGGGTCGGGCACGCCACGCGCACCGGAGACGGTTGGCTCACCGGCACCACGGTCGTCCTGGCACCCGAGGGCGGCGCGGTGGCCGCCGTGGACGTACGCGGCGGCGGTCCCGGTACCAAGGAGACCGACGCGCTGGATCCACGCAACCTGGTGCAGCGGGTCGAGGCGATCGTGCTGACGGGCGGCAGCGCCTACGGGCTCGACGCGGCCTCCGGTGTGATGGCCTGGCTGGAGGAGCAGGGGCGGGGCGTCCCCGTCGGCCCGGACCCGACGCACGTCGTGCCGGTGGTGCCCGCCGCCTGCGTCTTCGACCTGGGGCGCGGTGGCGACTTCCGGGCCCGTCCGGACGCCGCCACCGGCCGGGCCGCCGTGGAGGCGGCCGCGGCGAGCGAGCCCGGCACGCGCGTGCGGGAGGGGTGCGTCGGAGCCGGGACGGGCGCGGCGGTCGGGCCGATGAAGGGCGGGGTGGGCACCGCGAGCGTTGTCCTGGACTCGGGGATCACGGTGGCCGCGCTGGTGGTGGCCAACGCCGTGGGGTCGGTGCTGGAGCCGGAGACGGGGGTGCTGTACGGGGAGCTGTTCCAGGGGCGCGTGACGTACCCGGAGGCGCAGGTGCACGAGGCCGCGCGCCGGCGGCTCGCCGAGAGCGCGGCGAGGAGCGCGCCCGCCCCGCTCAACACGACGCTCGCCGTGGTGGCCACCGACGCGGATCTGTCGAAGGCGCAGGCGCAGAAGCTGGCGGGCACGGCGCACGACGGGATCGCACGCGCCGTGCGGCCGGTGCACCTGCTCCATGACGGCGACACGGTCTTCACGCTGGCGACGGGCGCGCGCCCGCTCGACCCCGACCACCCGCTCGCCCTGAACGACATCCTCGCCGCGGGCGCGGACATGGTGACCCGCGCGATCGTACGGGCCGTGCGCGCCGCCGAGTCGGTGCAGGCGCCGGGCGGGGAGTGGCCGTCCTACGAGGAGTTGTACGGGACCCCGTGAGCCGGGAGCCCCCGGCGGAGGAGTTTGTCGCGGTTCTGTCACGTGATGGTGCCAAGGGCGGCCGGAGGGAACCCGACCGGCCGTCGGATCCCTCTTTCTCCACGTAACGGAGCGGATCACTCACATCACACGAAGCTGGAGCAGCCCGTGACAACGGCGGACAAAGCAGCGCGACGAGCCGTGGGAGCCTGTGCCGTCCTGGTGGTCGGCGCCCTGACCCTGACCGCCTGCGGGGGCAGCGCCAACGCCAAGGACGACGATGCCAAGGGCGGTAAGGCCACGGCCAAGACGTCCACCGCGAAGATCGTCATCTCGGCGAAGGACGGCTCGACGGGCGCGTCGATCAACACGACCGGAGTGAAGGTGAGCGACGGCCGGCTCACCGAGGTGAAGATGACGGTGGCCGGGTCGGGGCAGGCCGTCGAGGGCTCCTTGTCGGCCGACGGCAGCACCTGGAAGCCGAAGGAGCAGCTGGAGCGCGGGACGAAGTACCAGATATCGGCGACCGCGAAGGACTCGAGCGGCAAGACCGCCGCGGCCAACTCGATCTTCACGACGGTCACTTCGGCCAACAGCTTCATAGGGACGTACACGCCGGACAACGGCACGACGGTCGGCGTGGGGATGCCGGTGTCGTTCACGTTCGACAAGGCCATCGGCGACAAGAAGGCTGTGCAGTCGCACATCACGGTCAGCTCCAGCAGCGGTCAGCAGGTGGTGGGGCACTGGTTCGGCGAGCAGCGGCTCGACTTCCGGCCGGAGGAGTACTGGAAGGCCGGCTCCAAGGTCACGATGAAGATCGACCTGGACGGCGTCGAGGGCGCGAACGGCGTCTTCGGGGTGCAGAAGAAGACGGTCAGCTTCACCATCGGTCGCTCTCAGGTGTCCACGGTGGACGTGAACACGCAGACCATGACGGTGGTACGGGACGGGCGGACGCTGAAGACGGAGCCGATCTCGTCGGGCAGCGCGGAGCACACGACGTACAACGGGCAGATGGTGATCTCCGAGAAGTTCACGCAGACACGGATGAACAGCCGGACGGTCGACCTGGGCGGGGAGTACGACATCCCGGACGTGCCGCACGCGATGCGTCTGACGACGTCCGGGACCTTCATCCACGGCAACTACTGGTACAAGAAGAGCAATCCGCCCTTCGGCCGGGAGGGCACCAGCCACGGCTGCGTCGGCCTCGCGGACGTGCAGGGCGCCCAGGGCGACACCCCCGCCAAGTGGTTCTACGACAACTCGCTGATCGGCGACGTGGTGATCGTCAAGAACTCGCCGGACAAGACGGTCGCTCCGGACAACGGGCTGAACGGCTGGAACATGGGCTGGGCGGAGTGGACCGCCGGAAGCGCCGTCTGACCGCCCGGGCCGGCGGGGAACCTCCCCGACCGGCCCCCACCGGCTCTGACCGGCTCTGACCGGCTCTGACCGGCTCTGACCGGCGATTCATGACGGGACGTCGGGCCGCGCGGGAACTTTTCGCGCGGTTCCTGCGTTTTCTCCGACGTACGTTTTCTCGGTTCCCGGACATGATGTCCGACCGAGGGGCTACGGTATGCACCCACAAGGTGACATGCAGCAACGCCGGGAGAAACCTTGAGCGTTCCGTACGAGACAACAGCGTACGAACCAGCCGAGTCGCCCGAGTCTCCGGAGGAGCACCTCGCGCGACTGCTCGGTCGCGCCCTGAACTCGTTCGAGCTGCCCGACGAAGCACTGCGGCGGCTCGACTGCGCACTGGCCCACGACAGCTCCCTGCACTCCGCGCACCACAGCGCGGGCCTGCACCGGGAGACGTACCGGCACACCTGGCTGCTCGCCGACGGCTGCGCGCTCACGCTGTGGGAGCTCGTGCACAACACCGCGCCGGGCAGCGAGCCCCAGCACGAGGTGTACGTCGACGAGGAGGAGCTGCGCGCCGCCACCGCCCGGCTGCCGCTGCCGTCGGACACCCCGGACTTCGAACTGCCGGTGCTGGTGCAGTTGTCGCCGGTCCCCGCACCCCGCCATGTGTACGTGCTGGACGACTCGGCGGATCACGCGCGCCGGCTGCTGCGCCGCGCGGAGAACCCCGACCCGCCCGACGCGGACACGGCGACGACGCTGTTGACGTCGGCGTTCGCGCACCAGATCACCCAGGCCTTCGGTCGCCCCTGCCGGGCGGGCCGTATCGGCCTCGGCTACTCGCTGTACGAGCACGCGTTCCTGCTGCGTGACGGCCGGGAGATCTCCCTCTGGGAGGTCGAGCACACGGCGACGCCGGACGGGCGGCACATGTGCGAGGTGTACGTCTCCGAGGCCGCGGCCCGCGACGCGATGGAACGCCGGGCGGCACAGGTCTCCTGAGACCCTGAGGGACGCCGAACCCGAGGGACGCCTGGGGCACCCCTACCTGGGGCACCCCTATACGCAGCACGGTCCGGGACTTTCGTCCCGGACCGTGACGTATTTCGTGGCCGGCAGGCGGCCGGCCACCGGTGTTACGCGGCGACCGGCTGCTTCGTCTCCGTCGCCGCGGCGGTCTCGGCCGCTTGCGCGGTGCCGGGCTCCGTGGCGCCGGGGACCGGCTTGCGCAGGCCCTTGAGGACGATGACCACGGCCGTCGTCACGCACACGCCCGCCGCGATGGCGACCAGGTACAGGAACGGGTTGCCGATCAGCGGGACCACGAAGATGCCGCCGTGCGGAGCGCGGAGCGTCGCGCCGAAGGCCATCGACAGGGCGCCGGTGACCGCGCCGCCCGCCATCGAGGCCGGGATGACGCGCAGCGGGTCGGCCGCGGCGAACGGGATCGCGCCCTCCGAGATGAAGGAGGCGCCCAGCACCCAGGCGGCCTTGCCGTTCTCGCGCTCGGCGGAGGTGAAGAGCTTCTTGCGGACGACCGTCGCCAGCGCCATGCCCAGCGGCGGGACCATGCCCGCGGCCATCACCGCGGCCATGACCTTCATCGCGGAGTCGCTGGGGTCCGCGACGGCGATGCCGGCCGTGGCGAAGGCGTACGCGACCTTGTTGACCGGGCCGCCGAGGTCGAAGCACATCATCAGGCCGAGCAGCACGCCGAGCAGGATGGCGTTGGTGCCGGAGAGGCCGGCCAGCCAGTCCGTCATGCCCTTCTGTGCCTCGGCGATGGGCTTGCCGATCACGACGAACATCAGGAAGCCGACGATCAGCGAGGAGATCAGCGGGATCACCACCACCGGCATGATGCCGCGCAGCACCGGCGGGATCTTGATCCGCTGGATCGCCAGGACGACACCGCCCGCCAGCAGACCGGCGGCCAGACCGCCGAGGAAGCCGGCGGCGATGTTGGAGGCGATCATGCCGCCGACGAATCCGGGCACGAGACCGGGCCGGTCCGCCATGCCGTAGGCGATGTAGCCGGCGAGGACCGGGATGAGGAAGCCGAAGGCGACCCCGCCGATCTGGAACAGCAGCGCGCCCCAGCTGTCGACCTGGGTCCAGGAGAAGTGCTCCATGACCGAGGGCGCCTTGTTGATCTCCCAGCCGCCGATCGCGAACCCGAGAGCGAGCAGCAGACCGCCCGCGGCGACGAACGGGACCATGTAACTGACGCCGGTCATCAGCCACTTGCGCAGCTTGGTGCCGTAGCTGTCGCCGGACTCGCCGGCCCGCTCGACCGGCGTCCCGCCCTTGGCCGCAGCGCTCACCTCACCGCGTGCCGCCTTCGCGCGCACGTCGGTGATCAGCTCGGCGGGCCGGTTGATGCCCGCCTTCACGCCGACGTCCACGGTGGGCTTGCCGGCGAAGCGGTCCTTGTCGCGTACGGGGACGTCGTGGGCGAAGATCACGCCGTCGGCCGCGGCGATGACGGCCGGGTCGAGCCGGGTGAAGCCGGCCGAGCCCTGCGTCTCGACGACCAGTTCGACGCCCGCGTCACGGCCCGCGTTCTCCAGGGACTCGGCCGCCATGTAGGTGTGGGCGATGCCGGTCGGGCAGGAGGTGACGGCGACGATCCGGAACGGGCGGTCGCCGTCGCCGACGCCGGGTGCGTCCGGGGTCTCGGTGGCCGTGTCGGCGTCGGCGGAGGCCGCCGCCGACGCCGACACGGAGTCCTGGGAGGCGGAGTCCGCAGCGGCGGACTCGGCGGCCGGCGCCTCGTCGCCGCGGATCAGGGCCGCTGCGGCCGCCGCGTCGCCGACCGAGCGCAGCGCGTCGGTGAACTCGGCGTTCATCAGCTGGCGGGCCAGCGACGACAGGATCGTCAGGTGGGCGTCGTCCGCGCCGGCCGGGGCGGCGATCAGGAAGACCAGGTCGGCGGGGCCGTCCGCGGCGCCGAAGTCGATGCCGGCGGAGCTGCGTCCGAAGGCGAGCGTCGGCTCGGTGACGTGCTCGCTGCGGCAGTGCGGGATGCCGATGCCGCCGTCGAGGCCGGTGGGCATCTGGGCCTCGCGGGCGGCCACGTCGGCGAGGAAGCCGTCCAGGTCGGTCACCCGGCCCAGGGCCGCCATGCGCTCGGCGAGGGATCGCGCCGCCGCTTCCTTCGTTTCGGCGGACAGGTCGAGATCGACCAGGTCCGCGGTGATCATGTCGCTCATCGCGGGCTCCTTCGCACGCGTATCGCCCGGGGCGTGGGGTGGTGGGCGAGGGGGGTGACGGGGACGGGGGTGGAGATGGGGGTGGGGACAGGGAGGGGGGTGGAGACGGAGGCGCAGTGGGGGGACGCGGGGGCGCCGAGTAACGAGAGGGACGTCATGACACGGGCTCCTTGAGTTCGCGGTCCACCGGCACCTCCGCCGTGACCGTCACCGCCGCCGGGTCCAGATCGTCCGGGGTCGGCATCACGCTGCCGGGCAGCTGGACGGCGGCCGCGCCATGGGCGACCGCCGAGGCGAGCGCCTGCGGGCCGCGGCCGCCGGCGATGAGGAAGCCGGCGAGCGAGGAGTCGCCCGCTCCCACATTGCTGCGTACGACGTCGACGCGCGCGCTCGCGAACCAGGTGCCCGTGTCCGAGACGAGCAGTTGCCCGTCGGCGCCCAGGCTCGCGAGGACGGAGCGGGCGCCCATCTCGCGCAGTTCCTCGGCCGCCTTCACCGCGTCGCCCACGGTCGCCAGGGGGCGTCCGACGGCCTCCGCGAGCTCCTCGGCGTTCGGCTTCACCACGTCGGGCTGCTCGCGCAGCGCCTCGAGCAGCGCGGGCCCCGAGGTGTCCAGCGCGATGCGCGCACCCCCGGCGTGCGCCCGCGCGACGACCTCGGCGTACCAAGAGGGCGCGAGCCCGCGGGGCAGGCTTCCGCAGCAGGCGATCCAGTCGGCGTCGCGCGAGTGCTCGCGCACCGTCTCCAGGAGCAGTTCCTGCTCTTCCGGGGAGAGCTCGGGTCCGGGCGCGTTGATCTTCGTCAGGACGCCGTCCGATTCGGCCAGCGCGATGTTCGAGCGGGTGGCTCCGGCGACCGGGACCGGCGCGACCTCGATGCCCTGGGCGTCGAGCAGATCCGCGACGAGCGCGCCCGGCGCACCGCCCAGGGGCAGGACGGCGACCGTGCGCCGTCCGGCGGCCGCGACGGCGCGCGAGACGTTGACGCCCTTGCCGCCCGGGTCCATCCGCTCGCCGGTGGCGCGGATGACGTCGCCGCGGTCGAGGGACGGAACCTCGTAGGTGCGGTCCAGGGACGGGTTGGGGGTGACGGTGAGAATCACGCCGCCCGCGCCGTTCCGGCTCGTGTCCGCGCTGCTCGTGCTCGTGTCCGCGCTGTTCGTGCTCGCTTCCGCGCTGCTCATGCTCGCGCTGCTCATGCTCGTGCCGCTCATGTCGATGCCGCTCATGCTCGTCCCGCTCATGTCCGTGCCGCTCATGCTCGTACTACTTCCGTGCCGCCGCGCTCGATGGCGGCCGCGTCATCGGGGCTCAGTCCGCTGTCGGTGATCAGCAGGTCCACGTCGCTCAGGTCGCCGAAGCGGGCGAAGTGCTCCTGGCCGTGCTTGGCGGAGTCGGCGAGCAGCACCACGCGGCGCGCCGCGGCGATGGCCGCCCGCTTCACCGCGGCCTCGGCGAGGTCGGGGGTGGTCAGCCCGTACTCGGCCGAGAAGCCGTTGGCCGCGACGAACAGGACGTCGGCGCGGATCTCGCCGTAGGCGCGGAGCGCCCAGGCGTCCACGGCGGCGCGCGTACGGTGCCGCACGCGCCCCCCGACGAGGTGGAGCTGCATCCCCGGGTGGTCCGCGAGGCGGGCCGCGATGGGCAGGCTGTGGGTGACGACGACGAGCTCGGCCTCCAGCGGGAGGGCGGCGGCCAGCCGGGCGACCGTCGTACCGGCGTCGAGGATCATCGTGCCCTCGGACGGCAGTTCCGTGAGGGCCGCCTTGGCGATGCGGTCCTTCTCGTCGGTGGAGGTGCCCTCGCGTTCGGCGAGGTCCGGTTCGAAGTCGAGACGTCCGGCCGGTATGGCGCCGCCGTGGACTCTGCGCACCAGGCCGGCTCGGTCGAGGGCCTTCAGGTCGCGGCGGATGGTCTCCGCGGTGACCTGGAACTCCTCGGCCAGCGACAGGACGTCCACCCGGCCGCCCTCACGGGCGAGCCGCAGGATCTCCTGCTGCCGCTCCGGTGCGTACATGTCCGTTCTCCTCCGGCCTGTCCGAGTTTCATGCCCGAACTTGTGGTTTCGACACGGAGGCTACGCCTGGATTTCCGGAAAGTAAACAGGTTCGGACGTGATTCGGGCATGAACGGACTTCGGGGGCTCAGGTGAAGATCGTCGGACATGCCCAAGGGCCGTCACCGATGCGGTGACGGCCCTTGAACGGGAGCCTCGACTCAGCCGACGAGCTCGCGCTCCCGCCCCTCGGAGGGGGCCGCCTCCGAGGAGTCCAGGGCGCCCTCCACCTGCTGGGCCGACCGCTTCGGCAGCGCGAACATCAGCAGGAAGATGGCGAACATCACCAGGGCCACCCAGCCCAGGGCGTACTGGAAGGCGTCCACGAAGGCGGGGCCCACCTCGGCCGGGGTCAGCCGGTCGCCGATCCGCCCGAAGAAGACCACCGCGACCAGGCCGAGGCCGAGCGCGTTGCCCATCTGCTGGACGGTGTTGATGAGCCCGGACGCCGAGCCGGCGTGCTCACGCGGCACCTCCGACAGCACCGCGTCCGTCAGCGGGGCGAAGATCAGGCCCATGCCGGCACCCATCACGACCAGCGGGAGCGCCATCTGCCAGGGCGCGATGCCGAGGCCGTAGCGCTCGGACTCCCAGATGTAGAGCAGCACGCCGACGGTCATGGTCAGGGCACCCGCCTGGAGCACCTTGCGGCCGAAGCGCGGAACCAGCTGCTGCACGGACATCCCGGCGGCCACCGAGACCGCGATCGAGAACGGGACCCCGGTCAGGCCGGCCTTCAGCGGGCTCCAGCCCAGTCCGGTCTGCATGTACAGCGTCCAGACCAGGAAGAACACCCCGAGGCCGACCCCGAAGACGGTCTGCACGGCGACGCCCGCCGCGAAACTGCGCACCCGGAAGAGGGAGAGCTCGATCAGCGGCGAGCCGTCCCGCGCGCCCTTGCGCCGCTCGTAGGCGACCAGCGCCCCGAACACGCCGAGCGCGCCGGCCATCGACACATACCCCCACACCGGCCAGCCCAGCTCGCGGCCGCGGGTGAGCGGGTAGAGCAGCATGAGCAGCCCGAGGGTGACCAGGACGACGCCGACGAGGTCCAGCTTCAGGGCCTTCGGTGCCCTGGACTCGGTGATGAAGCGGCTGCCGAGGATCAGGCCCGCGATGCCGACCGGCAGGTTGATGAGGAAGATCGGCCGCCACTCCAGCCCGAACAGGTTCCACTCCGTCAGCAGCGCGCCGAGCAGCGGACCGGAGACGGCCCCCAGTCCCACGATCGCGCCGAAGAGCCCGAACACCTTGCCCCGCTCGTGCGCCGGGAAGGTGGCGTGCACGATCGACAGCACCTGCGGGACCATCAGCGCCGCCATGCCGCCCTGCAGGATCCGGGAGGCGACCAGCATCTCCGGGTTCGCGGCGAAGCCGCACAGCGCGGAGGCGACGGTGAAGCCGCCGATGCCGACGAGGAACAGCCGCTTACGGCCGTGGATGTCGCCGAGCCGCCCGCCGGTGATGAGCCCGGCGGCGAAGGCGAGCGCGTAACCGGCGGTGATCCACTGGATCTGGCTCCAGGAGGCGCCCGCGTCCGCCCGTATGGAGGGGATGGCGATGTTGACGATCGTGACGTCGACGAGGTCCATGAAGGCCGCCGTCATCACGATGGCCAGCGCGAACCAGCGGCGACGGTCGCCCGGCGTCTTGTCCGGCATCGCGTCCGGCGTCGCCGCGTCCGTGGTCCCGGCAGTGGACGGTGGGGGCGGAACGAACGATGCGGAGGGTACGGACGGAACGGACGGGACGGACGGGACGGGCGGTGTGGACGGGGTCTCGCTGGAGGTCTCCGTGGAGGTCATGATGTGACAGTAGGACCGTAGTAGGTCAGTTCATGTCCTAGTGGTGCGGCATCCTCGGACACATGACGACGGACACTCCGGCTCGGCTGCTGCAACTCCTCTCCCTCCTCCAGACGCCCCGCGAATGGCCCGGCGGCGAGCTCGCCGACCGGCTCGGGGTGTCCCGCCGCACGGTCCGACGGGACATCGACCGGCTGCGCGAACTCGGCTATCCCGTACAGGCGACCATGGGCTCGGACGGCGGGTACCGGCTGGTCGCCGGCAAGGCGATGCCGCCGCTCGTGCTCGACGACGAGGAGGCGGTGGCGATCGCCGTCGGCCTCCGGGCGGGTGCCGGACACGCGCTGGAGGGCGTCGACGAGGCGTCCGTACGCGCCCTCGCCAAGCTGGAGCAGGTGCTGCCGGCCCGGCTGCGCCACCGCGTCTCCACCCTCCAGGCCGCGACCACACCGCTGACCAGCGGGGACGGCGCGAGCATCGCCCCCGAGACGCTGACCGTCATGGCGTCGACGGTGGCCGGGCAGGAGCGGCTGCGGTTCGCCTACTGCGCGAAGGACGGCACGGAGTCGCGCCGCCTGACCGAGCCGTACCGGCTCGTCTCGACGGGCCGACGGTGGTACCTCGTCGCATACGACCTCGACCGCGAGGACTGGCGGACGTTCCGGGTCGACCGGGTCCGCGACCCCTTCGCCACCGGGGCGCGCTTCACTCCGCGCGAGTTGCCGACGGGGAGCGCGGCGGAATACCTCCGGCAGTCCATCCAACAGCGCCCGGACGCACGCGAGTACGAGTACGACGTCACGTTCGAGGCACCGGCGGAGTTCGTGGCGGCACGGCTGCCGGCCTGGCTGGGAACGCCGGTCGCGGATCCGGAGATCCCGGGTGCCCCCGGCGAGAACGGCGGGAACAGCGAGAACGGCGGGAACGGCGGGAGCGGCGGGAGCAGGTGCCGGCTGCGGGGGTCGACCAGGGACCCGGTGGAGTGGGTGGCGGTGCGGTTCGCGATGCTCGGATGCGAGTTCTCGATCCGCGGGTCGGGGGAACTGGCGGAGTACGCACGGGAGTTGGGCGGACGGCTGGGGCGGGCCGGGAGTGGAGAAGGGACCAGGAAAGGGGCCGGGGAAGGGAACCGGGAGGGGAGCAGGGACGGTAATGGGGAGGGGACCCGTTAGCCCTCCTCCGGGTCTCCCGTCTCCCCCATCTCTCCCGTCTTCCCCGCACCCTCTGCGGGCCTCGCTTCCCACGCGAACCCCCGCAGGGTCCGCAGGTTCTGCATCGCCAGCTCCGCCGGGCCCTGCGGCCCGGTGGGAGCGGTGTTGGTCGCCGCCCAGCTCTCGACCGCGACCCGGACCGCGGCGCTGGCCACGGCCGCGGTGAAACGCTGGTGCGGGGAGGGGACGTCGCCGGGAGCGAGGGTGCCGGGAGGGCCGTCGCCGGGAGCAAGGGCGTGGGGAGCGAGGGCGTGGGGAGCGAGGGCACTTGGCGCCGCGTCCGTCCCGGTGACGTCCGTTCCGGTCGCGTCCGTCCCCATGGCGTCCGTCCCCATGGCGTCCGTCCCGATCGCGGCCGTTCCGGCGGCGTCGGTCCCGGCGGCGTCGGTCCCGGTAGCGCCCCTGCCCGTGGCGTCGGCCCGTTGTCTCAGGATCTCCGCGAGGGTCGTTTCCGCGGTGTGGCAGACCTCCGCCCAGACCTTGCCGAGGGCCGGGCTGGTTCCGGCCAGTCGGATCAGCGTGCGGACCCATTCCCAGGACGCCGCCGACACCCCTCGGCCGGGGGCGAGCGTGTGCCGCACGGCGTGTTCCAGGGCCTGCGGCACGGGCAGTTCGGCCGGGGCCTCGCGTACCGCTTCCGCCCAGCGCTCGGCGCCCGCCGCGTAGAGGGGCGCGACGGCCTCCTCCTTGGTCGCGAAGTACCGGTAGAACGTGCGCGGGGCGATGCCCGCCGCCTGGGCGATGTCCTCGGCGCGGGTGGCCCTCAGGCCCCGGCTGACGAAGAGGCCGGCCGCTGCCCTGGCGATCTCCATACGGGTCGCCGCTTTGCGCCGCTCGGTCAGCGAAGCCGAGGCGGGGGTGGGGGTGGAGCTGATCACGTCGGCAGGCTATGCCCATGTGGCACAATCTGCCATTCGGGCGGGCCACCCCGTGGTTCAGGTACGGGGTGGCCCGCCCACCGAGCGTGCCCGCGTGCCCTGTCGTACGCCGGGCGGGCCGTGTGCGCCCGCAATCCCCGCCGGTGACGGCCAGGGGACCAGCGGGAGAGAAGAGAGCCGGGCCCCGGCACCTGGGGGGAGAGGCGCCGAAGCCCGGCTCGGGAGAGTCCCGGCGCCGGGGGGATGTGCGTCGGGACTTGGCTCATGTTGTGTCGGGACCTGGCTCACGTGGGGCGACCTGGCGCATGTGGGGCAGAGATCTCGGGGAGGGCTGCAGGGTCCGATCGACCCTCGAACTCCAGCGCCGACCCGAACTCCCGTGCCCAGAAGTCTTGTTCCCGCGCTTCTCCCGATTGAAGCGGCGTTCCCACGCCATGTTTGCGCGGCCCGCCACCACCCGGCGCACGCGGGCGGAAACCCGCACCACGAGCCGCCGGAAGCCCACCGGAAGCCCACCGGTGAAGCTCACTCGCCCACCCCGGCCCACCGCGCGGCCGGGCGACTACCGCAACCCGATCCAGCCCGGGTCGGCCCGGCCGGGCCGACAACCCCGCCCGGGCCGCCCGGCCCCGCCGCTCAGCCGTCCACCCCCTGGCACCACTGCTACCGCTACCGCTACCGCTACCTACGCCGCCGCCTCGAAGCCCGTGTCGCGGGCCAGCTTCTTCAGTTCCAGCAGGGCGTGCTTCTCGATCTGGCGGATGCGTTCCCTGGTCAGACCGTGCTCCTTGCCGACCTCGGTCAGGGTGCGCTCACGGCCGTCGTCGATGCCGTACCGCATCTTGATGATGGAGGCGGTGCGCGGGTCGAGGCGGTCGATCAGGCCGTCCAGCTCCTCGCTGCGCAGCAGGGTCATGACCGACTGTTCGGGCGAGACCGCGGAGGTGTCCTCCAGCAGGTCGCCGAACTGGGTCTCACCCTGGTCGTC
The DNA here is from genome assembly GCF_053592635.1 of Streptomyces sp. NPDC002623. Lineage (NCBI taxonomy): Bacteria > Bacillati > Actinomycetota > Actinomycetes > Kitasatosporales > Streptomycetaceae > Streptomyces > Streptomyces sp. NPDC002623. The sequence goes on along the minus strand of NZ_JBSFWB010000007.1, from coordinate 375,891 downwards.
CACCGCCATGTTCAGCGAGACCGGGTCGCGGGCCCAGTCCAGGACGTCCGTCACGCGCTCCGGAGTGGAGCCGAGCTCGGTCGCGATCTCGGCGGGCTCCGGGTCGCGGCCGTTCTCCCGGTTGAACTCGCGCTGCACGCGCCGGATCCGGCCGAGCTCCTCCACGAGGTGGACGGGCAGGCGGATGGTGCGCGACTGGTCCGCTATCGAGCGGGTGATGGCCTGACGGATCCACCAGGTCGCGTACGTGGAGAACTTGAAGCCCTTGCGGTAGTCGAACTTCTCGACCGCGCGCACCAGGCCGGCGTTGCCCTCCTGGATCAGGTCGAGGAGGGGAAGTCCGCTGCGGGGGTAGCGGCGGGCGACCGCGACGACCAGGCGGAGGTTGGACCGGATGAAGACGTCCTTGGCCCGCTCGCTCTCGGCGACCAGGGCCTCCAGCTCCGCACGGGAGGCGTCCGCCTTGGACTCCTCCTCGCCGTCGAGGACCTGCTGTGCGAACACACCCGCCTCGATGATCTGGGACAACTCGACTTCCTTGGCGGCGTCGAGCAGCGGTGTACGCGCGATCTCGTCGAGGTACATGCCGACCAGGTCGCGGTCGGCGATCTCGCCGCCATGGGCGCGAACACTGCGGGCCGCGCCACTCGTCTCGCCAGTGGCGGACTTGCGACGGGCGACGGCACGGGTTGCCATGCGTGCTCCCTTGCGATGGAGGTTCAGCGGGTGGCCCTTCGGACGCCCGGCACTCTCGGAGTTCTCGGAGTTCTCGAACCTCTCGGAACTTCTGAACTCTTCTCGTGTGCCCTGCATCCGATGGAAACAACGACTGGAATCAGGACAGAATTCCCAACCCGCACCCCGATTTTTGTGATCATGCAGTACCCTGTCCGACCCCGTGAGGAGGCGTGATGTTGTCGGAACGTACAGAGGTGCAGGTCAGGCCGGGAATCGAGGGTGACCTCGAAGCCCTCACCAGCCTCTACAACCACTACGTACGTGAGACGCCCATCACATTCGACACCGTGACGTTCAGTCCGGAAGAGCGACGTCCTTGGTTGCTCTCCCATCCTGAAGACGGCCCGTACCGCCTGATGGTTGCCACAGAAACGGACTCACAGGACATCCTGGGGACCTCACAGGAAATCCTGGGTTACGCCACATCCAGCCCGTTCCGGCCCAAGGCCGCCTACTCCACCTCGGTGGAGGTGACGGTCTACGTCGCCCCGAACGCAGGCCGGCGCGGCATCGGCTCGCTCCTCTACAGGGCGCTCTTCGAGGCGCTGGCGGACGAGGACGTGCACCGCGCGTACGCGGGCATCGCGCAACCGAACGAAGCGTCCGCGCGGCTGCACGAACGCTTCGGTTTCCGGCACGTCGGCACGTACCGCGAGGTGGGCCGCAAGTTCGACCGCTACTGGGACGTGGCCTGGTACGAAAAGGAGCTGTAGCAGGCCGCCGCCAGCCGAACCGAACCCGAACCCGAACCGATCGACCGGCACCGATCAGCCCAACGTCACCGGCCGGCCGAACCGCACGCTCAGCCGAACTGCACCGACCGCTTCGCCATCCCCATCCAGAACCCGTCGATCACGGACTTCTGCGAGTCCAGCTCGCCGGACACCTCCGCCGCACCCATGGTCACGAAGAGCGGGGCGAAGTGCTCGGTGCGCGGGTGGGCGTACCGGCCGGCCGGGGCCTTGTGGAGGAAGTCCAGCAGGCCGTCCCAGTCACGGGCCTCCAGCGCGCGCCGGCCCCAGTCGTCGAACTCCGAGGACCAGGTCGGCACGCCCGGGCCGGTGTGCCGCAGCGCGGCCAGGTTGTGGGTGAAGAAGCCGGAGCCGACGATCAGGACGCCCTCGTCGCGCAGCGGCGCGAGCTTGCGGCCGATCTCCATCAGCTTCACGGGGTCGAGGGTCGGCATGGAGATCTGCAGGACCGGGATGTCGGCGGCCGGGAACATCTCGACGAGCGGGACGTAGGCGCCGTGGTCGAGTCCGCGGTCGGGGATGTCCTGTACGGGGATGCCCGGGGCGCGCAGCAGCTTGCGCACGCTCTCGGCGAGCTCCGGTGCGCCGGGAGCGCCGTACTTCACCTGGTAGTAGTGCTCGGGGAAGCCCCAGAAGTCGTAGACCAGGGGGACCGGGTCGACCGCGCCGAGGGCGAGGGGGGCCTCCTCCCAGTGGGCGGAGACCATGAGGACGGCCTTGGGGCGGGGCAGGTCCGCGGACCAGGCGGCGAGTTCACCCGGCCAGACGGGATCGTCCGCGAGCGGCGGAGCGCCATGACTGAGGTAGAGCGCGGGCATGCGTTCCTGAGGGAGGGCGCGCTCCTGAGCTACGGCGGACATGGCGGCGACTCCTTCCGGGACCTCGGCCCCTGTGCACTCCTGGACATTCCCTTGAGGTTGCTTGAAATGTAAAACGTCAACATCAATGAGCATATTCCCAATTGGTTTAAATTTCAAGGAGCGGACGCTTACAGTGGAGTACATGACGACGGCATCCACATCCGGTGAAGAGCCCCGCTGGCTCACCGCCGAGGAGCAGCTCATCTGGCGCTCCTACGTACACGCGACGACCCTGCTGGAGGACCACATGGACCGCCAGCTCCAGCGCGATGCGGGCATGCCGCACATCTACTACGGTCTCCTGGTCAAGCTCGCCGAGTCCTCCCACCGGAGGCTGCGGATGACCGAACTCGCCATGCACGCCAAGATCACCCGCTCCCGGCTCTCCCACGCCGTCGCCCGGCTGGAGAAGAACGGGTGGGTGCGCCGCGAGGACTGCCCCTCCGACAAGCGCGGCCAGTTCGCGGTGCTGACCGACGAGGGCCTGGAGGTGCTCAAGCGGGCCGCGCCGGGCCATGTCACCGTCGTGCGCAACGCGGTGTTCGACCGGCTCAGCGCGGAACAGCAGAAGTCCCTCGGCGAGATCATGCAGATCATCGCCGAGGGACTTCAGCCGAACGAAGCGGGTGCCGATCTGCCCTGGCTCCGCTAGGTCCCCAGGGACTCACGTCCCTGAAGGGAACCCTTAGGGGGCCGGGGCCGCCGTCCTCAGTGGGCCATCACCGGCACCACGTCCTCGGCGTCCTGCGCCCCCGAGCCCGCGACCGAGCCCATGTCCGGCTTGCCGGCGTTGATGAAGGTGAAGGCGATCGCGGCGGCGGCGACCAGGATGCCGACGGCGAACCAGATGGCGCTGGTGTAACCGTTCACCATGCCCTCCAGCTGCACCAGCTGCTGCTGGGGCTTGGAGGCGGCGCCGGCCATGTGGTCCTTGATGTACGACGTCGTCGCGGACGCGGCGATCGTGTTCAGCAGGGCGGTGCCGATGGCGCCGCCCACCTGCTGCGAGGTGTTGACCATCGCGGAGGCGACACCGGAGTCACGCGGCTCGACGCCCAGCGTGGCCAGGGACATGGCCGGCATGAACGCCGTGCCCATGCCGAGACCGAGCAGCAGCATCGCCGGGAGCAGCAGCGCCGCGTACGAGGAACCGATCTCCAGCTGGGTCAGCAGCAGCATGCCCAGCGCGGCGACCAGGAAGCCCGGGCCCATCAGCAGCCGCGCCGGAACGCGGGTCATCAGTCGGGCGCCGATCTGCGTGGAGCCCGTGATCATGCCCACGATCATCGGCAGGAAGGCGAAGCCGGTCTTGACCGGCGTGTAGCCCTTCACGATCTGCAGGTAGTAGGTGAGGAACAGGAACAGACCGAACATCGAGATGATCGCGAGGCCGAGCGAGAGATACACGCCACCGCGGTTGCGGTCGGTGATCACGCGCAGCGGCAGCAGCGGGGCCTTGACCTTCGACTCGACGAGCACGAAGGCGGCGAGCAGCACCGCCGACACGACGAACAGGCCGATCGTCGTGGAGTCGCTCCAGCCCTCGGACTCGGCGCGGGTGAAGCCGTAGACGAGGGAGACCAGACCCAGGGTGGACAGGACGACGCCCGGGATGTCGAGCGGCGAGCGGTTGCGGCCCTCGGCCGGCTCACGGATGACGAAGTACGCGCCGAGGGCGGCGACGACCGCGAACGGGATGTTCACGAAGAACGTCCAGCGCCAGTCGAGGTACTCGGTGAGGAAGCCGCCGAGGATCAGGCCGACGGCGCCACCGCCACCGGCGATCGCCCCGTAGATGCCGAACGCCTTGGCGCGCTCCTTGGCGTCGGTGAACATCACCGCGAGCAGGGAGAGCGCGGCGGGCGCGAGCAGTGCGCCGAAGGCGCCCTGCAGGGCGCGGGAGCCGAGCAGCATCGCCTCGTTCGTCGCGGCGCCGCCCAGGGCGGACGCCCCGGCGAAGCCGATCAGACCGGTGACGAAGGTGTTCTTGCGGCCCCACAGGTCGGCGATCCGGCCGCCGAACAGCAGCAGTCCGCCGAAGGCCAGGGCGTAGGCCGTGATGACCCACTGCCGGTTGCCGTCCGAGATCCCCAGGTCCTGCTGGGCGGAGGGCAATGCGATGTTCACGATGGTCGCGTCGAGCACGACCATCAGCTGGGCGAGCGCGATGAACGTGAGCGCCTTCCAGCGGTTGGAGTCCGGGGCGCCCGGCTTACCGGGGGCCTTCTGGGCTGTTTCAGACATGGGAATACCCGCTTCGGGACTTCGTGACGGAAAAGTCAGGTGACGGAAAACGCGAGGTACGGCATGGCGCTACCCAAAGGCCGTACGCAACGCGAGGTACGGAAAGAGGTACAGAAGAAAGAGGTACGGAAGAAGGTGCGGAAGAAGGCGGAAAGAGGTACGGAAGTCGAGTTGCAGGGCGGCTGCGGCCCGTCGCTCGATGTGTGTGATGACCGCATGTGATGACTGCTGCGACGCAGCGGACTAATCGCTCAGGGTCCGGTCCCTCAGGGCCGGCGCAGGTCCTCCATGGTCACGGCCGTGCCCGGCAGTACGGAGGGGGCCGGGGCCCGCAGTCCGTCCAGGAACAGCTGTAGGTGGCGATGGACGTAGCGGTCGGCACTCAGGCAGTCGGTGCCGGCGGGGGGCCGGCTGAGCTGGGCCACCACGATCATCACGTCGCCGACGCCGACGTCGGACCGGAGCTGTCCGGCCGCCTTGGCGCGGTCCATGACCTCCTCGATGATCCGCTCGACGCGTTCGCGGGCGGCCTCGAGGTCGGGGTGGTGCTCGTCGAAAGTGCTGGAGATCATCGGGCAGAGCGCGCTGATCCGCTCGTCGGCGGAGGCGTGCACGAAGCGCTCCAGCGCCCCGAACGCGTCACCGGACTCGGCGAGGGCGACCTGTCCGGCCCGGACCGTGCGGTCCAGCACCGAGCAGACGACCTCACGGACCAGTGCGTCCCGGTCGGGGAAGTTACGGTAGACCGTGGCATTGCCGACGCCGGCCCGGCGGGCGATCTCATCGAGCGGCACACCGGGGCCGAACTCGGTGAACATCTCGCGGGCGGCGGCGACGATCCGCTCCCGGTTACGCAGGGCGTCGGCACGGGGCCGGGTCACCTTGCGCGCGGTGGGGACAGCGGTCTGCACGGCTTACTCCTGTCTGAGTGTTCTGTGTAGCTGGCGCGCGATCCGGGGATCGTCTCCCCGTTTCGCTCGGACACATGACTAAACGGGGAGGGCGTCCCCGGTTATTTCCCGATCCCGGAAGTTTCTTGATGTGACCTGAGTCACGGCCTCGATCTCCGTGCTGGCGGGTCGACATCAGCCGGGCATCGGCCCGGCGGTCGGCCGGTGTCAGCCCGGCGGTCGGCCGGCGTCAGCCCGGCGGTCGACCGGCGTCAGCCCGGCGGTCGACCGGCGTCAGCCCGGCGGTCGACCGGCGTCAGCCCGGCGGTCGACCGGCGTCGACCCGGCGGTCGACCGGCGTCGACCCGGCCGATATCGACTGATAGCGCCCGACGGCTTCCGATATCTTCCGATACCGGCCGGTAATCCACGATCGGTCTCCCCCAACGCGCGCCCGCGTGCACCCCGGCAGAGGGTGATCGAAAGGGTGCAGCCGGTGACCGGTGGCTGCCTGGAGCGAAAGGCACCGCATGCAGCCGCAGCCCGTGCGCACCGCCCCGGCCCGCGCAGGCGAGCCGCTCAGCCGTCGCATACGCCCGCGCCGCGTCGCCGCCCTGGCCTCCGTCACCGTGCTGACCCTCGCGGTCAGCACCTCGGCCGGCACGGCCCGGCTCGCACCGACCCCCGGCTCGACGACGGCCGGCGCCGGCCCCCTCACCCTGGCCCACTCCTCCGCCCTTGCGCCCTGCATGATCAACGGAGGGGCGTCCGTCCAGATGTCCGAAGGCCTGCCCACAGCCGGCGGCTACTCCCGCTCCACCGGCACCGTCCGCGCCCTCACCTTGATGATCGACTTCTCGGACGCGCCCGGCCGGGGCAGCGCGCTGAGCCGCTACCGCGAGTTCTTCCCGCAGACCGAGGAATGGTTCCGCACAGCGTCCTACGGCCGCCTCGACTACCGCGGCGAGACCCCGATCCGGCGCTGGCTGCGCATGCCCAAGCCGTTCCGCGAGTACGGCATAGAGCGCGGCGCGCCCTTCGACCCCGGCTACCGGGAACTCGTCCAGGACATCGTGGCCGCCGCCGACCCGATGGTGGACTTCCGCGCGTACGACCTCCTGAACGTGCTGGTCACCCCGAACGCGGGCCCCTCCGCGCTGGACACGGTCCTGTCCGTGACGTTCGCCGGCAACACGGAGGCGCCGGTCGCCGACGGGGTGACGGTGTCGAACGCGTCCTTCGTCTACTCCCGCCAGGACGACGGCTCCGGCTCCTACGACCGCACCGGCTACCGGGTCCTCCCGCACGAGAACGGCCATGTCTTCGGCCTGCCCGACCTCTACACGCAGGAGGGCGGGGGCGCCGTCGGCCACTGGGACATCATGAGCGAGGACTGGGGCACCAACAACGACCTGCTCGGCTGGCACAAATGGAAGCTGGGCTGGCTGGACGCCTCCCAGATCGCCTGCGCCGCGACGCCGGGCACGACGGAGTACCCGCTGACCCCTCTCTCCCGCACGGGCGGCCCGAAACTGGTCTTCGTCCCGGTCAGCAACCGCACCGGATACGCCGTCGAACTGCGCGCCCGCGGCGGCAACGACGAGACGGTGTGCCACCCGGGCGTCCTCATCTACAAGGTCGACGCCGACGTCGACACCGGCATGGGCCCGGTGACCGTCTACGACTCGCACTCCGACAGCGGCGGCTGCACCCGCAGCCCCAACGTCCACGCGGAACTCTCCGACGCCCCGTTCGCCCCTGGCGAGACGTTCAAGGACCCGAAGCGGGGCATCCGGATCTCGGTGACGGCAACGGACCTGAAGGGGGACTACCGGGTACGGGTGACGCGGAAGTAGGTGGGGGCCGCCGTCCGCCTACTACGGTGTCCCGGAGATCCTCCACGGGAGCACACACCACACATGCCACACCCCGAGCCCGCCGTACCCGCCGAGACCCCGGCCACCCCGGCCACCCCGGCCACGACCGATGCACCCCCCGCCGAGGCGGTGGCGCCGCTGATGCGCGGCGTGGCCGTCCTGCACCGGCTCACCGAGGCGAACGGCGTGCTGAGCCTCAGCGGACTCGAACGCGCCACGGGCCTGGCCCGCTCGACCGTGGACCGGATCGTCGCCACCCTCGCCCGCATGGGATACGTCCGTCTCGACGGCCGGGACGCGATCCTGACCCCCCGCGTCATGGAGCTGGGCAACGCCTACCTGGCCGCCCTGCGCCTGCCCGAACTGCTCTCCGCCCACGCGGACCGCCTGGCCGACGAACTCGACGAATCCGTCTCCCTGGCGGTGGCCGACCGCGACGGCATCCGCTTCATCCACCAGGCGACCCGCCGCCGCGCGATGTCCCTGAGCTTCCGCATCGGCGACCTGCTCCCGGCCGAACGCACCGCGCCGGGCCCGCTGTTCGCGACGGAGTGGACGGAAGAGGAGTGGCAGACCTGGCGCGACCGCCGCACGAGGGACCCCCGGAACACCGCGTACCCGACGATCCCGCCACCCCCGAACACCGCACGCGCAAAGGACGGGCACGACGCCGGGCACTACGCCGGGGACGGGAACGGGAACGGGAACGGGGACAGGAACGGGAACCGGGACAGGAACGGGAACGGGGACTTCATACGAAGGACCGAGCGGGCGGCGAACGAGAACTGTGCCCTGGACGACCAGCTGATCGAACCGGGCCTGGTGGCGATCTCCGTCCCCGTACGGGATCCGCGAACCGCCCGGATCGCCTGCGTGGCGAGCGTCGTCAGCCACACGAGCCGTCACACGGCGGCGCATCTGCGCGCAACGCTGCTCCCCCGCCTACGAACGGCAGTGGCGGCGATGGAGGAGACCCTGCGCCAGGCGCCGCCCCCACACCCCGGCCCGCCCCCCGCGGGCCTGGCGACCTGGACGGGCGCGTCGAAGCAGGAACTGGGCCGCGAGTTCATCGAGTCCCTGGCCCGAGGCCTGACCGTCCTGACCGCCTTCGGCGAGGGCCGGGCAGAACTGACCCTGACGGACGCGGCAAAGGCAACAGGCCTGTCCCGGGCCACCACCCGCCGAGCACTGATCACCTACGAGCACCTGGGCCTGGTGACACCCGCCGCCCACCGCACCTTCGCCCTCACCCCCCAGGTCCTCTCCCTCGGCTTCCCACCCCTCTCCCGCACGACCCTCCCCCGCATCGCAACCCCGCACATGACGACCCTGACGGCCGAGATCGGGGAAACGACGTCCCTGGCGATCCTGACCGACTCGGGCGACGAGATCCAGTACACGGCCCAGGCCACGGCACGCCACGTCATGAGCGTGCACATCACGGTGGGCACGCGGCAGCCGGCCGCCTCGACATCGATGGGCAGAACCCTCCTGACCTCGTCGCCCTACACCTTGCTGGACGAGGAGCTGGAACAAGGGGTGCGCACGATCGCGGTCCCGATCCACGACCGCACCGGCCGGGTGATCGCCGCCCTGAACGTGGCGACCCACGTAGCCCGCCGCACCCCCGAACAGTGCGTCGACGAGATCCTCCCCGCCCTGAGATCGACGGCCTCGCACATCGAGACAGACCTCCACACAGCGTCCCGCTTCACTCACGTCCCCCTGACCTGACCCCCGCACCCCCACACCCCAGATCCGGTACGCTGACGCCTGTGACCCAATGGGCCACGACCCACGCCTTCGTAGCTCAGGGGATAGAGCACCGCTCTCCTAAAGCGGGTGTCGCAGGTTCGAATCCTGCCGGGGGCACGGTGTCTGACCAGGCACGATGCATTGAAAAGGCCCCTCGGAAGTGATCTCCGAGGGGCCTTTTGGCCTTGCATGGGAACGAATGGGAACGCGCCGTCAGGCAGCGTCCTGCGGGGGAACCTCAACGAATCACCTGATTTCGCCCCCCACTAGCACGGCCGCCGCCAGCACGCCCCCGTCGACATCGGCGCCTCGAGCCCGACAAGGAATCCGCGGTCGTCCTCTACAACGTCCTCTCCGACCGCCTGCCGGAGTCACGCCCGCCAGCGTCCACAACGGACGACCCAAGCAGACGACTCAGAGAGTGTTCTGCGGCATCGACTGGGCCAGCGACCACCACGACATAGCCGTCGTGGACGAATCAGGGGCGCTCATGGCGCGGGCCACGTGCTCCGCATCAGCCTGGTCGCCGCGGTCGGCCAGGCACTCATGCGGGTCGCGGATGCACAGGCCGGCCAGTTGGGGGTCGGTCGTCCGACCTGTCGCCAGGGCCGTTGTCGGGTTCTGCTGCGCCGAACGCCACGCTCGCTCGTGTCCGCTGTCGATCGGTCAGCGTGCGGCCGAGTATGCCGGCACACATGGCAGGGGCCGATGTGACGAAGTGACGAAGTGACGAAGTGATGTCGGACAGTGTCGAAATCGACTGGCTGCGCGCCTAAGGACGGAGGGCTTTTCGTTGGCCTGTGGCGGCGGACCGTACGATCGCGTCAAGGAGTCGGTGGCGCTTGACGGCGTGGGTGAAGTCCGGGGCGACTGCCGTTCCGTGGATGAGGTCGTCCCGAATCGCGGCGTAGGCGTGCACCAGCGTGTGGATCACTGTTCCGGCCAGGCCGGGATAGTCGTCGTAGCCGCTGTGCAGCGTGACCTTCGTAGGCCGACCGCCGCCGCGTGTGCCACGCACCGTGACCGGACCGATGTGCGGGAACTCCTCGACGGTAATCTCAAGTCGCCCCTCCCTGCCGTCGATGGTCAGAGAGAACCCTGCACCCGATGCCGCGCCTCCACGGTGGTGGACGGACAGGATCGCCCCGCCCGCAACGGTGCCCGAGATCGCGATCTGGTCCTCGGCGGTCATCGGAACGATCTGCCCGGTGCGCCCGAGGGGAACCTGGCGGCGCCGGGTCGCGGTCGTGGCGACCACTTCCTGAAGCTCGCCGACGACCATCGACACCAGGTCGATCGCGTGTCCGAACGCGATGGTCAGCATCGTGGCCCCGAGCTTGCGGTCGAGCGTGTAGACCATGTTCTGAGACACCGGAGTGCCCCATTCGGTCGAGGACGCCACGACGGTGGCGGAGAGCACTTCCCCCACGAATCCTTCGGACACGAGGTCGGCCAGCCAGCGGAAGGTAGGCGAGGAGCGTCCCTGAAGACCGACGAAGGTGCGCGTCGTCCCGGCGGCACGCTGCATCTCCTCGGCCTCGCGCAGGTCGACGGCGAGCGGCCACTCGGAGAGCACCGGCACTCCCGCCTTCAGCACGGGCAACACGAGTTCGCGATGCTGGGGCACTTTGACGGCGACAACAACGAGGTCGACGTTCTCGTCGCCGGCGAGCTGCTCGACCGACGTGTACGCGGGTACGCCATACGCCGCTCCCGCGGCCTGGGCCGAGGCTTCGGAGCTCGCCGCCAGCGCGCGAAGCTCGATCCCGTCGACGGCTCTCAGCGCGGGCAGGTGAGCCCCGGCCGCCCAGCCTCCCGTGGCGCTCAGGCCGACGATGCCGACGCCGATCGGCTTACGGGGGTCAGGCACCGAGCTGCCGCCTCAGGGTCTCGGCGTCGTGCAGGGCCGTCATGTGCACGAACCGCCCGTCACGAACCTGGTAGATGGCGTACTCGACGATCTCGAACGAGGCGCCGGTGGGAGCCACGCCGAGCCACTCCTTGGCGGGCGTGCCCGTGTTGGTCAGACGGGCGGCCAGGCGATCACCATCGACCGCGATCTCCCGGGGCTCCCAGTGGAAGTCCGGGACCGCGTCGATGTCGTCGTTCAGCACAGCGATGACCTGGTCCCGAGTGCCCGGCTCGCCGTTCAGGGTGGTCTCGTCGTTGATGAACTCGTCCATGCGGTAGATCTCGTGGGCGTTGAGCGCCCCGATGTAGCGCAGGTAGAACTCGCGCAGGTCGGCGTCGGACATGATCTCCTTCTTCGGCCCCCGGAGCGGAGGTCATGCTCGGTGTTTCGCGACGGCTCTTGACGGTTTCGTCGCGGTGATCGTCGGCAGGGGGAGGAACCACCGCCCGAAACTTCTGTCCCGGACGGTACCGAAGTTTTGCGGCACCGTCACGGCCCTCATGCGAGGGGAGCGTCCCACCGGGGCGACGGCCCTCATGCGAGGGGAGCGACTCACCGGGGCGAGCGAAGGGGTGCAGCCGCTATGCAGGCCAGCCGAGCAACGCCGTGTCGACGATCTCATCGAGCTCAGCAGGACCGAGGCCGTTGGCGGCCTGCACTGCGATGCCGAAACCCATCGTCATGATGAACCGGGCAAGACGCCGAGGGTCGGCGTTGCGCGGAAGATCACCCTCGTCGACGGCGCGCCGGAAGCGCTCCTCAAGGCGGACCCCCGCGTCGTTGCGCCAGTCGACAAGCAGGTCGTGGACGGCCCGGCTCTCGTCGCCCGACGCCAGCGCACCCTGCACGGTCAGGCACCCGGAGGGGCCGCCGGGAGGGGTCGTGGTGCAGACCGCTCCGCGGAGGAACGCCAAGGCCACAGCCCGTGCGGTGGGCTCCTCCAGGGCGCGCGCGGCGTAGGCGGCCGGCCCCGCGCCGTAGCGCTGGAGGGCCTTGCGGAACAACTGCTCCTTGTTGCCGAAGGCCGCATACATGCTCGTCTTGGTGATCCCCATGGCGCCGGTCAGTTCAGCGAGGCTTGCGCCTTCGTACCCTCGCGCCCAGAACACCCGCATCGCGTGTTCCAGCGCCTGGTCGATGTCGAATCCTCGAGGCCGACCCATGACGGCCCTACGTGAGTCACCCATGCCACAAGCGTACCTCTCGGTACAGATCTACGCTGACCAGCAGTTTCATCCCCGCAAGGTGGCGAACACAGTTCAGTACCGGTCGGTCTTGATGTGCTACCGTTCCGCACCGACCGGTACTGAACTAATGTGAAGGGAAGTCCGCGCCATGAAAACCGTTTCGCTCGGCAGCCTCAAGGTCTCGCGCATCGGTCTCGGAGCCATGGGAATGTCGGCGTTCTACACCGGCGCCGGCCAGTTCGACGACGAGTCGATCCGCACGATCCACCGCGCTCTGGACCTCGGGGTCACCCATATCGACACCGCTGAGGGGTACGGCCCCTTCATCAACGAGGAGCTGGTCGGCCGGGCCGTGCAGGGGCACCGGGACGAGGTCGTGCTGGCGACCAAGTTCGGACTGATCTCCCACACCGGTGGCACGACTCCGGACAGCACCCCGGCCAACATCCGCCTGGCCGTGGAGGGATCACTGAAGCGCCTGGGCACCGACTACATCGACCTCTACTACCAGCACCGGGTGGACCCCGGCACACCCATCGAAGAGACCGTTGGCGCGCTGGCCGAACTGGTGACCGAAGGCAAGATCCGCCACATCGGCCTGTCGGAGGCCGGCCCCGGCACGATCCGCCGCGCCCACGCCGTGCATCCGGTCACCGCGGTCCAGTCCGAATACTCGCTGTGGACCCGCGACCCGGAGGCCGAGATCCTGCCTGTCCTGCGCGAACTGGGTATCGGCTTCGTGCCGTACTCCCCGCTTGGCCGCGGCTTCCTGACCGGCAGCATCCGCTCCCTGAACGATCTTGACACCGACGACTGGCGCCGTACCAACCACCGCTTCGCCGACGGCAACCTGGAACGCAACCTGCGAATCGTCGACGAGGTGCGGGCCGTAGCCGCCGAGATCGACACCACGCCCGCGCAGGTCTCCTTGGCCTGGCTGCTCGCCCAGGGTGACGACATCGCGCCCATCCCCGGCACCAAGCGAGTCGCCCGGCTGGAGGAGAACGCCGCCGCCGACCACATCGAGCTCACCGCCAGCCACGTCGCCCGCCTGAACCACCTGCCCCGGGCCTCCGGCGAGCGCTACGACGCGGACAACATGGCCGCCATCGACCGCTGATCGAAGACGTACCACCACGCCCGCCGCGGGTCGGCATCCGGGCGAGGAGTGCCGCATGTCCAATGAGACTGTGCAACTTGAAGTACGCAGGTCACGGGTCTGGTGTGCGGGGCGGGGCGGGCGGGGTACTCGCGCCGGTCGTCGGCGGGTGTCCATGGTGAAGATCGTCCGACCTGTCGCCAGGGCCGTTGTCGGGTTCTGCTGCGCCGACCGCCGCGCCCCTCCTACGACCCCTGACCGGGCCGATGCCGGGAGAGCGCGGAGAGGGCGTGGGGATGCTGGAGCTGGAGCGGATCACGGCTCGCCGGAATGAACTGGACACGCTCGCCGAGGAGTTGGCCAAGAAGCTGGCGGAGGTCCAGGCCGAGCGGGAGGAGTTGGTGATCGCCGAGCGGGTCCTGCACCGGCTGGCCGAACAGGACCGGGCTGTGGCGGAGGCCGCCGCGGCCGTCGCCCCGACGGCGGCCCGGGCGGCGGGCCAGGCGGCGGCCCGGGCGGCGGGCCAGGCGGCGGGCCGGGCGGTTTTGCTGATCCCGCACCGCGGCGGGACGGGCGATGAGGCCGCGCTGCCCGCTGACTACCGCAAGATCCTGGCGATCGTGCGGGCTGCCGACGGCCCGGTGCAGGTCAGGGCCGTCGGCGAGGAGCTGGGCCTTGAGGTGACGGTGCGCGGGAAGCTGGAACCGTTGCAGGCGAAGATGACCAAGCTCGCCGACCGCGGCTGGCTGCACATCGAGGACTACTGGCGACGGGACGACCAGCACGGCGGCGAGGCACTACGGCCGGCCGTCGTCGGCCAGCTCCGCGACGTGGTGGGACTGCTGAAGGAGAGCCGCCCGCCGTCCATCCAGAACGGCCTGTACGGAATCGCGGCCGAGCTGGCACGCCTCACCGGCTGGACCTCCTTCGACGCCCGCCAGTACAACCAGGCCCGCGCCTACTTCACCGAGTCCCTGCAACTCGCCAAGGCCATCGACGACCGCCAGTTCATGGCCAACGTCCTGGCCTGCATGAGCTTGCAGGCGACCTACCAGGACAAGCCCGCGGATTCCCTGGCCCTCGTGACCGCCGCGCAGGACCAGGCCCGCTCAGATCTCGGCACGACACCGCGAGTGCTGTCGACGCTGTCCATGCGCGAGGCGTTCGCCCATGCCACCCTCGGCAGCCACACATCGACCCACCGAGCAATCGGGGAAGCACACCGCCAGTTCGAGCAGATCCAGGCGAGCGACCCGGACCCGTCATGGGTGACCTACTTCGACGAACTCAAGCTCACAGTGGACACGGGCATTGCCCACGGCCGACTCGGCGAGGCAGCGACGGCTGAACCACTGATCGCGGACGCGTTGCGCCGGAAAGCCCGCACCAATCAGCGCGGCCGGGCGTTCCACGCCTTCTGGTTGGCCCGTACCCAGCTGGACCAAGGCAAGCTCGATCAGGCGTGCAGCACCGCCACACAGGCGCTGGAGTCCGCGTCGGCAGTGGCCTCCGAGCGGGTCTCGGGCCATCTCAGGGAGTTCTACGACCAGTTGGCCCCACACAGGCAGGAGCCCGTAGCCCTGGCCTAAGCCCTGGCCTTCGAGGCACGGCTACGGGCAGTCCTCCCGCCGGTCAGCGGATCGCTTCATCCATGAGCAGATAGTGGGGTTCCCATCCCGGACAGGCATCCCAGGCTTCCCTGTTTCCGCAGGTTGTCGGGGGTGGGATCGCCCCACCGTTGCAGGTTGGGTGGCGGCTGTTGTCCCAGGTCCACGAGGCATCCGAAGCTATGGCTGTCGCACCGGCTGAAGCGGCCGACCGCCCGGCAGCGCCACGACACCCCGAACTCACCCGTCCCCTGGGACACCCACCTCTTCGGGCGCCCGGGATGCAGGGCGCGGACGCGTGCGACCTCATACCGATCAGAAAAGGAACACGCATATGAACGTGAAGTCCCTTACGGGCCGCCGTGCGGCCGTGGCCGCGGGTCTCGTCCTGGCTCTCGGGTGTGGTGTGTCGGTGTCGGCACAGGCCTCCGCCACCGGGCCGCTGACGATCGGCGGGAAGGCCGATGACGCGGTGACGCATCGCTCGGGCGGCAGTGGCGACAAGGGCGCCGTCGCCACCTGCTCCCAGGAGGTCCTCGGGGTGTCCGCCACGAAGGAGCCCGCGGACAGCGAGGACGCCAGGCACCTCCTCCTCACCGTCCAGAACGCCGGCGACACGAAGTGCAACCTCTACCGCTACCCTCTCGTGCGGCTCGGCAACGGTCGGACCACAGCCCCCGTGATCAAGGAGAGCGACCCGCACCCGGGGGTGCCCGTCACCCTCGCTCCGGGTGAGGAGGCATATGCCGGTCTGCTCGTCAACGGCCCCATGGACGAGTACGAGGCGAAGAGCATCACCCTCAGCCTCCAGGGTCGTAAGCCCGGCAGCAGCGCGGGCAAGCCGATCGATGTCCCCATGCCCGTCGAGACGTTGTACGCCAACGACTATCAGCGCGTCACCTACTGGACGACCGCTCCCGGTTTCGCCCTGGATTTCATCATGTCGAAGTGACGGACCTCGATCGGGACCGCTTCCCGGCGGCCGGCCAGGACGCCCACATGGCCTACTGAACACCGGCTCCCGCCGTCGGGGCCGACCACCGTCGTGGCCGGCTGTCGTCGTGATCGGCTGTCGTCGGCCGTCGTCCGGGCGGGCCCCGGATTCGCCTGGAGTGTGGGGGAGTTCGTGGCAGCAGCGCATTTTCTCCCCGGCCATGCTCCGCCTTGCCATGTCCGTCACCACTCGCGGGCGGACTCGAACAATTACCGAATTCTTGGAGGTTTGATGAAGCCCGTCATCCAGAAGGTCGCAAGCTTCGCGGGGGTGAGCATGGCGGTCGCGGCCATGTCCATGACCGGCGCATCCGCAGCCCACGCGGAGTCCCCCACCCAGGGCTGCCCGTACCCCTATGTCTGCTTCTACGTGGACGACAACGCCTTGATCGCGGGCACGCCGCTCTCGAAGTACAAGGACGTCACCAGCGGCTATCAGGCGGTCACGCCCCGGCCGCACTACGGGGTCCTGAACACCCGGAATGACGACGTGGTGTACCTGCGGCTCCAGAGCGGGGGCTCGATCTGCCTTGAGCCGAACACCCAGACCGTGTTCGCCAACGCCTACAGCGTCAACGGAATAAGGATCTCCAGCAGCTCCAGGTGCTGAATCCGCCAAAACGCCCGGCAGGCGCGCGTGATCGCGCCCGCCGGGCGACGGGCAGGAGTCGGCCGGGTGTCCTCGCTTCGGGACGTCGTGGGGCGGCGGGTACCGCGGGTGTTGCGGGTGTTGCGGGTGTTGCGGGGTGCCGTGGGGATCACCAGGCAGGGCGGAGTCGGGCGTGGAGGAGCAGCCGGATGCCGGCGAGGCCGTGGCCTCCGCATCGTCGACGGGGGGAGGATCCCGGGCCGGTGTGGCTTCCGTGCTGCGGGGCCTGAAGCCGAACAGGCTCACGAGGTGCGCGGCACCACCTCCCTGTCCCGCCCCCGCCGTCGGCGGTCCTGCTGTCGGGCGGGCTGTGCGGGCTGTTGCTTCGTCAGCCGCCGCTTTCCGTCTCGTCGTAGGCAGTGGTCATGGGGACCCAGCCAGTGGGGTTGCGGTACCAGTAGTGCGGTAGCCCCTTGATGTCGGTGGTGCGGAACGGGCGGCCGTGGTCGTCGATGCGCACCGTGCCGGTCCGGCCCTGTGAGGACCAGTCGAGGTCGAGGTACCAGTCGCAGGTGCAGGACTCGGTGCGCGCGGAGAGCAGCAGGACCTCCGGCTCCTGCAGGGACACCTGATAGGGGAAGTCGATCGCGGGGTCCGGTCTTCCCGGGTCGTTGCCGGGAATCGAACGGGCCAGGGGTCGGTGCGCGTCGAGGTTCACGGAGAAGTGGCGGGGGATGAGGATGGCGCCGCAGCCTTCGTACATGGAGTAGGCGATGCCCTGGCGGGCGGCGGGGGTGGTGCGGTTGACCACGCGCACATGCAGTGCCTCCAGGACGACGGCAGCGGAGCCGCGTCCCTGCACCGAGATCCGCACATGGGTGGTGCGCCCGTGCACCGCCCCCAGGGACGCGGCCCACGCCGCGGCGTCCTGTGGGGCCGGCGGCGGCGGGACCTGCTGCGGTGGCTTGGCGATGACGTAGTCGTGGTCGCACTCGGGTCGCCAGAGATGGGAGTTGGCCGTCCAGGTGAGCGGGGCCGTCGAGGAGGACGTGTCGGCGCTCGCCCGGTTCTCCTGCGGGCTGCCGCCGTTGTGCGTGGCCGGCGCCGAGGGTTTCGGTGTGGTGCGGGCGGAGGCCGACGACTCACCGCCACCGGAGGGAGGTCCGGCAGTGGATGTGGTGAGGCCGGCGAGCGCGACGGCGAGCGAGGCCGCCACTGCTATCGATCGCACGGGCCGTCGTCGGGGGCGCCCGGCGGGGGGCCGCCGGTCGGCCGACGAGGTCGGCCCCGGGCGCGGGTCGGCTGGCAAGGTCGACTCAGGCGCCTCGTCCGCCCGCAAGGTGGGCTCGGGCGCCTCGCCCGGCCGCAAGGTCGGCTCGGGCGCCTCGTCCGCGGGGCTGCTGTGGCTCGCGGATGCGGCCGATGCCACGGTGCTCGTGGTGTCTTGGGGCGTCGGTGCCCGCCGGGCAGCCGATGGGCGTGTTCGTTGCCGTGCCGCGACTGCCAGGATCCACCGGCGGTGCAACTCCACGCGTTCCTCGGGGGAGGCTCCGCAGAGTGCGGCGAACCGCTCGATCCCGGTGAAGTCCAGGGGAACGGCCTCTCCGGCGCAGTAGCGGTGCAGCGTGGAGGCATTCAGGCCCAGACGGCGGGCCAGCGCCGCGTAGCTGCGGTCTGTGCGCTCCTTCAGACGCGTCAGCAGCAACGCGAACTCCGCTACATCATCGTGGATTGCATCCATGTGGCCCGTACTCGCATCCATCTGTCGGCCTGTGCAGTCATGTCCCGATCCGGGACGGCATCCCAGGCACTCCCCCGTACCTGTACGTCAACACGGCTGGGATGGTTGCAGGGTTGCGCCATCCCTCTCCTTGAGACCACCCTCACCCGACGCGAGCAGACCCTCCACCACGCCCACCCCGACACCCCGCGGGCGGGCCACAGGTCACCATGGGCGAACTCCGGCTGGTCAGCCGTGTGCCGTCCGAGCCGGCAGACCAGTTCCACGACTACGTGCTGTCACAGGGCTGCGTGACAACGTCTGCTTCTCCCAGGAAGGCGACCGGCGACCCCGGAGCCGATGAACTCGGCCTGCTGACATCCATCGCCGACATCAACGTCTCAACGCCTACAGCGACGCTCTCGAGACGCGGTTCGTCGACGACAAGGAGGGCAACGGCTGACGCATGCGCACGCGCCGTCCGGCGGCGTCCGGCGGCGTCCGGCGTGGGATTCTGAAGAATCTCGTCAGGTGCCGAGGTCCTCGCTTCGGACGTTCGCTGGAACAGGGCGTTCACCACGTAGACGTGGTCGCCCGTGTAGGGGCGCTCGTGATGGGTGTAGTTCACCGACCAGGACTCGTACGGATGGCGAAGGAGTCCACCCACGGAACAGCCGCTGCGGCCGGTCTCCAAGTGTCCGCCGCCGAGCACGCCCAACACGCCCATGGTGCGAGTGGCGTGCCACGCCTGATAGGTGGCTCGGATACCCAGCTCCACGAACTTGGACCAGGGGACGACGGCCAGGGGTTCCGGCGCTCCGGGCTCGTGGTGCTCCATGCCCTCGGCGGTGAGGACCAGGCACGAGCCGCCCTCCCGCTTCGGGTCCCCGATGATCCAGCGGTCCCCGACCAGTTCCAGCGGCCCCAGGTACTCCGTCATGATCCCCCGTCGGTCATGTGTTCGCCCGACCTGAGACCCTATCCTCCGGCCGGATGCTCCGGCCGGCCCCGCTCACCCGGCTCCACACCTGCGGTCACCACGCCGGGAGACCGGTCACCCCCGCCATATCCCCGACCTCACCGCACAACCAGCACGCCCCGAAGCCCATACCCAAGCTCACGGCGTCCGCTCTTGACGTGGACGGACCACGTCAACCCTCTCTGGTCTGGCGGTTGCCTGCGAAGCCGATGCCTCCTACGAGGCGGTCATGGCCTGCATGAGTGTCGGCTTCGGCTTCATCGCCGCCGCCGCGGTCCTGTTCCTGCTCTCGGCGCGCAAGGATTCAGACGCCCGGGCGGCCGGCCCCGCCGAACCCCGCCAGAACTGAAACTGCCGACCTCTCGGCCGCGTAACCGCCGGACGGTTTCACTCCCGGGGCGTCAGGAGGGGGCCAGATGGCGGTGGCGGTGGCGGGTGAATCATATTTCTGCTCAGGGGATTTGAGAGGAAAATTCGCTCGGCCCATAACGTGCGGAGTTGGGCGCGAATTACATTAATTACGAAACGCTCTCCTCAGTATTCCCCTTGCGCCAGGGTCACTCATTTGCCGCGCACCTGGAGGAAGGGAGCGGCGTTAGCGGGATATGACGAAAGAAAGGCCCCAGGGCCTGCCTCAACGCAACGTGAGGACGGATAATCTGCCTGCGGCCCGTGATCTGACAGTGGGGAAATACACTTTCCCGTCTGCTGCGGCATACTCGGCGCTTGCGGTACAGACCACGGTGACCGGGGACGGCGCGTGGGCCGAACGTCAGGTTGCCGAGCCGCTGCTTCGCGAGTTCCTCGCGCTGCTGGAGGCGATCCAGGAAGAGCTCAATTCGCGGTGGAACGGCCAGGAGTACTCGGGCCGTCATGGGGACCGTGCCCGACGGGCGCCTTCCTATGAATCATGAATATGCAGATCCTTCGTTTGAGCGGCGCGCATGGTATTCCGACAGTTACTCCTACGGGCCGGACACCGGCTGGAACGGTGAACCTGTCGACAGCGTGCACGCAGGGGTTCCCCTGACCCCACCCGACGCGGGCTGGGACCCGGTCGAGGAACTTGCCTATCTCATGCAGGAGGCTGTTCCGACGGAGCAGACGGCCAGGGTGCCGCCGCCTCGCGGCGAGCCTTCGGCCGGCGTCGACTTCACCGACCCGATGGAGAGCCTGGCGCAGGTCACCGCTCAACTGCCGTCCACTCGAGGCTTTTCTGTCGGGCATCGGAAGATGCGGGTCCGGAAAGTCCGACTCAAGTGGTTGCAGACCGGCAGTTTCGTCATCGTCGCACTCGTTGCCGTCATCGTGGCGATGGTCAGCGTCTTCGGCGGGGTGGTGGCCTACCGGCCTCTGCAGGACATCACGTCCGGAAGCGGACGCGAAACGGTCCCGTCCTGGCCTTTGCTCGTGTACGGCCCCTGGATGGTGGCCTCGCTCTCCATCCTCCGCACTGCCCTGCATCAGCGCCGAGCTGTGCATTCCTGGTTCATCGTGCTGTTCTTCTCCTCCGTCGCGATGATGCTGTGCGTGGCGCAGGCGGACAAGACCTTCACCGGTATCGCCGGGGCTTCGCTGCCCGCCATCGCGTCGCTCGCGTGCTTTCAGCAGCTCGTCCGGCAGATCACACTGACCCTGCCGCCGCGACAGGCCGCGCGCCGCCACCGCCAGTAGCGGCCGGGTCCGGCGGGGCCGTACCGGACGGAAGCGTGCACCAGTGCCTCCGTCCGGCCGTCGCACCAGTCGAGGACAGCAGCAGCCGTAGCAGGGTCGGATCGAAATCCCGGCGCCTTTTCGGTTCAGGCCAGGCCGAACTTCTCGGCGTGGACCTGTCGGGCGGGGACCCGCAGGTCTCGTAGGCCGGCGAGGACGGTCCTGGTCATGGCGGGCGGGCCGCAGACGTACACGTCGCGTTCGGTGAGGTCGGGGACCAGCCGGTGCAGGTTGTCCGGGCCGAACGGCGGGGTGCCGCCCTCGTCGGTTCTGCCGGTGAGCAGGTGCAGCCGTCCGCCCCGTAGCGCGACCAGGTGGCGCACCTCGTCCAGCAGCACGGCGTCGGCCTCGCTGCGCACCCGGTACAGCACGACGACGTCGCCGGTCGCCTCCTCCTCCAGCATGGCGCGCACGGGCGTGATGCCCACGCCCCCGGCGATCAGCAGGGTGCCGGGCCGGGTCCGGTGCAGCGAGGTGAACGCCCCGTACGGGCCCTCGACGAAGGCGCGGCTGCCGACCGGGATGTTCCGCAGGCCGGCGCTGGTGCTGCCCGCCGCCTTCGCCGTGAGACGCAGCCCTTGTCCGTTCGGCGCCGCCGACAGGGAGAAGGGGTTGGCCAGCCACCAGTGGTTGTGCCCGGGGAACCGCCAGATGCAGAACTGGCCGGCGCGGGCCGGGAGTTTGTCGAGGTGTCGGCCGGTGACGTACACGGAGACCACGTCGTCCGACTCCGGTACCACGGCCGTGACGCGGAACCGGTGGTGGGCGTTGCGCCACAGCGGCAGGGCGAGCCGCCCGGTCAGCAGGGCGCCGAAGGCGAACAGCCAGAGCATCCACCAGTAGGCCGTGGCGAACGCGGAGGACGTGAACGTCGTGGTCTCCTGCAACTGGTGGACGAACGACAGGCCCAGGGCCACGTAGAGCAGCAGGTGCAGTCCGTGCCAGACCTCGTACGGCAGTCGCCGCCGCAGAGGCCGGGTGGAGATCACCGCGATCACGACGATGACGGCCGCGGCGAGCATGCCCAGCAGGGAGGCCGGCACGCCGCTCAGCGCGACGATCGTCTTCCCCATGGACACGTCGCTGAGGTTCGCGTAGCCGAGCACCACCAGCGTGGCGTGGGTGAGGACGGTCCACAGCAGCAGGAAGCCGACCCAGCGGTGCCACACCGTGAGCCGGTCCATCCCGATACGGCGGTCCAGCCAGGGCAGCCGGGCCACCAGCAGCAGTTGGAACAGCATCAGCAGGGCCGCGTGCAGTCCGAAGAACTTGGCGACCGTGAGCACCCCGTTCTTGCCCGAACCGGCGCTGAGGAACAGCGCCTCGACGATCACCGCGTTGACGATGACGAAAGCCCCCATCGCCCAACGCGCCGCGTCCACCGGAACCACGGTGCCTCTGCGCACCGTGTCACTCGTCGTCGCCATGCTTTCCTCACATCCCCCGTGGCCGCCCGCTGCACGCGCGGCCCGTGTGTACCGACCTCATGAAGATCGAGTGGTTCATCCGGATATGCGCCTCGATCGGATACACGTACGGACCTCGTGCCCGACCCGTTCACGCCAGAACCGTCGAATCCGATCGCCGCGTCACTTCGGAGGCCTGCCGACGGGGAGGGGGCGTCAGCGACATCAGCGTGCCGGACGGGCGGCAGACAGTACGCTGAATCCGGCGGCGGATTCTGGCGAACGCCCTGGATGCCGCCGCGGGCCCGGAGTGGAATGCCGACACCGACTTCGACGTCCGGCTTCAGGACGTCCCGCTCACCAATCGCCGCCCGGGCGTCGTCGTGTACCGCGCAGACACGATCGACGTCACCCCCACCCGCCCCGAGCATGTGCTGCTGGTCGCGGAGGTGGTGTCGCCGGGCTCGGAGACCACCGACCGGGTCGTGAAGGTCGACCAGTACGCCAAGGCAGGCATCGGCTTCTACTGGCGGATCGAGCAGGCCGTGACCGGCGTTCCTCTCGTGTACACCTACGTTCTCGACCCCGCGACGAAGACCTACCGGGACGGAGACGTGTTCACCGGCGTCCTGAAGGCAGTGGCCCCCTTCCCGGTGGAGATCGACCTCGGTCGGCTCTGACCCGCTCGCAGCTCGGCGGTCAGTCCGGCGGCCGGGGGCCCGGGCCCGGGGTGATCAGGCCTGTTTCGTAGGCCACGACCACTGCCTGGGCTCGGTCTCGTAGGCGGAGTTTGGCGAGGATCCTGGCCACGTGGGTTTTCACCGTGGCCTCGCTCAGGGTGAAACGGGTCGCCAGTTCGGCGTTGCTCAGGCCGGTGGCCAGGGAGCGGAGGACTTCCAGTTCGCGGGGGGTGAGGACCGTCAGGTCGCGGTGCAGTGCCGTGGGGGTCGCGGCCTCGTGGGAGACGAAGCGTTCGATCAGGCGGCGGGTGATGGTCGGGGCCAGCAGTGCGTCGCCGGTGCGGGCTGTGCGGACGGCGGCCACGAGGTGTTCCGGGGTCACGTCCTTGAGGAGGAAGCCGCTCGCGCCCGCGGTGAGCGCGGCGTAGACGTAGCGGTCCAGGTCGAAGGTGGTCAGCATGATCACTCGGGGTGGGGTGGGCGGCGCGGCGGCGGAGAGGATGCGTCTCGTCGCTTCCAGGCCGTCGGTGCCGGGCATGCGGATGTCCATGAGGACCAGGTCGGGAGCGGTGCGGGCGACCGCTTCGATCGCCTCTTCGCCGTCTCGGGCCTCGGCGACCACCTCGATTCCGTCCGCCGCCAGGATCATGCCGAAGCCGGTGCGGACCAGTGCCTGGTCGTCGGCGATCACCACGCGCGGCGGGTCGGTCACGCCGGCTCCTCGACGCCGACCGGCAGGACGGCTGTGACCTGGAAGCCGCCGGTGACGCGGGCCGCTGCCTGGAGGGTGCCGCCGTAGACGGCCAGGCGTTCGCGCAGGCCGGTCAGGCCGCGGCCGCCGCCCGGGGCGACCCGGGCCGCGGGAGTGCCGCCGGTGTCGGACACCTCGATGCGCACGGCGTCGGGGAGGTGGTCGACGGCGATCCGGACCTTCGCGCCGACCGCGTGTTTGACCGTGTTGGTCAGGGCCTCCTGCACCACGCGGTAGGCCGCCAGGTCTGCGCCTGCCGACAGCGGCGCCGGGGTGCCGGTGACGGTCAGTTCGACGGGGACGCCGGTCTCGCGTACACGGTCGGCGAGAGCCGCCAGCTGGCCCAGGCCCGGTTGCGGAGCCAGGGCCGGCTCGTCCTCGGGCGTCATGGTCAACAGGCCCATCGCATGGCGTAGTTCGGCCATCGCGGTGCGTCCGCCGGCCTCGACGGCCAGCAGCGCGTCGCGGGCCCGGTCGGGCGCCGCGTCCATCACCTTGCGGGCCGCCCCCGCCTGGATCACCATCACGCTCACATTGTGGGTGACGACGTCGTGCAACTCACGGGCGATGCGCGAGCGTTCGCGGTGGACCGCCAGCCGGGTGGCGGCCTCGTGCTCCTCCTGGAGCACCCGTACGCGCTGCTTCCACGTGTGGACGGCGTTGGCCGCGAGCCCCACCCCGAGCAGGGCGAAGAACGGCCACAGGCCGGGGGTGACGGACGGGAAGTTCTCGTCGTGGAGCAGGGCCAGGACGGACGCTCCCACCAGCAGGCTGACCAGCGCTCTCGCTCGGTACGGGCTGTACACCGCCGCGCTGTAGGCGGCGACCACGCACGACAGGAACGTGTACACGGTCGCGTCGGCGCCGCTCAGCCGCTGGTTGAACAGCAGGCTCGCGCAGATCACCGCCCAGAACGCCGACAGCGGACACCTTCTGCGGACCGTCAGGGGCAACGCGGTGAGGGCCGCCAGCGCCAACTGCCAGGGCTGGGCCGCCGCGAGGTGCTGCACCACCTCCACCCGCGCGAAGGGGGCGGACGCCTCGGCGCCCGGCGCCGGCACCTGCGGGGGCATCGGCACCTTCATCGGCGGCAGCGGGACGTCGCCGCTGCGGCTGTGGGCCGCGGCCACCGTGCAGGCGGCCAGGACGACGGCGATGATCACGTCGGCCGTCCACATCCAGCGCGACGGGCGCGGCAGCGGGCTCCGCTGCCGCAGCGATACGACGGCCTTGCGCCATCGCTCGACGAGCTCCGCTCCGAAAGTTCCGCCCATGGGCTCAGTCTCGCAACTCCCTCACCCCGTCACATCCGACCTCGTGCGGACGGGCCTGACGGGGCGTCTACATCGCCCGCGTACATCGCAGGGATGACGTGCTCGGCCGGTCATCCCGGGACGGTAGCCGCTCTCGCCGTCACGGGCGACGCCCCCGGCACGGCCGCGCCCCTAGCTTCGGGGCGAACGAAACCGTCCATCACACCACCCGCTCCTGGAGGCACCGTGGCCGCGACCGCGACCCCGCCCGTCATCGACATCCGCGAGGTGACCCGGACGTACGGGGAAGGGCCGCCCGCTCTCGCCGACGTGACGCTGAGCGTGCAGGCCGGAGAGGCGGTCGCCGTGCTGGGGCCGTCCGGCAGCGGCAAGTCGACGCTGCTCAACCTGGTCGCCGGACTCGACCGGCCGAGCGCGGGCAGCGTCACCGTCGACGGGCTGCGGGTGGACGGGCTGAGCGAGGCCGGGTCGGCGCGGTACCGGCGGTCGAAGGTCGGCATGGTCTTCCAGTTCTTCAATCTGCTGGACGACCTGACGGTCACCGACAACGTGCTGCTGCCCGCCCAGTTGGCCGGAATGCCCCGGGCCGAGGCCCGCGGTCGGGCCGCCGGTCTGCTGGAGCGCCTCGGCATCGACCGGCACGCCGGCGCCTACCCCGGCCGGCTGTCCGGCGGGGAGCGTCAGCGGGTCGCGGTGGCCCGGGCCCTGATGAACCGTCCGGCCCTGCTGCTGGCCGACGAGCCGACCGGCGCGCTGGACTCCGTCTCCGGTGCGGACGTCCGGGAACTGCTGACCGAGCTCAACGCCGAAGGGCAGACGATCGTCCTGGTCACCCACGATCTCGGGCTGGCCGAGTCCTGCGCGACCCGGACGGTCGAGCTGGTCGACGGCCGGGTCGTCCGGGACAGCAGGCATGCCGCGGCGGTGACCCGATGAGCGCTCTGGGGCGGGTGGTGCGCGCCGGGGTCGGACGGCGGCGCGTGCAGACCACGGTCATGATCCTCACCACGCTGGTGGCCGTCACCGCGTCGGTGCTCGCCGCCGGGCTTCTCCTCGCGTCCCAGGCGCCCTTCGACCACGCCTTCGCCAAGCAGCACGGCGCCCATCTGACCGCGCACTTCGACGGGGCGAGGGTCTCGGCCGAGCAGCTCGCGGCGACGACGACGGCGACCGGCCGGGCGTCGGGCGTGAGTGCGGCGGCCGGACCCTTCCGGACCGTTTCCGTGCGCCCTCGCACGGCCTCCGGCTCGGATGTCGTTCCGGCCGGTGTCGATCTGCCGCCGATGACCGTCGTCGGCCGGGCCGACGCGACGGTCGGCGTCGACGACGTCGACCTCGTCGAGGGCGAGTGGGCGACCGGCCCCGGGCAGATCGTCGTCGCCCACGACGGGGTGCCCGCGCCGCTGGGCGTGCGGCTGACGATCCCCGGCGCGCCGGGCGGCGACACGCTGACCGTGGTCGGCGTCGCCCGGTCGGTGACCGGCACCGCGGACGCCTGGGTGACTCCCGCGCAGGCCGAGGCGCTGGCCACGGCGGGCTCCGCGCCCACGTACGAGATGCTCTACCGCTTCCGGCAGGCGGGCACGGACGCCCAGGTGGCCGCCGGTCGCGCCGCGATCGCCGCGAGTGTGCCGAAGGGCGCGCTGACCGGTGTGCAGTCCTATCTGAGCGTCAAGCAGGAGGCGACGGCCAACTCGATGGCGTTCGTGCCGTTCCTGGCCGCGTTCGGGCTCCTCGGACTGCTGCTGTCGGTGCTGGTCATCGGCATCGTCGTCAGCGGGGCGGTGGGCGCCGCGACCCGGCGCATCGGCGTTCTCAAGGCCCTCGGCTTCACGCCGGCGCAGGTCGTGCGGGCCTACGTCGGGCAGGCGCTGATCCCGGCGTCGGTGGGCTGCGTGCTGGGCGTGGGGCTGGGCAATCTGCTGGCCGTTCCCGTGCTCAGCGAGGTCGGCGAGGCCTTCGAGGGGCCGGCGGCGTCGATTCCCGGGTGGCTCGACGTGGTCGTGCCCGCCGCCGCCCTCGTCCTGGTCGCCGTCGCCGCGCTGGCGCCCGCGCTGCGCGCCGGGCGGCTGCGCACGGTGGAGGCGATCACCGTCGGGCGTACGCCCGGGGCCGGTCGGGGGCGGCTGGTGCGGCGGCTGACGGGACGGCTGCCGTTGCCGCGCGCGGTGAGTCTCGGGCTGGCCAACCCCTTCGCCCGTCCGGCGCGTTCGGCGACGACGGCCGCCGCGGTCGTCTTCGGCGCCGTCGCCGTCACCTTCGCAGTCGGGCTCGCGCTCACGCTCGGGGCCGTCCAGTCGGGCCGCATGCTCAACTCGGCCGGGTCGGTCGTGGTGGGGACCGGCGGGGGGCAGGCGCCGCCGGGCGCCCAGGCGGTCCGCGCGGACGGCGGGCCCGAGGCGCAGAAGGCCGACCCGGCCGCGGTCGCCGCCGCACTCCGTGCGCAGCCGGGGACGAGCCGCTTCTACGGCACGGCCCAGGCGGAGGTGAGCGCGTCCGGGATCACCGGCGCCACCACCGTGGTGGCGTACCAGGGCGACGCCTCGTGGGCCGGTCCCCCGATGGTCTCGGGCGAGTGGCTCGACGGCACGCCGGGCCAGGCCGTGGTCACCGCCCGGTTCCTGAAGGCGGCCGGGATCCGGGTCGGGGACACGGTGACCCTGACGGAGCAGGGGCGGCAGGCCTCGGTACGGATCGTCGGCGAGGCCTTCTTCACGGAGGGCGAGGGGATGGAGCTCCTGACCGGGACCTCGACCCTCACCGCGCTGGGACTCGACGCGATTCCGGGCCGCTACGACGTGCAGACGAGATCCGGCACGGACCTGTCCGGCTATCTGACCGCGCTCAACCGCGCGCTGGACCCGCTCGACGCCGTCGCCATGGCCGATTCCGGCGACTCGTCCAGTGTGATCGCGGCCATGGACGCGCTGATCGGGATGCTCACGCTGATGCTCGTCGTGGTCGCGGGGCTGGGCGTGCTCAACACGGTCGTCCTCGACACCCGCGACCGCGTCCACGACCTCGGCGTCCTCAAGGCGCTGGGCATGGCTCCCCGCCAGACCGTGGTCATGGTCGTCACCTCGGTCGCCGGGATCGGCCTGCTCGCGGGCGTGGCGGCGGTCCCGGCCGGGGTCGCCCTGCACCGGTTCGTCACGCCGTTCATGGGCGAGGCCGTCGGCATGAACCTGCCCACGTCGATGATCGCCGTCTACGGCCCGCCCCTGTCGGCCCTGCTCGCCCTGGGCGGGCTGGTCATCGCGGTGGCCGGTGCGGCCCTCCCGGCGGGTTGGGCGGCGCGGACCGGCACGGCCACGGCGCTGCGCACGGAGTGAGCCCGGGCTCTCGCACGGACCGGCCAGCTGATCGGAAATTCCTCGAAACATTCGAGGCGTCGAAAGTTGCGTACCGATCTTGAAGCGGCGATCACTCTGCCTCCATCCGGTCGAGATCCGCCGCATCCCGTCACTGAGCAGCAGAAACAATCCACCCAGCGACTCACCAGCAAGGCGAATGTTTCGGGATCATTGCCGAAACTGTTGACAGTTGGCAGGGGCATACCAAAACTCCTCCTCATCGACCTCACGACGATGAGGAGGAAGCACCCCCCATGAACAACGCACCCGCACGCAGTCCCGGCCGCTTGAGGCTGTTCATCAGCGGCGTCTGCACGACCGTGCTGGTCGCCGTGGCCGCGATGACCCTGCCGGGCACCGCACACGCCGACACCGTCGTCACCACGAACCAGACCGGCACGAACAACGGCTACTACTACTCGTTCTGGACCGACGCCCCGGGCACGGTCTCGATGAACCTGGCCGCCGGCGGCAACTACAGCACCTCCTGGAGCAACACCGGGAACTTCGTCGCCGGAAAGGGCTGGGCCAACGGCGGCCGCAGGAGCGTGAGCTACTCGGGCTCCTTCAATCCGTCCGGCAACGCCTACCTGGCTCTCTACGGATGGACGTCGAACCCGCTCGTCGAGTACTACATCGTCGACAACTGGGGCACCTACCGGCCCACGGGAACGTACATGGGCGCGGTGACCAGCGACGGCGGCACGTACGACATCTACCGGACGACGCGGTACAACGCCCCGTCCGTCGAGGGCACCAAGACCTTCGACCAGTACTGGAGCGTCCGCCAGTCGAAGCGGACCGGCGGCACCATCACCACCGGCAACCACTTCGACGCCTGGGCCCGCGCCGGCATGCCGCTCGGCAGCTTCAGCTACTACATGATCATGGCGACCGAGGGCTACCAGAGCAGCGGCAACTCCAACATCACGGTGGGCGGGACCGGTTCGGGCGGCAGCGGCAGCAGCTGCTCCGCCGCCCTCTCCGCGGGGCAGCAGTGGAGCGACCGGTACAACCTCAACGTCTCGGTCACCGGCGCCGCCGACTGGACGGTCACGATGAACGTCCCCTCCCCCGCGAAGATCCTCTCCACCTGGAACATCACCGCCGCCTACCCCAGCGCCCAGGTGCTCACGGCGAAACCCAACGGCAGCGGCAACAACTGGGGCGTCACCGTTCAGCCCAACGGCAACTGGACCTGGCCGACCGTCTCCTGCACAGCGCCCTGAAGGGAGGAGACCCCATGAGAATCCGCCGCTCACTCGCGCAACCGGCGGTCGCCGCCCTGACCGTGGCCGCCACCCTCACCCTCGGCTCCACACCCGCGCAGGCCGGCACGCCCGGACAGGCCGCCGCACCCGTGCCGGCCGCCGTCTGCACGGGATACGTCGGGCTGACCTTCGACGACGGCCCGTCCGCCAACACCGCGGCCCTGCTCGGCGCGCTCACCCGCAACGGGCTGCGGGCCACGATGTTCAACCAGGGCCAGTACGCCGCCGCCAACCCGTCCCAGGTGCGGGCGCAGGTCAGCGCCGGCATGTGGGTCGGCAACCACAGCTACACCCACCCGCATCTGACCCAGCTGGGCCAGGCGGCGATCGACTCCGAGATCTACCGCACCCAGCAGGCCGTCGCGAGCGCGGGCGGCGGCACTCCGAGACTGTTCCGGCCGCCGTACGGCGAGACCAACCCGACGGTCAAGGCGGTCGCCGCCAAGTACGGGCTCACCCAGATCATCTGGGACGTCGACTCACAGGACTGGAACGGCGCCGGCGCCGACGCCATCGTCCAGGCCGCCGGACGGCTCACCGGCGGGCAGATCATTCTCATGCACGACTGGTCGGCGAACACGCTCGCCGCGATCCCCCGGATCGCGCAGGGACTCGCCGCCCGCGGCCTGTGCGCCGGGATGATCTCCCCGCAGACCGGCCGCGCGGTGGCGCCCGGCAGCGGATGACCGTCCGTGACGGGGCGTCTGACGTGTGACGTGTGACCCGTGATGCGCGAGTGTCGCTCTTCGGCTTCCGGCGCCGCCTACGATGGGCGCAATGAAGGCCTTGGAGCGGCACCTCGCGTCGACGCCCGTGCGGCGGTGGCGGGTGCTGCTCGTGCTCGGGGTGCTGGCCGGGCTGTTGGCCATGCACGCGCTGTCTCCCGTCGGAGCCGTGCACGAGCACGCCGGGTCGCAGCCGCCGTCACAGGCACAGTCGCCGTCGCAGTTGCAGTCGCAGTCGGCGCAGCACATGGAGGCCGCCTCGGGGGCCGTCTCGGTCAGTGCCTCCGACGACTGCGCCGGAGAGGGCGGGCACTGCGGAGGCGGCCACCTCCAGCACGCCGATCCGACCTGTGCGGCGGCCGCGGTGAGCGGCGCTCCCGCCCTGCCCGCCCTCGTGCCCGACCCGGTCGCCGTACCCGTGCGCGCCGACGCCGCCCGCTCGTACGGCGCCGAGGCCCCGGACTGCGCACGCGCGCCGCCCTCCCTGGCGGAACTCCAACTCCTGCGGATCTAGACACCACGCGTCACCGCGTCCACGTCCGGATCTCTCTTCGCAGAACGCTCAGAGCACAGCAGGAGTTTCAGCATGCGCAAAACCCGTACCCTGACCCGTCGCGCCGTTCTCGCGGCCGCGGCCGTCACCGCCGCGTTCACCCTCGCCGCCTGCGGCAACGACGACAGCGGCAGCGACACCAGCAGCGGAAGCGGAAGCAGCAGCGCAAGCAGCAGCACGGCCGCCGGCGGGCACAACGAGCAGGACGTGTCCTTCGCACAGGGCATGATCCCGCACCACCGGCAGGCCCTGGAGATGGCGAAGCTCGCCGCCGGCCGGGCCTCGTCGGCCGAGGTCAAGGATCTCGCCTCGCGCGTCGAGAAGGCGCAGGACCCGGAGATCAAGACCATGAGCGGCTGGCTGACGTCATGGGGCGAGGACGTCCCGACGACGTCCGACAGCACGGCCGGGTCGACGTCCGGCATGGACCACTCGGGCTCGTCCGGATCGCACGGGATGCCCGGCATGATGGACGGCTCGGACATGGCCGAGTTGGAGAAGGCGTCCGGCGCGGACTTCGACTCCATGTTCCTGACCATGATGGTCGAGCACCACGAGGGCGCCGTGGACATGGCCGAGGTCGAGAAGGACAAGGGCGAGTACGGTCCCGCCACCTCCATGGCCGACGACATCGTCACCGCGCAGACCGCCGAGATCGCCGAGATGAACAAGCTTCTCGGCAAGAGCGGCACGAGCGGCACGAGCGGCAAGAGCTGACCCTTCCCGGGCGGGCGGCCCGACGGCCGCCCGCCCGGGGCGCTCCAGGTCCGCCCCGACGCTTGCCCTAGATACCCCCTAGGGGTATACAGGACCCATGGACAACGCCCATCACCAAGATCATCAGCGCGCCGGCGCCTCGTGGGCCATGGCCGTGCAGGCGACACTGCACTGCCTGACCGGGTGTGCCATCGGCGAGATCCTCGGCATGGTCATCGGCACCGCTCTCGGCTGGGGCAATGTGCCGACCATGGTCGTCGCGATCGCGCTCGCGTTCCTGTTCGGCTACTCCTTCACCCTGTTCGCGGTGCGCCGGGCCGGGCTGGACCTCCGGGCCGCGGTCAAGGTGGCGCTGGCCGCCGACACCGTCTCCATCGCCGTGATGGAACTGGTCGACAACTCGATCATCGCCCTCACCCCGGGCGCGATGGAGGCCGAGTTGACGGACGGTCTGTTCTGGTCGGCCCTCCTGGGCGGCTTCGTGGTCGCCTTCCTGATCACCACACCCGTCAACAAGTGGATGATCGGCCGCGGCAAGGGCCACGCCGTCGTCCACGCCCACCACTGAGAGCCGGTGCCACAGGCTCCGAAGCCCGGCCGGCAGCGCAACAGCTGTCGACCGGACCGTCAGCCCGCGTCGTTGAACGTCGACGGGCCCGCCGCGAGCACCGTGATGCTGCGGCGGAGGCGGCGGGCGCCCAGGGACCCCACGGACGTCGCGGACTGGAGGTGGGATTCGAAGACGGCCTGGTACGGGCGCAGGGCGGCGGCGAGGTCGGGGTGGTCGGCGGCGAACTCGGTCAGGTCGGCGAGATCCCTGGTGCCCGCGGCGGCGAGGGGCCCGAGGCCGTCGAGGCCGGCGAGCAGGTCGGCGAGGCGGCCGGCGGCGGTGGCCCCCGCGAGGGCGAGGGTCAGGTCGCCCGCGGAGGAGCGCGGCGGGTGCGAGACCAGGCGGTCGACGGCCACGTTCTGGAAGCGGGCGCGCCAGGGCGTGGGCGGGAACCAGTGCAGGGCGCGGGCGACGGCCGGGGAGTCGGCGACCAGGGGTTCGCGGGCCGGCAGATCGCCGACGCCCCGCACGGGCCGGCCGGCCGCCGCGAGGGCCTGGCAGGCATGGCCCACCTCGCGCCACATGGCCCGGTCGTCGAGGACGATGGCGCGGGCCAGCAGCGTGACGATCCGGGCGTTGACGGCCGCGGCGACCGCTCCCCCGTGATGCGGCTGCAGTTGGCCCACCAGCCGGAGCAGCAGCACCGCGGACGGCAGGTCCACGTGATCGACCACCCGCTCCCAGCCGACCTCCTCCAGCATCTCCAGCGTGCGCGACGCCCGGTCCCGGTCGTCGAGGCTGGTCAGCATGGCGGCGAGGCCGATGGTCGGCTCCAGGTCGGCGATCAGGCCCAGCCGCAGCCGGCGCGCGGGCTTGGCGAGATCTATCTTCGGGACGAGTTCGATCGCCCAACGGCGTTCCCAGAGCGCCATGGTGCGCAGGATGTCCCGGATGGCGCGCGGGCTGGAGACCGTGGACACGATCCGCAGCTTCAGCTCGTACGTCATCTGCATCCACTCCGCGTTGCGGGGGTGAGTGGGTCCGATCCCGATCCGGCTGAGGTGCAGGGCGGCGGTGTACTGCTCGCTCGGGTTCTGCAGCAACTGCAGCTCGTCGGTGAAGATCTTCATCAGGTGGGTGTCGTCCGAGAGCCCCGTGTAGACGGCCCGGCCGAGCTCGGCGACCTGCTCCAGCTTCGAGAGCATGCCGGTGGCCGCGAGCGGGTTCTGGTACATGGCGGAGCGGGTCTTCCACACCAGCCGCAGTTCCTCCGTCGCATGGACGGCGGTGAGCATCGTGCGCTCGCCGTACTCGCCGAGGAGACGGCGGACGAACCCCCGGTCGATCTCGCTGAGGATGCTCAGGAACTGGGTGAACTCCTCGCCCGTGCGGACGGTGTCGAGCCGGTCCGTCCACACGTCCCGCCGCCCGATGATCTTGCCGGTCTTCTGCAGCAGGCCCGCCCCGGAGACCCCGTTCTCGTCCCGCTTGCCGTGCCGCATGGTGCGGGCGACCTCGCGGCAGGTCTCGGCGACGGCGATGGACGAGGCATTGGCCAGCCGGTGGGCCAGTTCGCCGACGTCGAAGGTCTGGGCGTACCGGTGCGCGGCGTTCGGGTAGAGGGCGCGGGCCAGCCGGTGGAACTCGGCCTGTGCGTCCGGCGGCGACCACACGCTCATGCCGACCAGCAGATCGTCGATGCCGATCCGCTCCTGCAGGTCCGCCAGGAAACCCGGGCCGAACTCCGGGTCCGCGCCGATCCACAGGGCGAGCCGGGGACCCCAGGCCCGCCGTGAGATGGCGAGCGACTGCGCGACGATGTCGACCATCAGGCCCAGACACCGCTCCCGGTACCCGACCTGCGCCTCCCACAACCCCTTGACCAGGTAGTACTTCACGGACGATCGAGGGTCCTTGGTCAGCCAGTCCGCGACGGTGGTCTCGCCGAGCGCGTTGCCGAAGCGCTGGGCGAAGCTCTCGCCGCTCTGGTGGTAGGGGTTCTCCACCGAGTGCGTCACCGACAGCAGCATGCCCGCCGCCTTCGGGTCGCCTTTCGTCGCTTCGGCCAGGCTTGCGGCGAGCTCGTGGTCGGGGTCGTTGTCCTCGGTCCACACCAGGCCCGGGGTCGGGGCCGCCAGCAGCAGACAGGCGCACCAGGCGTGCAGGCCCTGCACGACCCGCAGGAACTCCACGGTCTCCATCGGGGTGGCGCGCCGCAGGAGAGCGCGCAGCGCGCCCAGGTAACGGCCCCCGTCGCGGTGGGTGTTGACGGCCCTTTTGAAGATCTCGTTGCGGTGCATGCCGGAGGTCCGCCGCAGTTCGTGCAGCGCGGTGATGACGTCCCGGGGGCTGCTGTTGTCCAGGGCGGGCTGGAGGAGGTCCTGGTACTCGTCGATCATCGTGACCCACTGGGTCTGGTCGGTCCGGTCGACGTGGCGGCGCAGCATCATCCCGGCGAGGACCACGGCGAAGCCGTCCTCCGCCCGGGGCCGGTAGTCGATCAGCAGTTCCGGGCCGGCCTCCTGGTCGACGGGGTGGTAGCCGGGGGTGTCCTCGTAGTGGCGGGCGGCGTCCTCCGCCACCCGCCGCCACAGCCGCCGTTGCAGGCGCAGGGCGCGCAGCACGAGGAAGTAGTCGGCGGGGCGGGTGGGGTCCAGACCGGTGACGACCTCCGCGACCCGCTTGACGGCGATCTCGTCGAGGTCGGCGTTCTGGAACCACTCGATCCGCTCCAGCAGGTGCAGCCGCTGCTGCGCGGTGCCCTCCCCGGCCGTCAGGACGGCGTTCACCTGCGCCCGCAGCCAGGTCCTGACGCCGTCCAGGACGAGCGCGCCGGTGGACATGGCGTGCCGGATGCCGCGGATCACGGTCACCAGGTCGTGCAGCCGCAGGGGCGACGGATCGTCCTCCAGGCGCTTGGTGAACTCCAGGACGACGTCCCCGGCGATCTCCTCGCTCAGCGAGGAGCCGAGCGCGGTGAGACAGCGCGCCAGTTCGGCGGCCTGCGCCCCGGCGAGCCAGTCGGCGAACGCGCCGCCGCGGGTGCGGTCGAGGAGCTCGGCGGCCACGCGCGCGTGGTGGAGCCGGGCGCCGAGCAGCCAGGTCAGGACCTCGCGGGACTCGTGCCGCATCAGTTCCTCGACCCGGGGCTGCAGCCGCTCGACGACCTCGGCGCGCAGCCGGTGCTCGCCCGGGAGGGGCACCAGCTCGGGCTCGTCGCGGTCGTCGCCCTCCTCGATCTCCTCCCGGATCTGCAGGACGCGTTGCAGGATCCGGGTGCAGTCCTCGACGCACGGAATCCTGGCCAGGCCGTCTCCCCCCGCTCCCGTCAGCGTCCGGACGCCGAGGGCTGCACGCTCTTCCTCACCGAGGTCGAGGTCGGCGAGGGTCTCCTCAGGGATGCCCGAGTGGATCAGCGAGGCCGCCGCCAGGTCGGCCACCGCCTCCTGCTGGGCGAGTCCGAGACCGCCGAAGCAGTCGAGCACGGGGTCCTCGCCACCGTCGGCGCCCATGACCCTGATGATGCGGTCGAGGTCCCGGCTGCCGTCGCTGCGCCGGACCTCCGCCAGCCCGACCTCGACGTCGAGCTGTCCCGGCCGCGCGAGGGCCACGTCCTTGACGAAGTCCTCCAGGTGCGGCCCGCCGACGACGGCCGCGGCGACGTCCAGGCCGTCCGTGTTCCACTCGAACTGCGCGGAGACGTCGTACTCCAGCAGCGCGAGGACGCTGCCGCAGATGTCCTCCGACACCATCGGCAGCAGCGCGTTCACCGCATTGTTGCCGCCCTGGAGGGGGAGCAGCCCGTCCAGGATCAGCAGACAGGGCTTGCCCTCGTCGCGCTCCATCAGGTCGATCGCCCGGCAGGCGGCCTCGATCAGCGGGTCCCGGTCCGGCAGTTCACCCCGCGTGGAGCTGATCGCCTGCACCTGCCAGCCGCGGCTGCGCAGATCGTCGGCGAGGTGCTCGGCGATCGTGGTCTTCCCGCTGCGCACGGTGCCGCCGACGACGGCCACCCGTCTGGCTCTCCCGGTCTGCTTGCGCCCGCCCGCCCCGCCCTCTTTCTCGCTCTCCTTCTCCTTGTCCTTGCCCTGGAAGATCTCCCGGAGGCCGGCGACCTGTCTCGCCACGGGGTCGCCGGGCCGGGCCGCCTTCAGCGGCTGGGGCACCCAGCCCAGGCGGAGCAGTTCCTCGCGGTGCCGGGCGTGCTTCCACTCGGTCCACGGCTCGCCCCAGACCGCGGCGGCGGCCCCGTCCAGGGTGAGCGCGCCGGGCAGCGCTTCGAGGCCGCCGCCGGGGCCGGCCTTGACCCAGCCCTGCGCGGTGGGGGCGAGGACTTCGCTGACGCCGATCAGCGCGAGCGCCTCGACGCGTCCGGTCAGGTCGGCGTCCGTCATCGGCGCCAAGGCCTGCCCGTCCGCCAGGACGCCGACGGCGAGGAGGTCCGGCCGGGGCAGCCCGGCGACCTCGGCGAGGAGGTCGAGGGCGTAGCCGAGTCCGATGGCCGGGTCCTCGGGCCGGGGGGAACCGGCCGCGACCGGGAGAGCCGGCCGGCCGCCGGCCTCGGCGGCGCCCAACCGGGCCAGCAGGGCGACGACGGCCTCCCGCGCCTCGATCAGATACCGGCCGGCCCACTCCAGGGGCCGGATCCAGCCGGGCCCGGCGACCGACGCCGACGCCTCGGCCAGGGTGATCGCGACCCGCCCGCCGACTGTGTCGACCACCGCCGCGTGCGCCGGCCCGCCGTCCCGCTCCGCCGGATCGATGCCGACGGGACACTCGGCCCACAACTCCGATAGCTGGTCCGGGACTTCGTCGCCGAGCAGCGGCAGCAGCCGCTGCATCCGCAGGTGCGCCGCGGAGTCCGTGGGCTCGGTCCCCGCGCCGGAGCAGACGTCCACCAGGGCGGTGAGGCCGCCGGTGTCGGACACCGTCAGCCACTCGGGGAGAGCGGCCAGGACGGCGTCGCGGTCCGGCCGGGCGAGCAGCTCGCCGAGCCAGCCGTCCGCGAGGTCCGACCCGGCCACGGCGGCGGCGAGTTCCTCCTCGGGCATGTCCCGCGCGGCCGCCTGGTTCAGTAACAGCAGCAGACCGACCAGCCGGTCGCGCACGAACGCGGTGTCGGGGACAGCGGCGGCTGGAGAGAACGGCGTTGCTGTCATCCGGGTTACCTCCTGCGGCCGTACTGCGACATTCCGTGCTGCGACATTCCGTGCTGCGAGGTGCGGTGCTGCGAGGTGCGGTGCTTCGGTTCGGTGCGGGCGCGCAGCAGGGCGGGCGCGCGGGACGTCACCACGACCAGGCCGTCCGAGCCGCCCGAGCCGTGGGAGCCGTCCGAGCCGTCCGAGCCGTCCGAGCCGTGGGAGCGGATTCCCGTGGGCAGTCCGTCCAGCGGCCAGCGGGCGCTGCTGCCGTCGGTGACGCTGTACGTGTCCAGCCAGTTCCCGCCGGCGCCGCCACCGGGCCCCTGCCCGTACCCGGCCCCGTCGCCGCCCGCGACGACGAACCAGTCGGCGGTCAGCTCCACGGCCCGCAGATTGTGGGGCAGTGCCGGGACCGCGCCCGCGAGGGCGGCCGCGCCGCCGACGAACGTGCAGTTGCCGTCCGCGTCGACGATCACGGCCGTCTCACCGTCCGCGGCGGCGGCCAGCCGCACGGGGTGCGGGCACAGCGCGACCCTGCGCGGTGCGCCGGGTGCGGCCGGGGACCAGCGGTGGACCACGCCGTCGAGGGTCGCCGCCCACAGGACCGGGTCGTCGGGCGGGCCCGCCAAGGCCGTCAGGACGACCGGCTGCCGGAACGGCTCGCGGCCCACCTGCTCCAGGTCCTCGCCCGACGGGCCCACGGCCAGGACCTCGACGGCCGGGCCGTCGCCGAGGGCGAGGAAGCCTGCCGGGTGGCCCGCGGAGTGGCCGGGCAGCTCGCCCCGCCCGGTCCGCAGGACCTGGTCCGGCGCCCGGTCGGCGTCCGGGGCGCAGCGCAGCACCGAGCCGTCGGCGAGGACCACGAGGGCGTCGGCCCCGTCAGCGGTCTCCAGCAGGTGCAGGCCGACGATGCGGCGGTCGGCGACCTGCCGCGACGGCCCCTGCTCGCCGCTGCCGCCGTCCCACCACACCAGCGTGCCGTCGTCGTGCGCGGTGACGACGGAGCCGGGTCCGGGACTCCCGGCGACGGACACGCGCGTGGCGGTGTGCCGTTCGCGGACGCCCGGCCGCGCCCAGCGCACCTCCAGCGATCCGCACGGCGCGGCGACCGGCCCCACGGCCTGTGCGAGGTCGGCGAGTCCGCACCGGGTGGCGGCGAGCGCGAGGGCGAACCGGCGCTGGTGCGGCTCGGCCTGCCGCGGCTGGGCGTTCCACACGGCGGCCCGCGCGGCCTGGTCCGGGCCGCGCAGGGACTTGACCGTCCGGGTCATGGTGGGCCGCGGCAGGGCGAGCAGGAACCCGGGGTCGTCCAGCAGCCGGCCGACGTCGCCGACGGGATCGGCCGCGGCCGCAGCGAGGATGTCGAGCAGGTGGGGTGCGACGCGCTCCCAGCCGGCGAAGCCGACGGAGTCGGGGCCGATCTCGTCGAGCAGCTGCCGCAGCACGGCCCGCACCACCGGCCGGGGCCGCCCGGGCGGGCGGACGGTGGCGTCCCGCCGCTCCAGGAAGGTCCGGCAGGCGGCGAGGCAGGCCGCCAGCTCCGCTGCGTCGACCGGGGTCCGGGCGCGGCGCGCGGTGACGGCGGCCCAGGTCGGCAGGTCGAGGAAGAGGTCGTCGTGCAAGGAGCAGAGCGCGGTGAGGACGTCGACCGCCGTGTCCGCCACCGGCAGGGGGAGGAACTCGCCCAGCGTCCGGCGGAGCAGGTGGTCGAGCCGCTCGGCGGCGGCCTCGGACGCCCGGTCGAGGGCGTCGAGGCGGTCCCGGACCAGGATGTCCGCCGCCGCGACCGCCGCCGCGAAGCAACCGCCGCAGAGCCGCTCCAGGGCGGTGACGGCTTGCGGTGAGCCGGGGCCGCCGGAGGTGCCCGGAGCGCCGTAGGCGAGCCGGGTGCGCAGGTAGGCGCCCACGGCGGCGGGGCCGCGGTGCGCCGGTTCGTCGAGGTCGACGGTGAGCCCGGCGGGGTGCCCGGGCAGCGGGCGCGCGGCGCCGAGCACCACCCGGACGTCCGGCAGCGCGGCCAGCGGCCCGATCAGGTCGGCCAGTACGGCGTCGGGCCCGTCCGCCTCGTCGACGTGATCGACGATGACCCCCCGGACGGCTCCGCCGTTTCCACTGTTTCCGCCGTTTCCACTGCCTCCACTGCCTCCACCGCGTCCACCGCTTCCGCCGCTTCCGCCGCCGAGTCCGGCCAGCAGGTCGGCGACGCTCTCGGCGGCGGTGAGCTTCAGCTGGCGGGCGATCTCGGCGGCCAGCCTGTCCGCGGTGCGGCCGCGCGCGTCGACCGGCGCCAGGGCGAGTTCGCCGACGGGCAGGACCCCCTGCCGGGCCACGACCGGGAGCCTGGCACGAAGGTCCGGGGTCGCGGTGGTGGCGATCCGGCCCAGGACCGCGGTCTTGCCGCTGCCGTGGGAGCCGGTCAGCCACAGCGGCGGAGCGGATCCGGCGCCGGACAGATGGTCGAGGACGGTGCGCAGCGCGGCCTCACGGCCGGTGAAGTACCACCCGGGCGCCTCCTGGTTGTGCACCCCACGGGAGCTCCGACTCCACCCGGCCGGGAGCCCGTCCGGCGGTTCGGAGGGCATGGACAGCGGGTTGGGCAGGGCCCGGCAGTGCGGGTCCTCGTGACCGGCGACGATCCGCGCCTTCTGCGAGGTGCGGCTCAGTGCCTTCTGGACGGATTCCATCACCTTCGTCAGATCCAGGTGCGGCTGGTCGAAGGACCGGACGGCGGTGTCGCGCAGCGCGGCGGTGAACGCGTCGGAGAACACGGTCTGCCGAGCCGTCTCGGCCCGCCGGGCCGCGGCCACCACCCACAGGTCGAACTGGCCGTCGATCGGCCGGTACCGGGCCTTCTCCAGGGTGTCCAGCAGGGTCTGCTCGCCGCCGGGTCCGGCCCCGCAGGCGTCCAGGACCAGCAGGACCTGGGCGAGGTCCGTCCGCTCCTTCAGGGCGGCGATCAGGTCCGCGGGCGGCACGGAGGCGCGCGGGTTCAAGGGGTCGTCGTGCTCCGGCGGGACGAGCACCCACTCGTTCTCCGACTGGTGGCCGTGGCCGGTCGCGTAGATGACGAGCGTCGCCGTCCGCTCGCGCTCGTCTGAGTCCGAGTCCGAGTCCTTGTTCGGGGCCTCGGCAGTGGGCTTGCTCCAGTGGAACAGGGCGTCGCAGAGCTCCGCGTGGGTGAGCGCGTACCCTTCTCCGTCCTTGCCCTGGGCCTTGGCCTTCTCCTTGACCTCGTCGGCGAACAGCTCGGTCAGACCGAGCGCGCCGAGCCTCTTGCGGACGGCCCGTACCTCCTTCGGCAACAGCTCCAGATCCGCGAAGGTCCCGCCGTACGTGGGCCGGCCCGAGATGCAGAAATACCCCGCCCGGCCCGCCTGCCCGGAACCCTCAGCCAAGAGCCACCTTCACCGACTTGGACGTATGAACGTTCTTCAGGTACACGACGGCGTCGTGGGCGGTGCGGCGGGAGTTGGCGGCGGGGAAGTCGTGGATCTTCCCGGCGAACAGTCCGTCCAGCTCCTTCACGGTGGCGACGACGTCCTCCTTCGCGGCGACGTTCACCCAGGTGTCGATGCCGACCGGCCAGGGGGCCTGGCAGGAGTCGAGGTACGGGTGCAGCTCACGCAGGACGGGCCGCAGCCCCAGCGGTGAGCCGAGGGTGATGAGGGTCGTCGCGGAGGTCCGCGGGTTGGACCGCAGCCAGTCGTAGGCGACGACGCTGCCCAGCGAGTGGGCGACGACGAGCCGCGGCCCGGTCTCCATCGCGGCGCTGAACTCGGCGTGCACCTTCTTCTTGAAATCCGGGTCGCGCAGATAACGGGCCACCTGCTTGACGAGCCCGAGAATCGCCGCGTTCGCGCCACCGAGAAACTTGCGTTGCTGCAGCTTGTCGATGGCCCACTGCACACTCCGCGGGGCGTATGCGGACTTGCCCGCCGCCTCGTCCTGCGCCGGGTCGTCGACGCTTTCCGCGAAGGAGATCAGCAGCTCCTCCTCGAGTCCGGGCGCGATGTCCCCGATCTCGTACTGCCAGGCGGGTCCCGCTTTTCCGTCGTTGTAGAGGTACCCGTAGAAAACGCATTCGACCGTGAGACTGTCGACTTCACGGAACCGCACATTCCGCAATCCCTCGCGCAGTGCGGCCAGCCAGGTGTCGTGCATCTCGTCACGACTCGACCTCTCGGCGAAAATGCCATGTACGACGACAACGTCCGCCATGAAACCACCACCCCCGGTTCGTCCCGGCCTCGATTATGGCAAGAAAAGGGCCAACGGCGCTGCCCTCGTGCGCAGTCGGCCAATTGCCGGGAAGGGGCCTCCTGAAACCGCGCGAGCGGCCCCGATACCCTTCTCCCCCATGGGGAGAGCCGCAGGTGAACAGATGGGCGTCGTGACCGCGTTGGTACGGTCGACGTTCCTCGTGAACGCCGTCTACGCCGAATCGAGCCGCGCCTACGGCATCACTCCTCAGCAGGGGCAGCTGCTGTGCGTGCTGATGCCGCAGCCGTACGGCATGAGCGAGCTCGGCGAGATGCTCGGACTCGCCAAGTCCAGCCTGACCGGGCTCGTGGACCGGACGGTCCAACGCGGGCTGGTCCGGCGCGAGCCCGATCCGCGGGACGGACGGGCCGTGCGCGTCGGACTCACCGAGGACGGCGACCGGCTCGCGCACCGGTTCTGCGACGAGGCGTGCCGCCGCCTCGAGAAGCTGCCGTCGGCGCTGCACACGAACGAGCGCGACCGACTGGCCGCGCTCCTCGCCCGCGTGGTCCTCGACAACAAGGTGCCGGAGGTCTTCACCGACCCCGACGACCAGGGCGGTTCCCGGCCGGTCGGGCTTCGACGGTGCTGACCGCCGTGGTGCGGGCGGCGAGTTGCAGCGCCAGGGTGACCGCGAGCGAGGTCAGGGCCATGGCCGTCATCGCCGTGGCGGGTGAGGTGAGTTGGGCCACCGCGCCCGCGAGCGCCGCGCTCACGCCTTGCATGGTGAGCATCCCGGCCGAGTGCAACCCCAGGGCCTGGCCGCTGAGTTCGGCGGGCGTGAGGGCCATCAGCCGCTCCTGCTGGACCAGGCTCGCGCCGAAGCCGACGGAGGCGAGTGCGGCGCAGGCCGCGGCGAGCGGCAGCGCGGGGTGCAGGGCGAAGAAGGTGTAGGGGGCGGCGAGGAGCAGCAGGAGCGGGGTGGTCAGGCGGGGGCGCAGGCTCGGCGGCAGAAGGCGGCCCACGAGCACGTCCCCGGCCAGCATGCCCAGCGCCGCGCACGCGAACAGCGTGCCCGCCGCCTCGGGGTCGTACGACACGAAGAGCGCCTCGCAGCCGACGACGAGGCCGTTGGGCAGCCACAGGCCCAGGTAGGTGAGGCGGCGGGGCCGGGAGGACCACAGGGCGGCGTTCGTGCGCCGGGTCACCGCGACCGAGGGCCGGCCGAGGACCCGCGGCGGGCGGACGGTCAGTCCGAGGCGGGCGACCACGGCCGCGGTCGCGTGGAGCAGCGCGGCGAGCAGGAGGACGGGCCGCGGGGACAGGACGGTCACCAGGGCCCCGCCGGCGGCGTATCCGGTGATCTGCACGAGCCCGCTCATCATGTTGAAGAGCGAACGCCCCGGCAGATAGCCGTCCTTGGTGAGGATCTCGTTCAGCAGGCCCCAGCGGACGCCGCCGCCGAGCGAGGCGATGAGCCCCTGGACGAGTACGACGGCGAAGACGCCCCACACCGGCAGTCCGGGCAGCGCCATGACGGCCGTCGCGGCGGCGAAGGCGAGGGAGAGGCCGGTCAGCGCCGACCTCGGCGGCAGCCGGTCGGCCCCCGAGAGGAGGACGGTCGCGCCCAGCACCTGCGCGAGCGACGGGCCGAACATGCTCACCGCCGACAGCATCGGGGAGTCGGTGGCCCGGAAGACGAGCGTGCCGAGGGCGAGTCCGCTCACCGTCTGGGCGGCCGTGTGGGCGGCGGAGGAGAGGAAGAGGGGTGTGAGTTCCGGGACGCGGAAGAGCTGTCGGTAGGTGTGGCCGGTCATGCGGGGAGTCTGGGGCGGGCCGGGGAGCGGCGGATATTGTTTCGCGGTCACGCGAAACATCGTGAGTGTCGCAGGTGCGGGGAGGGGTCGTCGTCGTGGGCTGGTGGCAGATGAACGCGGACACTCTGGCCCGCAGCCGGTTCGTGCTGTCGCCGCTCGCCGAGACCTTCGCGAGCCTGAAACTGCTGCACGCGGGCGTGGGCACGCATCCCGGCGAGCAGGAGTGGCTGCACGCCCACCTGCCCGCCTACCGCGCTCGGCTCGCCGCCGAGCCGGTGACGGCGCTGCTGGTGCGGGCGGGGCTGGGGCGATGGGGGTCCCCCCGCTCGAGCGCAGCCGAGAGTGGGGGATGGCTCGCCGACTTCCTCACGCCCACCCCGCGGGACGGCGAGAGCTTCGAGGAGGGCGTGGCCCGGGTACGGGCGGCCCGTCCGGCGGACGCCCGCGCCCATCTGCGGACATCGCTGGCCGGCCCGCTCCCCGCCGCCCTGGACCGCGACGACCTCCCCGAGCGGGCGGCCGGGCTGCTGGAGTACGTGTGGGAGACGGGCGTACGGCCGTACTGGGACCGGCGTCGGCGCGTCCTGGAGGCCGATGTCGTCGCGCGGACCGCGCAGGTCAGCCAGGGCGGCTGGGCCGCCGTACTGGACTCGCTGCGGCCGGGGACCCGCTGGCTCGGCGAGAGCCGCTTCCAGGTCAATCTGCACGAGTACCCGCCCCGCGAGATCTCCGGCGCGGAACTGGTGTTCGTCCCGGTGACCCCGAAAGCAGGCTGGGTGTCCTGGGAGGAACAGAAACACGGACAGGGAGAGGACGAAGGGGAGGACGAAGGAGAGGGGGAGGGGGAGGAGGAGGGGAAGGGACAGGGAGAGGGCGAGGGTGAGTGGCGGGGCCGGTACGCGGTCGTCTATCCCTGCGCAGGAGCACTGGCCGAATCCCATCGCGCCCACGCCGCACCGACCGCACTGGCGGCCCTGCTGGGCCGGTCCCGGGCGACCGTCCTGGTGCTTCTCGCCACTCCCCTGAGCACCACCCAACTGGTGGCCCTGACCCACCAGCCCCTCGGCTCGATCGGCCGCCATCTGAAGGTGCTGCGTGACGCAGGCCTGATCCGACGCCACCGCGCGGGTCGCTCGGTGCTGTACTCCCGCACGACTGCGGGCGAGGTCCTGACGGGGGCGGCCGCGGGGCCGGAGCCGGAAGTGGAGGGTGCCCCCGAAAGAGGCGAGGGCACCTTGCGGGGCTAGCATCCGAGGCATGACTACTGATGCCGGTTCCTCTCCCCTCGATGTCCAGATCGGCGCTCTCAAGGGCGGCTCCGCGGAGCTCTCGCAGTACGCGGGCACGGCCGTGCTGGTGGTGAACGTGGCCTCCAAGTGCGGCCTGACCCCGCAGTACACCGGCCTGGAGAAGCTCCAGGAGCAGTACGCCGCCCAGGGCTTCACCGTGCTCGGCGTGCCCTGCAACCAGTTCCTCGGGCAGGAGCCCGGCAGCGCCGAGGAGATCGCCGAGTTCTGCTC
Organism: Streptomyces sp. NPDC002623; assembly: GCF_053592635.1. Lineage (NCBI taxonomy): Bacteria > Bacillati > Actinomycetota > Actinomycetes > Kitasatosporales > Streptomycetaceae > Streptomyces > Streptomyces sp. NPDC002623. The sequence goes on along the minus strand of NZ_JBSFWB010000007.1, from coordinate 331,018 downwards.
GGCCACCTACGGCGTGTCCTTCCCGCTGACCGAGAAGATCGAGGTCAACGGCGCGGACCGGCACCCGCTGTACGAGCGGCTCGTCGGCTTCGCGGACGGCGAGGGCCACGAGGGCGACATCCGCTGGAACTTCGAGAAGTTCCTGATCGGCCGGGACGGCTCCGTCGTCGCCCGCTTCTCCCCGCAGACCGAGCCCGAGGCCGCCGAGCTCGTCGCCGCGATCGAGGCGCAGCTCGCCGGTTGACCTTGCCCCTGGGGCAAGGCGCAGTCTCCTCGTCACCGGGCGCACCAGACCGCCCGGTGACGGAGGCTACCGCTACTACCGGGCCGACCAGGTCGACCGCGCCCGGCTGGTGGCCATGCTGCGCCGGCTGGACATGCCGCTCGCGCGGATCGCGGACGTGGTGGAGACCACTGCAGACCCGTCGGACTCGTCAGGCCCGTCGGATCCGTCAGGCCCGTCGGATCCGTCAGGCCCGTCGGATCCGTCAGATTCAGTAGATCCGTCGGCCCTGTCGTGTGCCGGTCGCCGACGAGGCGGCGGCGCGGGCCTGGGCGTCCGGCCAGGAGCGGGATGGGGAGCGGGGGCGCGGACGGCAGATCCGGGTGCGGGTGGAGCCGGCCCGGCGGCTGGCGTACACCCGGATCGCCAAGGCGCAGGTCGCGCATCCGCAGATCATCGCCGCCTTCGAGGCGGTGGAGGCATGGATGAAGCGGGAGGGCTGGGAGTACGACGGGCCCTGCCTGGTCGCCCGGGTCACCCCGGTGACCCCTGCGATCTCCGTGAAGCATGCGTAGCCGGTGAAAGCACCGGGCCCTCTCGGCTAGGACGGCGATCTGGACGAGAGGGCCCGTGGTTGGTTCTTATGCAGTTGTCGCGGTAACCGGCCCCTATGACTTGACCGATGCCACGAAGTCGCTCCACGCGTCGGCGGGGAAGACGAGCGTCGGACCGTCCAGAACCTTGGAGTCCCGGACGACCAGCGCCTGTACCGGCGACTTGACCTCGACGCACGCACCGTTGCCCGTGGAGTACGAGGACTTGGTCCACGTGTGCGCGCTGCCCTGACGAATTGCCATTTTTGCTCCGGAGTGCAGTTGTTGAGTTGCGGTTCGCGCCAACCTTGTTGCTCGATGGCGTGATCGACGCTACTCGCCAACATCGACTGACGAAGCGACTATTCACTCGACCGGATGACATATTCCAATGGAAACTTCCATCCTGACGGGGTGAGGGTTTATCATGCGGCACTTCCCGCTCACGGCACGTACTTCTTGGCGATGTCGGCGATGAACTGACGCGACTGGTCCACGTTCAGAGCCTGCGCGCGCAGATGCTCGTACATCACGCTGTACTTCTGCACATCGTTCGGCTTCTCCAGGTAGAGGTCACTGGTGACGCCCTCGATGTAGACGACGCTGGAGTCGGCCGTGTCCGGGAACTCCAGGATCGCGTACTGGCCGTTCAGACCCGGATGCGCGCCCATGTCGAACGGGATCACCTGCACGGTGACATGCGGCAACTGGGACTGCTCGACGAGGTGTTCCAGCTGCTCCCGCATCAGCTCACGACTGCCGACGACTCTCCGGAGCGCGGATTCGTCCATGACGCTCCACAACCTGAGCGGGTTCTCACCGGAGGAGACACGTTCCTGCCGACGCATGCGCACCTGCACACGCTTCTCGATCTCCGTGTGCGCGGTCTCCGGCAGCGCGCCCGAGATCAGCGCCTCCGCGTACTGACGGGTCTGCAGCAGCCCGGGCACCACCTGCGGGTCGTACACGCGCAGGCTCGCCGCGTCCGTCTCCAGGCCGATGTAGACGCTGTAGGGGACATCGCCGAAGGCATGCCACCAGCCCTGCTGGCGGGAGTCCTTGGCCATCTCCATCAGCGAGTCGACCATCCGCTGGTCCTCGACCTCGTACACCCCGCACAGGTCACGGACGTCACGCTGACTGATGCTGCGCCGGCCGTTCTCCAGCCGGCTGATCTTCGACTGGGACACCAGCAGGCGCTCGGCGACCTCTTCGGCCGTCATGCCCTTGAGCTCACGGAGCCGACGCAGCTCCTGGCCCAGCCGGCGTCGCCTGACAGTGGGATTGACATTGGACGCCACGGGACGTGCACCTCCGGCTGCGTGCCTGTAACTAACACTTTGCGTATCTGCTGTTGAGCAGACTGCCACCAAGGTGCTTTCTACCGCTGGAAAACGGTGGATATGCGGCCGGTACACGCCAGTTCGGGTCAGTCCCCCGACAGGCTTCCGGCCAGGCTCCAGGGCCCCAAGGTCTGTCCGGACTCCCGACATGCGTCCGCGCGGGGCGATGGGTCAGTGACGTCCCATCACCCCGCGCGGGCCGCGGCGGCTCCCGAACGGGTCCTAGTTTGTTGCGTTGTTGCGTTGTCGCCTGTTTGCGCTACTGCGTTGTCGCCCTTATTACGTTGTTGCTTGTCTGCGGTCCTGTGTGCGCGGTGTCGTGGGACTGCGGCTCAGTGGGCCACGACACGCGCCATGGGACCGCGGCGCGGCTGCGCCGGAACGCCACGGGCTGGCTCCGGAGCGGGCCTGGCCGCCCCCGGTCCGGCCTGACGGCCGGGGGGTGCTGCCTGGTTGCGGCGCGGCTGTGCAGCCGCACCGTTCTGGACGTCCATCACGGCGTGCGCCACGAGGCCGCCCATCGGGTCGTGCCTGATCAGGTCCCGCAGCCGGGAGCGGGACGAGCGTCCCTCGTTCCCCGGATACAGGTGCTTGCCGAGGCCGACCGCGTGCGCCAGTGCGGCGAGCGCGGCAGTCCGCGGGTCCGGCGGTACGCCGGTGCGGATCGCGGAGTCCAGTCGGGCCTTGATCTCCCGGCTGATCTCGTTGTCCGTCGCTTGATAGCGAGTCGTCGGCAAGACTCCGCACATCTGGCCCGCCACGGCATGCACCATGCCGCACCGCTCCAGATGCGAGAGGTAGGTCTGGCGCAGCCCAAGGCGCGGCCCGCCGATCCAGTGGACGGCACGTACCGGAGCGCCACGCCTTCGCAGCAACTCCAACGCACAGTCCAGTGTCGGATCTCCAGTCGGCCGTGGTGCCACCACGGCGATACGATCCCCGTCAGGGGCTATCCGTCCGGCCAGCGCGAGCTCCACTAGCTGCGCTCCGGCCAGACCGAGGTCGAGCGACTGCGGCTGTGCGGTGGTACCCGTGGTCGGGTCCAACGCCAGCAGCAAAAGCTCTTCCGGAAGTGTTCTGCGGCTCCTGCCCATCCATGCCTCCCCGCGTGGATGAATGACAGGGTGACCCCTCTCACATTGGTCTGTCGAGGGTGCGTGACCTGTTTGTAGTGGAACCAGTAGGTATGTCGTTCTCGTCTACCGCAGGAGCCAAGCCCACTACACAGGACACTGGTACATGGTTCGGACACCTGCAAGACGGTCCGGGGCGGGGCGGGTTCACGGTTCGGCAGGCGCGCGCGGTGGGCGTGCGGCACAAGGAGGAGGCATCGGTGGCGGGCGAGTCCCCCGACAGGTCGAAGCAGCGCGAGTCGTCGGCAGAACCGACGTCGGGGAGCGCGGGCACGGTTCCCGAAGCACGCGAGTCCCGTGACTCCGGCGGCGTCCGCGAGGTCCGCGACCCGCGGGTCGCGGTGGCGCGGGAGGCCGAGCCGTCCGCGTCGCGCGGCGGCGTGGACACGGCGACGCGCGTGTTCTCGGTACGGGACCTGAAGACCGAGGACCCGGAGGAGCCCACGAGGGCGGCCGCGGAGTCCGAGGCCGAGGACGGCGAGACCGCCGAGAGCGCCGGGAGCGCCGCCGAGACCGAGACCGAGGCGGAAGCCGCGGACGAGGGCGAGAGCGAGCCCGAGGGCGACGGGGAGCCCGAGGACGCCGAGGAGCCCACAGAGGCCGCTGCGGAGACCGAGGCCGAGGAGGACCCCCAGGACGGCCCTGAGGGCGTCGAGGAGGCCGTGAGCGCCTCCGAGGGCCCCACGGGCGGCTCCGGGGGCGGTGACGAGCGCCTGCGGGCGGCTGTGGCCCAGTGGGTGGTCTCGGCGGACGAGGCCACGGACGAGGACACGGACGGCGAGACGGACGGCGAGACGGACGGCGATGCCGACACCGATGTCGGTGCCGACGCCGACGCCGGCACCGACGTGGAGGAACGTTCCGAGAGCCTCACCGAGGAAGCCGACGAGTCCGACGAGCCCGAGGACTCGGCACCCGAGGCCGAGGCCGAGGCCGAGCCGGTCTCCAAGCCCGCGCCGAAGTGGGCCTCCGGCGTCGACGAGACGGACAAGAACGGCAAGGCGGACAAGGCCGACGAGCCCGACGAGCCCGAGGCCGCGGACGACTCCCCCGTCGACCAGCCCACCGCCGTCTTCAAGGCTCCCCGTCCCAAGCCCGCCGTCGACCAGCCGACCACCATGCTGAAGCTGGGCGACGTCGCCAGGCCCAAGCCCAAGCCGGGCAAGGACGAGGCCGAAGCCGAGACCGAAGCCAAGGCCGAGGCTGCGCCCAAGGCCGAGGCCAAGACCGGGGCCGAGGCGCCCCCCGCCGAGCGGACCAGCCGGTTCGTCGCGCTCAAGCCGCTCGACGAGCCCCGGCTGCCCAAGCAGGACGTCACCGCGCTCGTCCCGCAGGTCGGCCCCGAGCGGACCACCCAGCAGCCGCTGCCGCCGAAGCCGCCGCTGGACCTGCTGGCCGAGCTGACGAACACCCCGCCGCCCCCGCCGACCCCGATGCGCACGCTCGGCCGGCGGATCAAGATCTGGACCCCGCTGGTCATCCTGCTGCTGGTCGTGTTTGCGATCGCGCAGGCCGTCCGACCGCTGCCGGCGCCCGCGCTGACGCTCACCGCGAAGGACGCGTACACCTTCGACGGCGGCAAGACGCAACTGCCCTGGCCGAACGAGGGGCAGGGCTGGATGGACATCGACGGCGTCGGCACGATGGGCAGCTTCGGCAAGCAGACGCCCGTGGCCATCGGCTCGGTCGCCAAGACGATGACCGCGTACATCATCCTCAAGGACCACCCGATGAAGGCCGGGGAAGAGGGCCCGGAGATCGAGATCGACGCGACGGCGGAGAAGGAGGGCGGCTACGACGTCACCGGCGACGAGTCGACGCTCAACACCGTCAAGGCCGGCGACAAGCTCACCGAGAAGCAGGCCCTGTCGGCCGTTCTGATCCCCTCCGCCAACAACATCGCGCGGCTCCTCGCGCGCTGGGACGCGGGCTCGGAGGAGGCGTTCGTGAAGAAGATGAACGCCACCGCCAAGGAACTGGGGATGACGAACACGACGTACACCGACCCCTCGGGCCTGAAGGAGACCACCGTCTCCACGGCCGAGGACCAGGTGAAGCTGGGCCGCGCGTTCGTGCAGGTGCCGGCCCTGGTCGCGATCTCCGGTGCGGCCAGCTGGACCGACCCGTCCGGCAAGTACTGGAACAACTACAACGAGCTGCCGTACCTGATCGGCGCGATCGGCATCAAGACCGGCAGCACCACCGCGGCCGGCGGCAACCTGCTCTTCGCCTCCCGCAAGGAGGTCGACGGGCGGACGGTGACCATCGTCGGCGCGGTCCTGGGCCAGCACAAGCAGAAGATCCTCGCCACGGTCAACGCGGTCAGCAAGACCGCGCTGCTCGCCGCCCAGGACGCGCTCACCTCGGCGAAGATCGTGAAGAAGGGCGACGTCGTCGGGTACGTGGACGACAAGATGGGCCACCACACGCCGGTCGTCGTCACCAAGGACGTCCCGGCGGTCGGCTGGGCCGGGCTGACGGTGAAGCTGTCCTTCGCCGCCGGCGAGGTCCCGCACACCGCGAAGGCCGGCGCCCAGGTGGGCACGCTCACCGTCGGGGACGGCTCCAGCAGCGCGGTCAAGGTGCCGGTCACGCTGCAGACGGACCTGGTCGAGCCGGGCTTCACGGACAAGCTGACCCGCATCGGCTGACCCTCGTCCCTCGCACACAGCCTCCGTCACCCCGTCGGGCAGCCGCCCGGCGGGGTGCGTGCTAGCGTCGCGAAACGGGACAGGTCGCCGGTCGCAAGGGCGCAGCCGTGAAGCGGACGCGAACGGGACGCGACCGAGAGCAGAAGACGGGACACGGGGAGTGCCTTCAGGTGGCCACTGCGGAGCCGACACGCGCCGACGACACCGGTCCGGGCCCGGACGCCGGCCCGCGGGCGAGGGTGCCCGCACCCCAGTCCGGCGACCACGACCGCGACAGCCGTGACCCGGTGGTCGACCCGGTGGTAGACATCGAGCAGGGCCACGTCCCGGAGCACACGGAGGCTCCGCGTGAGCCGTCCCGGCTGCGCTCCGCTCTCGACCGGCTCGGGGCCCGGCTCCGCCGGCACCTCGTCCTGTCCATGACGGCGCTGTCCGGCGTTCTGCACCTCGTCTGGTTCTTCACTTTCGCGAACAGCGGCGGCGACCTGGCCGCGCAGGACGCGTGGGCCGAGTTCGTCGGCCGGCATCCCGACTCCGCGTACAACCTCGCCTGGTACGGCGGCATGCACCCGGTGTCGTACAGCATGGTGTCGCCGTATCTGATGTCCGTGCTCGGCGTCCGGACGACGATGATGATCGCGGGGACGCTCTCGGCGGGGCTGCTCACCCTCGTCCTGCTGCGCTGCCGACCGGTGAAGAACCCCGTGTGGCCGGCGCTGGCCGGGGTCTTCGCGCTGCTGTGCAACGCCGCGTCCGGACGCGTCACGTTCGGGCTCGGCAATCTGTTCGCGCTGGGCGCGGTCGCCGTCGTCTTCTGCTGGCCGCACAGCTGGCGGTATCACCGGTACTGGAAGGCCGCCTGTGCGGCGCCGCTCGCCGCGCTCGCCACGATGGGCTCGCCGGTGGCCGGGCTCTTCGTGGGCATAGTCGCCGTCGCGCTGTTCCTGCAGAAGCGGCGGCCGGGCGCATGGGCGCTGGGGCTGGCCCCGACGGCCGTCGTCGCCGTCTCCGCCTGGCTGTTCCCGTTCTCCGGCACCCAGCCGATGGCCTTCGGCTCGGCGTCGCTGCCGCTGATGTCGGCGGCGGTCGTCTACTACGTCGCCCCGCGCGACTGGAAGACCGTGCGGATCACCGCGGCCGTGTACGGGCTCGGGGTGCTGCTGGTGTGGCTGATCAGCTCGCAGATCGGGTCCAACATCACCCGGCTCGCGATGCTGTTCACGGGCGTGGTGCTGATGGCGGCGCTGCCGTTCGCCGTGCCGCGCAGCCGCAAGTGGTACGTGATCGTCGTGGCGTTCGTCGGGTTCGTGGGCTGGATCGGCTTCAAGTCGGTCGACGACGTCGTGCGGACGACTCCGGCAGCCTCCTGGGCGCGTGAGCTGGCGCCGCTGATCAACGAGTTGCAGGAGGTCGGCGCGGAGAAGGGGCGGGTGGAGGTCGTGCCGGCCCGCTCGCACCGGGAGGCGTCCGCGCTCGCGCCGTACGTCAACCTCGCCCGCGGCTGGAACCGTCAGGCCGACATGGAGCGCAACCCGCTCTTCTACGACGACACCCTCAACTCCGCGAACTACCACGACTGGCTCCAGCGGTGGGCCGTGCACTTCGTCGTCGTCCCGAAGGAGGCGCTGGACGGGGACGGGGGCGAGCGGGAGCGGGAGCTGGTGCAGCGCGGGCTGCCGTATCTGGAGCAGATCTGGGGCGACGCCAACTGGCAGTTGTTCAAGGTCACCGACCCGGCCCCGCTCGCGGAGCCGAACGCGGTCGTGCAGCGGGCCGAGCAGGGCGAGATGACGATCACCGTGCGCAAGGCGGGGCGGATCCTGATCCGGATCCCGTACTCGCCGTGGCTGAGCGTCGTCGACGCGGAGGGCAAGAGCCTGAAGCCGCCGCAGGAGACGGACGCGTCCAAGGACCGGGCGGAGGGGGAGCCGAAGACGTACGACAACGTCAACGGATGCCTGTTCGAGACGGAGGAGGACGCGGAGGGCGACAAGTGGACGATGCTGGTCGCTCCGCAGGCGGGGGTGTACCGGCTGGCCGCGCCCTACCAGCTGCCGCGGGGCACACCGTGTCCGGACGAGCTGAAGCAGCCGTGATCAGTGGCCGCTCCGAAGCGGCTCACCCGTGCCGACGGCCGCAGACCAGAATCAAGCCGCTGTACCCGTCCCGTACAAGGCTCCCTGGATCCTCGATACGGTACGTCTTCATCTCCTGGGCATATGCGTCGAGCGCCTCCTCGACATCGGAATAGTCAACAGCGCAGGCCGGGAACTCGACATCGCCCACGTGATATCCGTGGGAGTGCTCCATGAACGCGGCGGCGAAGGGAGCCCCTGGTGCAAGAGAGCGCATGAAACAGCCCGCCCCGTGCAGGAATTCATGGCGCGATGCGGTGATGGATTCGGCGACGAAGAACATCGTGCCCACATCCCAGCGGCCGGGGTGATCGCCGAGGTCGAAGAGACTGCCCTGCTGGAGGTGCACGGCCTGCCTGAAGCGCTCCCGGGGCGGGACGTCGAGTAGGGCGTAGGCCGGCTCCTCGCACAGGACGCCCCAGAACTGATCCCAGTGCGGGTGGTAGGCGTCGCGCTGACCTCTCAGGTAGTCCAGGTTCCGAGGGGAGCGCTCCAGGAGCGTGATGTTCTCGGCCCAGGGCAGCATGGCGAGGGCGGGATACAGATTGCCCCCGGCGCCGACGTCGATGCCGGAATGCGCCCGGCCGTTACCCTGGAAATGGTCACTGAAGTGATCGCGCACCCGGGAAACGATCTCTGCGTCCTCCCGGCTCATCAGGGCGTAGTTGCGCACGCTGTACTCATGCGGATCGAATGCATCCCAGGGTGCGTCGTCATTCAGTGTTTCGTCCGCCCTGCGGCCGCTTCCCCCAGTCTGCGCCTGCACGGCGGAGAGCCGGGATCGCACCGTCGCGGCGCCGACCGGCACCGCCCGTTCTGCGGAGTTCTTCGGGCCCTGGCCGCGGTGCTCCTCGGTGAGCTCCCGCACCTGGCCGCGCAGCACCTTGATCTCCTGCCGCAGCTGCCGCAGTTGCTCCCGCTGGGTTTCGAGGAGGGCGTCGGAATTCCTGGCGTACTCCGCCGCCGCGAACAGTTGTCTCCGGGCCTCGGTCACCTCGGCGGCGGCCTCCTCAGTCTGGCGCTCGGCTTCCTCGACACGCCTTTCCGCCTGCTTGCGCCGCTTGCGCTCCTTCACCCGCCTGCCGCGTTCCTGGTCGGCACGCCGCTCTTCTGTCTGGACGAGTTCGAGAAGCCGGTCGACGCGTCGCAGGAGACGGGGCTTGGTGTCCTCGACTCCGTGGACGTGGCCGTGGAGGGCCGCGACGCGGGCTCGGAGATCTTCGACCTGTTCCTGAAGGTGGGGGTAGTCGACTTGGTCGGATGCAAGAGGTGCGGGAAGCCCGTCGGCGGCGCCGACGTGAGCCGGGTCCCGGCGCCGCGCCGGAGGACGGGGAGGCTGTGCCTCGTCCAGCAGGGTCCGCCATCTGCTGTCGTCGCATGGCACGCCCGCCCACGAACTCCACAGCGTGACCACGGCCATCAGCTGCTCGCCGCTGCTGGGATCCGGTGTCCTCGCGTCGCCCCACTCCTCGGGCAGCCACTCCGCGAGGCGCCTGTCCAGGGTCGATTCGGGGCCCTCGGCCTTCCGCGCGGCCTCACGACGCGAATACTTCTGGCCCTTCTGTCTCTCGTGCGCGGCTTTGGCTTTCGCTTCCAGGGCCCGCAGCGCGTCGTACAACTCGCGAGCCTTGGGCGGCTTCCCCATCCGTGCCCCCGCTTCGTCGTGCCCGTCGTGCCAAGCCGCCCGCCCCGGGCACGGCGGGCACGCCCCTGACAAGGAGCGTAGAGGGACTTTGCCCGCAGTGCCCGCCTTATCGGACATCGCCTGCCCGCACCGGCACGATCTTTCTGCCCGGCCACTCCGGCCGACGGCGATCAAGGGGAGGCACTCGTGGACAGGACCAAGTTCTTCAGCCGCGCGCTCGGCCGCGCCGCGCTGTTCAGCCTGGTACGCGGCGCAGCCTGGGCAGCGGGTTCCGCGCTCGGGGCCGCCATCGTGTGGTGGGTGCAGAGCCGGTAACCCGCCGCGGCGGGCGTGGGGCCGGGAGCGGCCCGGCCCCACGCCTGCACCGCCACGCTCCGTCCCCGGCCCCCGGCCCCCGACTCCGGGCGACGGCGCTGACGACTCACCGCAACGCGGCCACGTACCGGTCCGTGCCCGGGACCGTCGGGATGAACGGTGCGACCAGTTCATCCCGGCCCAGTCCGGATTCGCCCACCGCCTCCGCAAGGTCCCCGAAGTGCTGGTCCCAGCAGTCCCTGGGGTCGGTCTCCAGGAACCACAGGAGGGTCAGGCGGGTGTCGACGCCCTCGACCTGCTTGACGTAGGTCATGCGGTCGCCGGGCAGGGGGGTGGGGCGGAAGACGGTGACCATGGCCGTCGGGGAGCCGGCCAGCCGCTTGGGGAGGTGGCGGGCGCGCAGCCATTCGAGGAGTTCGGCGCGCTGCTCGGGGCTCTCGGCGTCGATCACCTGGAGCACCAGGCCGGCGTACGGGTGGTCCAGGGCGTGGAAGTCCCGCGGTCCCGCCGCGCCGTCCCGGTAGACGGTCGCCTCGTGGTCCTGGAAGGCCGTGAAGACGTGGGTGCGGTCCTGGTAGACCCGCGCGTCCCGGTTGAGGCGTTTGTTGATGCCGACCGTCCATCGCATGTGGTCGTCGTAGCGGCCGTCGGTGATCCAGTAGGTGGAGAGGTAGCAGCCCGCGGTGACGGGCTGGGCGATCGCCGACTTCTCCGGCTGCCGCAGCAGCTGGAGATCGCGGGTCGCCACCCATCGCCGGCCGGCGAACATCCAGGGCATGGCCATCGCGCCGGCGTAGTAGTGGTCGTCCTCGTACCAGCGGTTGTAGGCGTACTCGTGGCCGGGATGCGGTTCGACCATGGTGATCAGGGCGTGTCCGGGGCTGACCCCGTAGGGGCCTACGGCGGCCAGTTCGGCGTATGTCTCGCTGCGGGTCTCGTCACTCATGGGTCGTCCCCTTCCGTCCTCTTCCGTCCTTCTGCACCGGCCCCTACTCTGACGCCCCGTCAGATAAGACGCCAGAGCCGGGAGGTCATCGATGTCACTGCTCGCGGGCAAGACGGTCGTCGTGTCGGGGGTCGGAGCCGGGCTCGGTCACCGGATCGCGGCCGCGGTCGTGCGGGACGGCGGGAACGCCGTGCTGGGGGCGCGCACCGAGGCGCATCTCGCCAAGAGCGCGGCCGAGATCGACCCGTCGGGGGCGAGTACGGCGTACCGGGCCACCGACATCACCGACGAGGGGCAGTGCGAGGCGCTGGCCGCGCTGGCGCTGGAGCGGTTCGGGGGGATCGACGCGGTGGTCCAGGTCGCCGCCTGGGACTCCTACTTCGGCGGGCTCGCGGACGCCGACTTCGCGACCTGGCAGTCGGTGATCGACGTGAACCTGCTGGGGAGTCTGCGGATGACCCGGGCCTGTCTGGCGGGGCTGCGGGCCCGCGGGGGCGGGTCGGTCGTGTTCATCGGGACGCAGTCGGCGGTGGCCGCGCCCTCGCAGGTGCGGCAGGCGGCGTACGCGGCGTCGAAGGGGGCGCTGACCAGCGCGATGTACTCGCTGGCGCGGGAGCTGGGGCCGGACCAGATCCGGGTCAACACGGTGCTGCCGGGGTGGATGTGGGGGCCGCCGGTGCAGGCGTTCGTCCAGTTCACCGCGCACACGGAGGGCGTGCCGGAGGAGGAGGTGCTGGGGCGGCTCACCGGGCGGATGGCGCTGCCCGAGCTTGCCACGGACGGGGATGTGGCGGACGCGGCGGTGTTCCTGGCGTCGGACCGAGCTCGGGCGATCACCGGACAGTCGTTGCTGGTCAACGCGGGGGAGCTGATGCGATGAGTTCACGTATCTGAACACGAACCACCATATCGAATTCCTTTACCTCCCTTTGACCCGACGGTTACTTGTCGTGTCCACGCGGTAGCGCCCACGATGAGCGCCGGGCTGAACCCTGGGAGGGCGCACATGAACGGTCTCGACTGGGCCGTGCTCATCGGCTATTTCGGCGTCATGGTCGCCATCGGCGTCTGGTCGCACAAACGCGTCGACAACGTCAGCGACTTCTTCACCGCCGGCGGCAAGATGCCCTGGTGGCTGTCCGGCATCTCGCACCACATGTCGGGCTACAGCGCGGTGATGTTCACCGGCTACGCGGGCATCGCCTACACCTACGGCGTCACCTCGTTCGTCACCTGGTCCTTCCCCATCGCCCTCGGCATCGCCATCGGCTCGAGGCTGTTCGCGCCACGCATCAACCGACTGCGGTCCCGACTCCATGTGGCTTCCCCGCTGGAGTACCTGAAGAACCGCTACGACCTCAAGACCCAGCAGGCGCTGGCCTGGTCCGGCATGCTGCTGAAGATCGTGGACGTCGGCGCCAAGTGGGCGGCGATCGCCACCCTGTTGTCCGTCTTCACCGGCATCTCCCTCAACCAGGGCATCCTCATCACCGGCGCGATCACGGCCGTCTACTGCACGATCGGCGGCCTGTGGGCGGACGCGCTGACCGAACTCGGCCAGTTCGTCATCCAGTTGCTGGCCGGTGTCGCGATGTTCGTCGCCGTCGTCATGAAGCTGAACGACAAGGGCATCGGGTTCTTCGGCGCCTGGGACGAACCGGCACTGCAGGGCCACGGCGAGCCGCTGGTCGGCCCGTACGGCACGGTGTTCCTGCTCGCGTTCCTCTTCATCAAGCTCTTCGAGTACAACGGCGGCATGCTCAACCAGGCCCAGCGGTACATGGCCACGGCCACCCCGAAGGAGGCCGAGCGGTCGGCCCGGCTGTCCGCGGCGCTGTGGCTGATCTGGCCGGTCGTCCTCTTCTTCCCCATGTGGATGTCCCCGCTGCTGGTCACCGCGCAGAAGCCGGACGGCTCCGACAGTTACGGCCTGATGACCGAACAGCTGCTGCCGCACGGACTGTTGGGCCTGGTCATCGTCGGGTTCTTCTCGCACACCATGGCCATGTGCTCCTCCGACGCCAACGCCATCGCGGCCGTCTTCACCCGGGACTGCGCACCCGTGCTCTCGGCCAGGGCGCGGGCGTGGGACGCGCGTTCGGGACTGATCGCGGCCCGGATCACGACCGTCGTCTTCCTCGGCCTGTCCATGGCGGCGGCCACGCAGGTCAACTCCCCCGCCTTCAAGGACATCATCACGGTCGTCATCAAGTGGGTGGCCGGTCTGATGGGCCCGATGGCGATCCCGATGATGCTCGGCCTGCTGCGCCCGTTCCGCCGCTCCGGCCCGACCGCCGCGCTGGTCAGCTGGTCGATGGGCCTGTTCGCCTTCTGGCTGGTCAACTACCCGATCAACTGGAACGTCGACGGCGGGGTCCCGCTCCAGTACCAGGTCTCGATCCCGCTGGCCGTGTCCCTGGTCCTCTACATCCTCGTCGGCTTCCTGAAGCCGGAAGACACCCCGGAGCGCCTCGCGATCATCGAGACGATCAACACGGACGACGACTCGTCGGGCGCGGCGGCGGCGATCCCGGCACCGCGGGACGCCGTACCCGTGAAGGACTGACCGTCAAAAACTAGCCTCGGGGATATCTGGCCAGCCAGCCCGGGGAGGCGGACGCCGGGTTGTGGAGGGCCGGGCCCTGGGTCATCTCCATGGCGAAGTCGTCGGCCAGCTCCAGGATCGTGGGACGGCCCTCCAGTTCGGCCAGCCAGGCCGGCGGGAGGGCCGTTTCGCCGTGCAGGGCGCCGAGGAGGCCGCCGGCCAGGGCCGCGGTCGGGCCCGAGGGGGCGCCGTGGTTCACGGCGAGGCGCAGGCCGTGGCGGACGTCCTCCGCCACCAGGGCGCAGTAGACGGCCGCGGCGAGGACCGCCTCCGCGGTGCCCGATCCCGCCAGCTCCTCCACCCGCGCCGGGCCCGGCAGCCCCTGACGCACCGCGCCCAGCGCCCGCTGGAGGGCCTCCGACACCGGCTCGTGGCCCGGGCGGGCCGCCAGATGGGCGAGTGCCCGTTGCACCCCGCCGTCCAGGCTCTCGCCGCGGGCCAGTGCGTGCACGGTGACCGCGTACGCGCCCGCCGAGAAGTACGCCGTGGGGTGGCCGTGGGTCTGCGCCGCGCACTCCACCGCCAACTGCGCGACGAGCTGCGGCTCCCAGCCGACGAGCAGCCCGAACGGCACCGAGCGCGGGACGACCTCCGGCCCGGCCGCGCCGGGGCTCTTGGGCGCGTCCAGGGTGCCCATGCGATCGTCGCCCAGGCCCAGGAGCAGGGTCCGGGTGGGATCGCGGCGGGCGTACAGCCACTCCTCGTGAGCGAGCCAGCCGTCGTCCTTGCGGCGCAGGTCGGGGCCCCAGTCGCGCTGGGTCGCCGCCCATCTCAGATACGCCCGGTGCAGATCCGTCGGCGGATGCCAGGCGCCGGTGTCACGGCGGACCTGGGCCCGGATCAGGCCGTCCACGGTGAAGAGGGTGAGCTGGGTGAGGTGGGTGATCGCGCCGCGCCGCCCGTAGGCGGGGGCCAGGTCCACGACGCCCTCGGGGCCGTGCGCCTGCCGGATCTTCTCGATGCCCAGCCCGTCGACGGGCGCCCCCAGCGCGTCCCCGACGGCTGCGCCCAGCAGCGTGCCGCGCACCCGGCTGCGGAAGTCCTGCTGTTCGGTACGGCCCCAGACGGGCCCGGCAGTCGCACCCACCAAGTCCTCCCGGGCACCGTCCGTACGTACGACGCTCGTCACTGTAATCGAACACCGCTCTGTCGCCGCCTGGTGCAGGGGCCGTCCTGTGGAGGGGTGGAGGAGACCTCGTGGGGCGAAGTCGGCTGCGGTGCGGCAGCACCTTAAGGGGCGCGAGGAACTGCGCGACAAGCCACGACGGCGCCGCAGCGAACGACGGCGCATCTCGGCACTTCCAGCGGAGCGCCTCGCGGAGCGCCTACTCGACGACCCTGACCTTCGTTCCCGTCTCGCCGAAGGCCCACAGCGCGGTGCCGTCCGCCTTGGCCATCCGGATGCCGCCGGTCTGCGCGCCGGCGGCGGCCGGGGGCGGGGAGGAGCCGTCGACGGCGTTGGAGAACGCGATGTTGACGCCCGACACGGCGGAGAAGTAGACGACGTGCTCGATGGCCACGCCGTCGGAGCCCGTGATGGCGTCCTTGCGGAGCGACACCGTGTAGCTGCCGACGACCGGGTCGACCGTGCCGGGCCAGACGGTGAAGGTGCGGCGGGCGGTGTCGTCCGCGTCGACCAGCCAGAGCCGGTGCTGTCCCAGGGAGTAGACGATCCGGCGGCCGGTGCCCGAGCTGTCGGGCACCTGGGCCGCCTTGGGGGTCGCCGACGGCTTCGGTGTGGCCGAGGGCTTCGCGTCGGCCGAGGCCGAGGTCTTCGGGCGGTCGGCCGCGGACGCCGTGGGGTGCGGGCCCTTCTCGGCCTGTGCCGTCAGGGCGACGACCACGGCGATCGCGCCGGCCGTCAGGCCGGTGACCCAGGCCCAGGAGGGAAGCCGTCGGGCAGGCACGGGCACGCATCTCCTCAGCTACGGGACCCCTCGGTCAGGAGGGGTCCGATCATCGTACTGTGAGGCGGCTGTCCCACGGTTCCGCAGCGGGTTCTCAGTCCAGTACCGGGAGCAGTTCCGGCAGGTGGCCGTCCGAGGCCGTCGCCGCCCGCTGCCGTTCCTCCGGCACCTCGCCGTAGAGCGTGGTCCGGGGCTTCGCCGGACGGCCGGCCGCTTCCGCGACGGCGATCAGGTCCTTGACGGACTTGTAGGAGCCGTACGACGAGCCCGCCATCCGCGAGATCGTCTCTTCCATCAGCGTGCCGCCCAGGTCGTTCGCCCCCGAGCGGAGCATCTCCGCCGCGCCCTCCGTGCCCAGTTTCACCCAGCTCGTCTGGATGTTGGGGATGTACGGGTGGAGGAGGAGACGGGCCATCGCCGTGACGGCACGGTTGTCGCGCATCGTCGGGCCGGGCCGGGAGATGCCGGCCAGATACACCGGCGCGTTGGTGTGGATGAAGGGGAGCGTGACGAACTCCGTGAAACCGCCGGTCTGCTGCTGGATGCGGGCGAGGGTGCGCAGGTGGCCCAGCCAGTGCCGCGGCTGGTCGACATGGCCGTACATCATGGTCGAGGACGACCGGATCCCGACCTCGTGGGCCGTCGTGACGACCTCGATCCAGGTCGCCGTCGGCAGCTTGCCCTTGGTCAGGACCCAGCGGACCTCGTCGTCGAGGATCTCGGCCGCGGTGCCGGGGATGGAGTCGAGCCCGGCCTCCTTCGCCGCCGTCAGCCACTCGCGGATCGACAGGCCGGTGCGGGTCGCGCCGTTGACGACCTCCATCGGCGAGAAGGCGTGCACATGCATCCCGGGGACGCGGGCCTTCACGGCGCGGGCGATGTCGAAGTAGGCCGTGCCGGGCAGGTCGGGGTGGATGCCGCCCTGCATGCAGACCTCCACCGCGCCCAGTTCCCAGGCCTGCTGGGCGCGGTCGGCGACCTGGTCGAGGGAGAGCGTGTAGGCGTCGGCGTCGGTGCGGCGCTGGGCGAAGGCGCAGAACCGGCAGCCGGTGTAGCAGACGTTGGTGAAGTTGATGTTCCGCGTGACGATGTAGGTGACGTCGTCGCCGACCGCCGCGCGGCGGACGTCGTCGGCGATGCGGGTGAGGGCGTCGAGGGCCGGGCCGTCGGCGTGCAGAAGGGCGAGGGCCTCGGCGTCGGTGAGCTTCGTCGGATCGTCGGCGGCGGTCGCCAGGGCCTGGCGGACGTCGGTGTCGATGCGCTCGGGCGCCATGCCGGGGGCGGCGGCCTCGCGCAGGGCGCCCCAGTCGCCGTACACCTCGTCGAAGTCGTCGCGGCGGTCGGAGGTGCGGCCGTCGGTGTCGATGGTGCGGTGCAGCTCGGTGCGGCCGGACGCGACGAAGACCTCCTCCGGCTCCTGCCACGGACGGCCCTCGACGACGGCGTCCGGCAGGGCGAGGCCCGTCTCGGGGTCGGCCAGCGCGCGCACGTGCGGCAGCAGCCGCGGGTCCAGCCAGGGCTCGCCGCGCCGGACGAACTCCGGGTAGGCGCAGAGCCGTTCGCGCAGTTCGAAGCCGGCGGCCCTGGAGCGTTCGGTGAGTTCCTCGATCTGCGGCCAGGGACGCTCGGGGTTGACGTGGTCGATGGTCAGCGGCGAGACCCCGCCCCAGTCGTCGATGCCCGCGCCGATCAGCCGCTCGTACTCGCTGTCCACCAGGTTGGGCGGGGCCTGGATGTTGGCGGCCGGGCCCATGATGTGGCGGGCGACGGCCACCGTGGCGACCAGCTCGTCGAGTTCCGCGTCCGGCATGCCGCGCATCGCGGTGTCCGGCTTGGCGCGGAAGTTCTGGATGATCAGCTCCTGGACGCCGTGGTAGGCGCGGGAGATCTTCCGCAGCGCGAAGAGGGAGTCGGCCCGCTCCTCGAACGTCTCGCCGATGCCGATCAGGATCCCGGAGGTGAACGGGACGGAGGAGCGGCCGGCGTCCTCCAGGACGCGCAGCCGGACGGCGGGCTCCTTGTCCGGGGAGCCGTGGTGGGGGCCGCCGGGCTCCGACCACAGGCGGGTGGCGGTGGTCTCCAGCATCATGCCCATGCTGGGCGCCACGGGCTTCAGCCGCTGGAAGTCCGTCCAGGTCATGACGCCCGGGTTGAGGTGCGGGAGCAGTCCCGTCTCCTCGAGGATGCGGATGGAGATGGCGCGGACGTAGGCGATGGTGTCGTCGTAGCCGTGCGCGTCGAGCCACTCCCTGGCCTCCGGCCAGCGCTCCTCGGGCTTGTCGCCGAGGGTGATGAGGGCTTCCTTGCAGCCGAGGGCCGCGCCGCGCCGGGCGATGTCGAGCACCTCGTCGGGAGACATGAACATCCCGTGGCCCGCGCGGCGCAGCTTGCCGGGGACGGTGACGAACGTGCAGTAGTGGCACTTGTCCCGGCACAGCCGCGTGAGGGGGATGAAGACGCTCTTCGAGTAGGTGATGACCCCGGGACGGCCGGCGGCCTCCAGTCCGGCGTCCCGCACCCGGGCGGCCGACGCGGCGAGATCGCGCAGCGCCTCGCCGCGCGCCTGCAGCAGGACGGCCGCCTCGCCGACGTCGAGGGCGACGCCGTCCCGAGCGCGTTTGAGGGCACGACGCATGGAGTTCTCGGTCGGACCGGTGGCGCCGGGGCGCTCGGTGGGGCCGGTGGGTCCGGTTCCGGAGGTCGCGGAGGTCGTCATCCTTTGAGCATACGTTCGGGCTGATCAGGGCCGATGGGGACGTCCGATTCGTCCCTCCCGGACACCGTTACACGGTGTCACTGGAATCGGGCGAGGTCGTCGAGTACCCGCAGCACCTCGGCCTCCCCGGCCGGCGGCAGCTGCACGACGGTCTCCTCGATGCCCAACTCCGCGTAGTGCGCGAGCTTGCCGGGGGACGGCTGGACGGCGTACGGCACGACCTGGAGCGCTTCCGGCTCCCGCCCGGCGTCCGCCCACGCGGCGCGCAGGGCCGGGAGGGACTCCGACAGCCCGCGGCCGCCGATCGGCAGCCAGCCGTCGGCGTACTCGCAGATGTGCGAGAACAGCTTCGGGCCCGCGGCGCCGCCGATGAGGGTGCGGGGGCCGGTGACCGGGCCGCGCGGCTTCTGCACGGGCTTGGGGTGGGCGGAACTGGCCCGGACGCTTCCGTACTCGCCGTCGTACGCCGTCGGTTCCTCCGCCCACAGGGCCTGCATCAGCCGCATCCGGTCCCGGACCAGCTCCCGGCGGGTACGCCACGCGACGCCGTGGTCGGCGGCCTCCTCCACGTTCCAGCCGTAGCCGAGGCCCAGGGTGAGCCGGCCGCCGGAGAGGTGGTCCACGGTCGCGATCTGCTTGGCCAGGTCGATCGGGTCGTGCTGGGCGACGAGCGTGATGCCGGTGCCGAGGCCCAGCGTCTGGGTGACGGCCGCCGCCTGGCCGAGGGCGACGAAGGGGTCGAGGGTGCGGCCGTACTCGCGGGGCAGGTCGCCGCCGGCGGGGTAAGGGGTCGTGCGCTCGACGGGGATGTGCGTGTGCTCGGGCAGGTAGAGCCCGGCGAACCCGCGCTGCTCCAGCTCACGGGCGAGGCGGGTGGGGGTGATCGTCTCGTCGGTGAGGAAGATCGTGACGGCGATGCGCATGGGGGGCATGGGGGGCCTTTCGCTGCGTACGGCGGCTTCGGACGGGTGGGTCGGCGGGTGCGTCCGCGGGGTCGTCCCGGGTGACGTTGTCATCTGTACCGGGAGACGGGGCGAGTGTCCATACCGACTGGTCGGCATTGCTGGCGTTCGACACCCGCCGGGCCTGTGTACATGACATCCCGACAGGGGCCGATTCCCTTGCCGTTCACGGGAGTTCACACGGGCCGGAGAAACTGGCGGGCATGTGTGACGACGCACACCCCATCGCCCGTAGAGCCCTGTTCGTGACGGGGGCCGCCACCGCGCTCACACTGGGAAGCGTGAGCTTCGCAGCGGCGGCCGGCCGCGAGGAGGGGGCCCAGGAGACGCGCACGCTCCAGGGCACTCTGCCCACCGGATCGCCGGACTTCGTCTACGTGCCCGTGGAAGTCCCGGCGGGAGTACGGGAGTTCAGGGTCGGGTACAGCTACGAACGGCCCTCCGTCCCGGCCGGCACGCCCGGCAATGCGCTCGACATCGGCGTCTTCGACGAGCGCGGCACCGAGCTGGGCGGGAAGGGCTTCCGGGGCTGGTCGGGAGGCGCCCGCAGCGAGTTCTTCATCCGGACGGACGACGCGACCCCGGGATATGTGGCGGGCCCGGTCCGCGAGGGCGTCTGGCACATCGCCCTCGGCCCCTACACGGTGGCGCCGCAGGGCCTGGCCTACCGGATCACGGTGACGTTGACGTACGGCGAGCCGGCGCCGGTCGCGCGGCCCTCCTACCCGTCGTCCCGGGCGCGCGGCCGGGGCCGGGCCTGGTACCGGGGCGACTGCCACCTGCACTCCTGGTACTCCGACGGCCGCCGCACGCCCGCCGAGATCGGCGCGCTCGCACGGGCGGCGGGACTGGACTTCGTCAACACCTCGGAGCACAACACCCACGCGGGGCACGCCCATTGGGCGGACGTGGCCGGGGACGACCTGCTGGTCATGCTGGGCGAGGAGATCACGACGAGGAACGGCCACGTCCTGGCCCTGGGCACGGATCCCGGGGAGTTCGTGGACTGGCGCTACCGGGCCCGCGACAACCGCTTCGGACGCTTCGCCCGCCAGATCCGACGGGCCGGCGGCCTGGTCGTACCGGCGCATCCGCACGCGACCTGCATCGGCTGCGGCTGGAAGTTCGGCTTCGGCGAGGCGGACGCGGTGGAGGTGTGGAACGGCCCGTACACGCCCGACGACGAGGTGGCCCTGGCGGACTGGGACGCGATGCTGGTGGCGGGGGTGCGGGGCGGCGGCCCTCCGGGGACCCGGCAGTGGCTTCCCGCCGTCGGCAACAGCGACGCCCACCGGGATCCGGACGTGGTCGGACTCCCCCAGACGGTGGTCCTGGCCGAGGACCTGACCCGGGAGGCGATCCAGGAGGGCATCCGGGCGGGCCGGTCCTACGTGGCCGAGTCGCAGCACCTGGCCCTGGACTTCACCGCGACGGGCGGACGCGGCCGCCGGGCCGGGATCGGGGAGTGCCTGAAAGTGGGCAAGGAGGCCCCCGTGACGATCCGCCTCGCGGTGACCGGCGCCCCACGCTGCACGATCCGCTTCGTGACGGACGAGGGCCTGCTCTTCACGAGCGCCCCGCTGCCGGACTCGGGCGCGGGGGTCGCCGAGTGGCGTACGACGCCGTCGTACGCGGCCTACGTACGGGCGGAGGTCCGCCACGAGGCGACGGCCCCTCCGCTCCCCGGCGCACTGGCCGCGTTCACGAACCCGGTGTTCCTGGAGTGAGCAGATCGATCACGAGCTCGTACCGCTCCCGGTCCGGTCCCAGGTCCTCCGAACGGTGCTCGAGCGCCCTGCGCGCCGACGCGAGTGCGCGTGCCGTGGGCTGCGCACCACGGTCGAGCAGCAGCCGCACGACCTCCACATGCCCGCACCAGGCCGCGACGCCCAGGGGTGTCGTGCCGTTGCGCATACGGCGGTCGTCGACGTCCGCGCCCCGGTCCAGGAGCAGCGCCACGGTCGCCTGATGCCCGCCGCCGGCGGCCACGACCACCGGCACGAGCCCACTCCGGTTGCGTTCGTCGACCCGGACCCCGGCGTCGAGCAGCACCTCGACGACCTCGGTACGCCCGAGCATCGCCGCCAGGCACATCAGGTTGAGATCGTGGTACGGCCCCGCCGGCCCGTCCAGCGGGGCCCCGGCCGCGAGCAGCACCCGGACCACTTCGGCATGCCCCGCGTGCACGGCGAGGTCCAGCGCGGTCCGGTGCTCGCGGTTCGTGGCGCTCAGGCCGGCGCCCGCGTCGAGCAGCCGGGCGACGAGACCGGCGTCGCCCTCCCACGCGGCCTGCGTCAACTTCTCGGCAAGGTCCATACGTTGATCATCCCGGGGTCACGGGCTGATCGGAACGACCGGAACGACCGGAACGACCGGCGGCGGCGTATTGGCGAATCCCCGAGGAGACTCCCGCCCCGACGGCGAGCACACAGACCGTCAGACCGCCGAAGACGACCGGGTTCACCCAGCCCGGCACGATCTCGGTCCCCACGCCCTCCTCCGTCACGCACTGCACGCTGACCGGCAGCGACATCCGCGTCTCGATGTATTCGCCCGCCGCGCCCTTGGCCGCGCACAGCTGATCCGGGTCCAGGACGAAGAAGCCGGACATCACACCCCACGCATACGCGCCGAGCGCGGCGGCGCCGGCCATGACCGTCACCAGCACACAGGAATGGACATTCGGCAGCCGCCACCCGCTGCCCGCCTCCCGCCGCCAGGCCCGCACAGCGAGCGCGAGGGCAGCGCCCACGACGACGAACGGGGTGAGCAACGGCGCGAGAGTCAGAACCAGGAAGAGTAAGGTCGCCACGCCTTACCAGACATCGTTGGGGGACGAGTGGTTCTGGCCGAGGGCGGCGGTCAGTCCACCAACGGGACTTCACTCACGCCTTGCCTCCACCGGCGCGCGCGTCCTCCAGGGCTGCCATGACCTCGGGCGAGTTCCTGATCAGGATGCGGTGTCGGTAGGCCCGCACCACCGCCGCGGCACCCTCGAAATCGTTCGTGAGCGAAGCTCCTATGGCCGCCGCCAGCTCCTCCTCGAACCGCTCCCGGTCTCCCGGGAAGCCGTAGCGGCTGAGGGCGCTGCGTAGGTCGTCCACGGTTCGGATCTCCGGGAGGGGCGTGATCGTCACTTCGTTCCGCCCCCGCAGTCCGCCCACAGCAGTTTGCCGCCCTTGGATGCGCCCAGGTGGCGGAGTACCGATACTCCGACGTCGTCCGCGCACGCCCGTACGAGGTGCAGGCCTCGGCCGGTTTCGGCGTCCGCCGGGGGTGCGGTGCCGAGGGGGCCTTCCTTGAAGCCGGGAGGGACGCGCGGGTCCGTGTCCCAGACGGCCACGCGGACTCCGCCCGGCCGTGTCGACATCAGACGCAGCGCGTACGCGCCCTCGGTGTGCAGGTGCGAGTTCGCCAACAGCTCGGCCGCGAGGAGCTCCGCGGTGGGGGTGAGGTCGGGTACCTCGTGGGCGGCGAGGATGAGTCTGAGGGCGCCCCTTGCGATGCCCGGTGCGCGTGGATCACGGGGAAGGTGCAAGGTGTAGTTCCAGGACGGCGATACGGTGGCCATCGGAAGTCTCCGGTCACTGAGGGGAGTTGAACGGGTGCCTGGTGTCGATGCCGTGGCGTCCCACGGTGCGCTTCCGGGCGGGGCGCCTGGTTCAGTAAGCTACCGGCCCGCCACCTAATACATTTCCCATTCCGGCAATCGCATGAGGTTTTACCTCGTGTGGGTGACACCAATGCGCGGCTTTGCAAGGAGAGTTGCCCCATGGCTCCCAGGACCGCCACGAGCGCCCGCCGCCTCCGCCTCGGCACGGAGCTGCGAAGGCTTCGTGAGAGGGCGGGTCTGTCCGTCACCGAGGGGGCGCGTCAACTCGGCGTCAGCCAGGCCCAGCTCAGCAACATCGAGGCCAGCCGATTCGGCGTGAGCGCGGACCGCCTGCGCGCCCTGGCCCGCATTTACCGGTGCTCCGACGCCGCCTACCTCGACGGACTGATCGATCTGGCCGGGGAACGGAAGGGCGGCTGGTGGGAGACGTTTCGGGAGATGCTCCCCGCCGCGCTGCTCGACCTGGCGGAGATCGAGCACAATGCGGCCCGGCTCCACGCGGCGAACACGGCGCACATCCCCGGTCTGCTCCAGCTCGCCGACCACGCCCGCGCCATCTTCGACCACGCCGTGCCCGAGTTCAGCCGTCGCGATCTCGAGCTCCGGGTGAACTTCCGGCTCCAGCGCCAGGCGCTACTGGACCAGGACACCCCGGTGCCGTACCAGGCGATCATCCACGAAGCCGCACTCCGCGTACCCGTGGGCGGGACAGTGGTGGCCAAGCGCCAGTTGCAGCACCTGTTGGCCCAGAGCGAGCGCGACGGGATCACGATCCGGGTGATCCCCTTCACCATCGGGGCCTACCCGGGTTCCGGACAGACGTTCGTCCACATCCATGGCGCGGTCCCCCGACTCGATACCGTCTCGCTGGACCAGTCGCACGGCCCGGCGCTGGTCGACGCAGAAGCCGAGCTGGACGTGTACCGGAGCCTGCTGCAACGCATGGAATCCGTAGCACTTGCCCCGGAGCGGACCCGGGACTTCATCCACGACCTGGCCGCCGAGCTATGAGAGGACCCCGCATGACCGCCTACGCCTGGCAGAAGTCGTCCTACTGCGCCCAGGGCGACTCGTGCCTCCATGTCGCCGCTACCGCGCAGAAGTCGTCCTACTGCCAAGAAGGCGACGCCTGCGTCCACATATCCGCCGGCGCCGCCACCATCCACCTCACCGAATCCGCCGACCCCTCCCGCTCCGTCCTCTCCACCACCCCCTCCGCCTTCGCCGCCCTGGTCGACGCGTTCAGCCGGCCTTCGCCGTGACCTAGCCGTTCACCTCGTACTGGCCGACCTCGATGAAGTACCGCAGTTCTTCCGGCGTGCCGTCGATGACCTGCTCGGCTGCCGCTCGGAGGGCGTCGCTGATGGTCGGGTCGGCCAGGATGCGGAAGACGGCGACAAGGTCGTCCTCGGCCTGGGCCAGGCGGTAACCGGTCGCCAGGAAGGCGCGCAGGGCCTCCGGGGTGCCGATCTCCAGGGCCTTCGCGGCCTCCCGGAGGACGGCCTTGCCGGAGTTCTTGTCTCCCAGGATGCGGAAGACGGCGACCTGGTCGTCCTCGAACTGGGCCAGACGGTAACCGGTCTTCAGGAACGTGCGCAGGTCCTCGACGGTGCCGTCGAGAGCCTTGTTGGCCTCGCGGACGACCGCCTTGCCGCTGTCCTCGTCCGCCAGGATGCGCAGGACCGCGATGCGGAGGTCGTCGTCCGACATCTCGTCCACCGGCGTATCGGACGTCGCCGTCGTGGTCGTCGTGGTCGTCGCGGTCGTCGCGCTCGTTGCCGTCGTGGTCGTCCCAGTCGTGGCGAACGCCGGGGTCGTGAAGAGGATGGCCGGCGTCAGAGCGATGGTCGCTATGAACAGGGCCGTGCGGTGCTGGTTCATGGGGTTCCCTCCGTTGTGTGCCACCAGTGTGAAGATCCTCTCCGTGGAGCGCCAACGGATTCTCGATCACGGCGGCCCGGCCAACTCCCCTGCATGTCAAGGGTGTTCGGCGGCCTTACGTGGGAGGTAATCGCGTGGGCCCGGCGGTTCCGGTCAGACTGGCGGCCGCTTCGCGTCAGCGGGACGCGGCTCCAATGGGGAGGGATCGACCTTGTCGTCGGACACGCAGTCGTCAGCCACAAGCACCACCACCCGCGCCACCGTGCAGGAACTGCTGCGGCGGATCGGGGAGGGGGATCCCGAGCGCATCGCGGAGCTGTACGCCGAGCGGGGTGACTGGAAGCTGGACTGGCCCGCGGCCGAGCACGGTCGTCCGCTGAGCGCCACGCCGTGGATCCGGCATCGGTCCACCCGTGCCGACGCCGCCGCCCACTACCGCGAGCTCGCCGAGCACCACGTGCCCGGGGCGGCCGCCACCGAGATCGAGCGCATCCTCGTCGACGGGGACGACGCGGTCGTGCTCGGCGAGATCCGCCAGACCGCCCGCTCCACCGGACGGGCCTACCGCGCCCGGTTCGCGCTGCATCTCACGATCGAGCAGGGCAGCGGTCTCGTCGTGCGGCATCACGTCTATGAGGACAGCCTTGCTGTCGCCCGCGCGTTCGATTCGGTGGCGGACTGACCCTCCGCCAGGTCCGCCGCCACCGCCGCGTGGTCCGAGGGCCAGACCCCGTCGACAGGGCCGTGGCCCGCCCGCCACACCTTCCGCACGTGCCCCTCGCCCGCCGGGCCGGGCAGGCCCACGTGGATGTAGTCGATGCGGGCCGGCGGTTCCAACACCCGGGCCGCGTAGGGGTTCTCGGGGGTCCAGGTGGCCGCGGGGGCGGTCGGGTCGGCGTAGTCCCAGGCGTCGTAGAGGATCTGGCCGGGGACGGCCGGCGCGGTCCTCGTCCCGCCGAAGAGGCGCACCTCGTCGGAGTCCGGCCAGGCGTTGAAGTCGCCGGTGACGACGGGCGGGAAGAGGGTGTCGGCGCGGTGCCGGGCGACGAACTCCGCCAGCGCGGTCACCTGGGCACAGCGCACCGCCGACGCGTGCGTGACCGAGGTGAGGTGCGCGGTGAAGACGGGGACGTCGAAGGCGGGGGCGGCCACGCGCGCGTAGAGGGCCATGCGGCCGTCGGCCAGGTCGGGGGGCGTGGGGAGCGGCAGCGTCTCGCGCTCCACCACCGGCCAGCGGCTCAGCACCGCGGTGCCGATGTCGACCCCGTCGTCCCCGATACGGCGCCGCCAGCGTTCCGGGGCCGGCGACGGCGCCCATGTGCAGTGCAGACCCAGCTCGCCGGCCAGCCACTCGGCGAGGTTCTCGTCGCCGGCCGCCCACACCTCCTGGAGGCCGACCACATCGGGTCGCAGCTCCCGCAACACCGACAGGATCGCCTTCTGACGTTCCCGCCAGGGGCCGAACCGCCACCACAGGTTCCAGGTCACCACGCGCATGTGCAGCCACCCGCTCTCGTCGCACAGAAGGGGTCGGGGGACCATTGAAGCAACAGCAGCGACAGCAGTAACTCTGTCTGCGAAGGAGTCCCACGGATCATGGCCCGGCCCACCGACCTCCGTTTCCGCGCGACCACCGCCGTTCAGCGGTATGTCGCCAACCCGCTCATGCGCCGCCTGCCGTTCCACACGCTCCTGGAGACCACCGGCCGGGTCTCCGGCCTGCCCCGCCGCACCCCGCTGGGCGGCCGGCGCGAGGGCGACTCGTTCTGGCTGGTCTCGGAGTTCGGGGAGCGGTCGCAGTACGTCCGCAACATCCAGGCCGATCCGCGGGTGCGGGTGCGGATCGGCGGGCGGTGGCACCACGGCACCGCCCACCTGCTGCCCGACGACGACCCGGTCGCCCGCCTGCGCACCCTGCCCAAGGCCAACAGCACGGCCGTACGGGCGCTGGGGACGGGGCTGCTCACCGTGCGGGTGGATCTCACCGACTGACGTCCGATCGGGCGAAGCGCCTCGGCTCAGGCCGGGGCTTTGGCCGCCCGCGTGTGCAGGCTCGCCACCAGTTCCGCCACCGCCCGCGGTGCGCGCAGCGTCGGGAAGTGGTCGCAGTCCGGTTGGCGGAGCAGCTCGCAGCCGGGGATGTGGGCGGCCATCTCCTCGTTGCAGCGCACCACTTCGGGCTGGTCCCGTTCGCCGAGGAGCAACGCGCAGGGCAGGTCCAGCTCGCCGAGGCGGTCGAAGAGCGGGGGCTCCTCGGCCTCGTGGCCGTAGGTCGTGAACCAGGCGGGGATCGCCGCGCGCAGGGCGGCGGTGGCCTCCGCGTCGGGGGGTGTGCCCGCCCCTCCCCACAGGCGCAGCCCGAGGGCGACGAGGCCGTCCATGTCGCCGGCCTTGGCCAGGGTCTCGATCTGTTCGGTCACCTCCCGCACCTCCACGTCGGGGTAGCCCGAGACGCCCGGCACCAGCAGTCCGAGTCCGGCGACTCGGCCGGGCTCGTCCAGCGCCATGCCGATCGCCGTACGGCCGCCCATGCTGGAGCCGACGAGCACGGCCCGCTCCACGCCGAAGTGGTCGAGGATCGCGCGCAGGTCCGCGCGCTGGCTGTAACCCGTCGTGGGCTCGGGCGAGTTGCCGTAGCCGCGCGCGTCGTAGCGGATCAGACGGGGGAGGTGGGTCAGGTGGGGCAGGACCGGATCCCAGAGCCGGGAGTCCCCGACTCCGGGGTGGAGCAGGACCACCGGTAGGCCCTGGCCGCCGCCGGCCCCCGTCTCCGCCGCCCAGATTTCGCCGTTCTCGACCGTCACCATACGTTCCATACCGGTCACCGTACGTTGCCATGGCGACGGGGGCCATGGTGCGGCGGCCGGAACGCCGACGGGGTGCGGCCCGCGCGGGGCGCGGGTGCCCGCAGATGCAGAGGATTCGCACGAAAGTGCTAGTAAGGTAATGTGACCGCGCGTGACAAGCCTCAATGACCTCACCGCCGCTTCTCAGCAACGAGCAGGCGATGCGGGGTCCTCCGGAACCCGCCGGAGAAAAGGCGTACGACTGTCGCGCCGGTGGATGCTCCCCGCGCTGATTGCCATCGCGTACATAGTTCTCCAGATCGTCGGCAAGCCCACCCTGGCACCGGCCAACGACGCCTACCGCTACAACAAGGCTGCACTGCGGCTCCTCGGTGACTCTCCGGAGCAGGCGCACCGGACCGCTTTGAAGGCGTACTGCCACGACCAGGTGCGATGGGAGACCCGTCGCCACGGGCTGAGGCCGGAGAGTCTGCGTGACGACGCTGCTCCGTACCCCACGCCAGAGAAGCGTTTCTCCGCCTGCATGGCAGCGTCGGCGGACGGGCTGAAGCCGACCAGTCCTCGCTATGAGCGCATATTCGACGTCCGGCCGGGGTTCCCGGTGCTGGCCGCGCCGTTCGTCGCCGTGTTCGGCGCGGGTTCGGGACTGCTCGTCACCTCGGTCCTGTTCACCGTTGCCGGCGGCCTCTTCGCCTTCCTGCTGCTGCGCGCGGTGGGGGCGCCTGCAAGAATCGCCCTGCTCGGCCAGGCCTTCTTCTACGCCTGTCCGATCGGCTGGTGGGGCGGATACCCCCTCACCGAGGGCCCTGTCCTGGCTCTCACCATGAGCGCCTTGCTGGGTGCGTGGTGGATGTTCAACCGTCGCCTTGCCGAAGGAACGCTCCTGCTCGCCGGGTCCATGGTGGTGGGCACAGCTGTCAAGTACTCGACCTTCCTGCTCATTGCGGGCGCATTGGCGGCTGCTGCGACGGTGTGCCTGGCACTGGTGGCCGGCACCAGGCATCGGGGCACGTACCTCATGGCAGCCCTGAACGCGGCCGTGGTTCTCGGGATCGGTGCGCTGAGCATCCGCTACAGCCTGCCGGGAAGCGCCGAGACGTTGCAGGACACTTTCACCGACCACTTCGCCCAGTCCGATGTCGCCGCTCCCTGGCCCATGCTGGGCGAGCTGAACGGCAACTACTGGACCAGCTGGATTCAGGAGCAGGTCCGCAGCCCCTGGCTCATCGCTGCTGTCGGCCTCGGCACATGGGGCCTGTTCCGGCACAGCCGCGTGCTCGGCTGGCTCGTTGTGGCCGTCGGACTGACGGGAATCGCGGCCGAGGTCGCGCACCCCGTCGACAGCCAGGGCGACCGGCTCATGCTCAACGTGTGGGTCATCGCCGTCCTCGGTCTGCCGCTCCTGCTCCACCAGCTCCTCCGGAAGCGTTTGACATCCTCCCCCTCTTAAAGAGGGGGATTCCAACCCACTTTTGCTGAGCTTCACGGGCACTCGAACGGCCGGCGTCCGCCGCGACGAGGACGCCGGATCGCCCTGACGGCGATCCGGCTGCCCCTGCCCCGCTGCGCGGGAGCGGGCATTCAATCCGGCCCTGAAGGACCGGGCACCCTGCCCGAAAACCAGGTGGGCCAGAGCCTTACTTCGGGTCGCGGTTGAACGTCGAGGCCGACCAGAAGTAGCCGAGCACCGCGAGCCCCAGGCACCAGGCGACCGCGAGCCACCCGTTGTGGCCGATCTCGGTGCCGAGGAGCAGTCCGCGCAGGGTCTCGATGGCGGGGGTGAAGGGCTGGTACTCGGCGATGGGCCGGAACCAGCCCGGCATGGTGTCGGCCGGGATGAAGGCGCTGGAGATGAGCGGCAGCAGGATCAGCGGCTGGGCGCTGTTGGCGGCGGCCTCGGCGTTCGGGCTGGCCAGGCCCATGCCGACGGCGATCCAGGTGAGCGCCAGGGAGAAGAGCACGAGCAGCCCGAACGCGGCCAGCCATTCCAGGGGCGTGGCGTCGGTGGACCGGAAGCCGATGGCCACCCCGACGCCGCCGACGAGGACCACGCTAGCGACGCACTGCAGCACGCTGCCGACGACGTGCCCGATGAGCACGGAGCCGCGGTGGATCGCCATCGTGCGGAAGCGGGCGATGATGCCCTCGTTCATGTCCGTGGAGACGGACACCGCGGTCCCGACGACGGTGCCGCCGATGGTCAGCATCAGGATGCCCGGGACGATGTAGGCGATGTAGTCGGAGCGGTCCGTGCCGCCGATGCCCACGCTCATCACGTCGCCGAAGATGTAGACGAAGAGCAGGAGCAGCATGACCGGGGTGAGCAGCAGGTTCAGGGTGAGGGAGGGGTAGCGCCGGGCGTGCAGCAGGTTGCGGCGCAGCATCGTGGACGAGTCGCGCACGGCGAGGGAGAGGGAACTCATCGGACAGACTCCTTGGACTGGCTGGGCCGGCTGGACTGGCTGGACTGGCCGGGGACGTCGGCGCTGCCGGTCAGGGCGAAGAAGACGTCGTCGAGGTCGGGGGTGTGCACGGTGAGTTCGTCCGCCTCGACGCCGGCCGTGTCCAGCCGGTCGAGGAGAACGCGCAGTTCGCGCTGGCTGCCGTCGCCGGCGATCTGGAGCGCGAGTGCCTCGTCGTCCCGGGTGACCTCGCCCAGCGCGGAGGCGGCGGACCGGTAGGCCTCCGGGTCGGTGAAGCGGAGCCGGACGTGTCCGCCCGGGACGATCCGCTTCAGCTCCTCGGCGGTGCCCTCGGCGGCGATCCGGCCGTCGTTGAGCACGGCGATCCGGTCGGCGAGCTGGTCGGCCTCCTCCAGGTACTGGGTGGTGAGGAACACCGTCACCCCGTCGGAGACCAGCTCGCGGATGATCTGCCACATGTTGTGGCGGCTGCGCGGGTCGAGTCCCGTGGTCGGCTCGTCGAGGAAGATGATCCGCGGGCCGCCGACCAGCGTCATCGCGATGTCCAGGCGGCGCTTCATGCCGCCGGAGTAGCCGGCGGCCGGCTTCTTCGCGGCCTCGGTGAGGTCGAAGCGCTCCAGCAACTCGGCGGCGGCCCGTCGGCCCGCACCGCGGGGCAGGTGGTGCAGGTCCGCCATGAGCTGCATGTTCTCCTCGCCGGTGATCAGACCGTCGACGGCGGAGAACTGCCCGGTGACGCCGATCGCCGCACGCACCGCCTGCGGTTCGGCGGCGAGGTCGCGGCCCGCGACCTGGGCCTGCCCGCCGTCGGCCGTGATGAGCGTGGAGAGGATCTTCACGGCGGTGGTCTTGCCGGCGCCGTTCGGGCCGAGCAGGGAGAAGACCGTTCCCTCGGGCACGGCCAGGTCGATGCCGTCGAGCACGACCTTGTCGCCGTAGGACTTGCGCAGCCCGTTCGCCGCGATGGCCAAGCTGGTCATGATGGGTGCTCCTTCGGAGGCTGCTTCAGCGATGGTGGGCGGCGCGGTCAGAGGCTGCGGGCGGTGATGTCGCCGTAGCCGGTGGTGGCGTGGACGGTCAGGCCGGCGTCGGCGCCGTCCGCGTTCTTGAGGGTGTTGTGGATCCGGCCGAAGCCGGTGCCGGCGTCCAGGGAGGCGGAGACGCCGTGGGCCGCGCCGACCGAGATGTCGCCGTGCTGGGTGCTCAGGGTGAGCGTGCCGGTCGCGGCCTCGGCGATGCGGAGGTCGCCCTTCTGGGTGCTGATCTCCGCCGGGCCGCTCAGGCGGCCGACCGAGATGTCGCCGGCGAGGGCGGTGAGGCGGACGCTTGCGGCCTCGTCGAGCTTGACCGCGTCCTGCGGGCCGTACGCGCCCTCGAAGGCGACGTCGCCGAGCCGTCCGACGCCCCGGAGCTCGGCGCTGGCCGCCTTCGCGTCGACGCGGGAGCCGGCGGGCAGTTGGACGGTCACCTCGACGGATCCGGAGGAGCCGAGGATCCGGTTCTTCGCGGCCGGGGCCTCGATCCGCAGGACGCCGTCCGCGTAGGCGACCGTGATCTGCTCCGCCGCCTTCACGTCGCGGCTCTTGGAGGCGTTCGCGGGCAGGACCTCGACCGTGGTGTCGGAGCGGTCGGCGGCGATGAACCGGATGCGTCCCGCGGGGATGTCGAGGACGGTGGAGACCGGGGCGGGGGTGTCGAACTTCTGCATCGTGCTCTCCTTGGACTTGTTGTTTCCGATGAGGAAAAAGCTACGTTGCGTTCATGAAGTTGGCAACGCTGTCGTTGCATAGAAACAACATCAACGCAGGTGAGAGCAGATAATTCGTTGCAACGTGCTGGCGGCTAACGCAATAGCCGCACTCCGTGCGTTGCAATGAAATGGAAGTGAACGCTATATTGGGCGACACCACGGAGCACCACGGGACACCACGGAGCACGAAGGAGACCGCGATGCCGGGAGGCAGGCTCACCCAGCAGGAACGCCGGCAGATCGCGCTGGGCCTGGCCGACGGCCACGCCTACGCGGAGATCGCCAGAGGCATCGATCGTCCGACCTCGACGGTCACGCGTGAGGTGATGCGCAACGGCGGCCCCACCGCCTACCGCGCCGAACTCGCCCATCGCGCCACCGAACACCGCGCCCACCGGCGCAAGCAGGCCGCGCCCCGCGACCCGAAGGCGCCCCCGCAGCCCCACGGGCGCGACGCGGAGGCGGTGCGCGCGTACGAGGAGGTGCTCACCAACGTGTTCATCTCGTCGGGCACGCCCACGATGATGGCCCGGGTGCTGGCCGGCCTCATGCTCACGGACTCGGGGAGCCTCACCGCGTCCGAACTCGCCGAGCGTCTGCAGGTCAGCCCGGCGTCCGTCTCCAAGGCGATCGCGTTCCTCGACAGCCAGGGCATGGTCCGCCGGGAACGCAGCGAGCGCCGGCGCGAGCGCTATGTCGTCGACGACAACATCATGTACGACTCGATGATGGCCAGCGCCCGTGGCACCGCCCAGGTCGCCGAGACCGCACGGCAGGGCGTCGGCGTCCTCGGCCGTCAGACGCCGGCCGCCGTCCGCCTCGAGAACATGGCCCGCTTCCTCGACTTCGTCTCGGAGAGCATCACCCGCGCCGCGGAACAGGCCCGCGACATCCTCCACACGAAACCCGCGACGACGACCACGGACGACGCGGACGACACGGACGATACGAACGATACGAACGACACTGCCGAGTCGAAGCCGCATCACGCATAGCACCGGGCACGACAGAGCCCCCTACGGATCCTTGTCCTCGGATCCGTAGGGGGCTCAGCCGTTGCTGCCGCCTACCGTCTACCGCTCGGTTCGGCTCCGCTCGGCTGGGGTCACTTCGCCGGCTTGTAGAACGCGTACGTGGCCGAGTACGGCACGCTGACCTGCTCGGCGCCCGTGCAGGCCGCGGCCGGGGCCACCCCGCCGGACGTGTCGAGGCGCTGGATGTAGCTGACGTCCGCGAAGACGCCCGCGCCACGCGTGGCGGTGGACTTCAGGAGCAGCTCGGGGATGGTGCCGGTCTTGGGGGACGTGGCGACGGCCGCGGCGTTGACGGCGCTGCCGTCCACCGTGGACACCCAGACCGGGCCGCGGGAGTGCAGCGCGACCGGGCGGTGGGCGCGGTCTCTCTTGACCGACAGGGTGGCGGCGGGCTCCAGGAGCTTCCAGACGCCGTCGGTGCAGGTGTAGGTCTGGACGCCGCGGGCGTCGAAGACTCCGGTGAGACGGTTGCCGTCCGGCACCGCGAGGGCGGCCGGAGCCTTGACCGAGGTGACGGACGACTGCGCGGGCGCGGCGACGGCCGTCGTGGCCAGCACGGTACCGGCGGTCGCGACGGCGACGGCCGTGGCGGTGAGGGCGAGACGCTTGGCGAGCTTCAAGTGTGGTCTCCAGAACGTTTTCTGAATGTCCTTCAGGGGTAGACACATCGAATGGACAGATGCGCTGTCCGTGTCTCCCGCGTCGGGACGCTACGTGCCCGCCCGCACGATTCGGAGGCTACTGGCCGGTTTTGGGCCTCCGGCACCACGCTGTCTGCACGCCCGGGACAGCCTCGTGGCTCCAAAGGGCACGTCATCCCGGCCAGACGATCGCCTGCACCTCGCTGTACGCGTGCAGCGCGTACGAGCCGACGTCCCTGCCGACGCCGCTTCTCTTGAACCCGCCGAACGGGGCCTCCATGTTGCGCCCCACGGTGTTGATCCCGACGCCCCCGGCCCGCAGCCGCCGTGCCACGCGGAAGGCGCGGGCCACGTCGGCCGACCAGACGTAGTCGATGAGGCCGTAGTCGCTGTCGTTGGCCAGGGCGACGCCCTCGTCCTCCTCGTCGAACGGGACGACCGTCACCACCGGGCCGAAGATCTCCTCCCTGGCCACCCGCATGTCGTTCGTGCAGTCGGCGAGGAGGGTCGGGGCGACGTAGAAACCCTGGTCCAGGGAGGGGCGTTCGCCGCCCGCGACGACCACCGCGCCTTCCTTCCGGCCCAGTTCGACGTACGACTCCACCCGGTCCCGGTGCGCGCCCGAGATCACCGGCCCGACCACCGTGCCCGCCTCCCTCGGATCTCCCACCATCAACCGCCCCGCATACACGGCCAGTTGCTCCACCAGCCGGTCGTACACCCCGCGCTGTGCCAGCACCCGCGTGGGGGCCGTGCAGATCTGGCCGCTGTAGAAGGAGAAGGTCGTCCCGATGCCGGCCACCGCCGAGCCGATGTCCGCGTCGTCCAGGACGACCGCCGCGCCCTTCCCGCCCAGCTCCATCAACTGGCGTTTCATGTCCCGGCCGCACACCTCGGCGATGCGCTGTCCGACGGCCGTCGAGCCGGTGAAGCTCACCATGTCGACGTCCGGCGACGACACCGCCGTCTCACCGATCTCGACCGCGCGCCCTGAGACGACGTTCACCACCCCGCGCGGCACGCCCGCCGCCTCCAGCGCCTCCGCCATCCGGTAGACGGACAGGGGGTCCTGCGGGGCCGGCTTCACCACCACCGTGTTGCCCATGGCGAGGGCGGGGGCGATCTTCCCGGCCGGGTTCGCCCAGGGGTTGTTGTAGGAGGTGATGCAGGTGACGACCCCGACCGGCTGCCGGACCGCCACCGCGCCCATCACCCCCGCCTTCCCCATCGGGCCGGCCTCGTTGATCTGCGGCGGGACCGGCCACTCGGCGGGCTCCACGCGCGCGTAGCGCCGGAAGCGGGCCGCGCCCACCCCGACCTGCATCCCGCGCGCGGTCCCGGTCGTGGCGCCCGTCTCCGCCTGGGCGAGCGCGGCGTACGGCACCAGCCGGCCGCGGATGATGTCCGCGGCCCGGCCGAGCACCGCCGCCCGCTCCTCGGGCGCGGTGCGCGACCACGGGCCGAAGGCCTCGCGGGCAGCGGCGCAGGCCGCCCGCACCTGATCCCGCGAGGCCTCCGGGGCCCACCCGACGGTCCCCTCGGTCGCCGGGTCGACGACCTCGTAGTGCCCGCAGTCCGGCTCGGTCCAGACCCCGCCCACGAACAGCCGCTGCCCGTCGGGGACTTCGCCCTCGGTCACCTCGCCGCTCACCTGGTGCTCACCGTCCTGGTGTCCCGCCCCGAGCGCAGCACCCGTCCCGGCACGGCGCCCGTCACGACGTCGTCCCGGATGGCCGCCACGCCGTTGACCCAGACCGCCCGCACCCCGATCGCCTTGGAGTCCAGCCGCGGACTGTCACCCGGCAGGTCGTGCACCAGGGTGGCCTTGCCCGCGTCGATCCGCTCCGGGTCGAACAGGACGAGATCCGCGTGGAAGCCCTCCTGGACGCGCCCCCGCTCCCGCAGACCGAAGAGCCGCGCCGGATCGTCCGTGAGCATCTTCACCGCCTGCTCCAGACCGGCCAGCCTGCGGCCGCGCAGACAGTCGCCGAGGAAGCGCGTGGTGTACGGCGCCCCGCACATGCGGTCCAGGTGCGCGCCGGCGTCGGAGCCGCCGAGCAGAACGTCCTCGTGCTGCCAGGTCTCCGCCCGCAGCGCCCAGGAGTCGGGGTCGTTGTCCGTGGGCATCGGCCACAGCACCGTCCGCAGTTCGTCGGCCGCGCAGATCTCGACCAGGCAGGCGAAGGCGTCCAGCCCGCGCTCGGCGGCGATGTCCCGCACCACCCGGCCGGTGAGCCCCTCGTTCGCCGCGCTGTACGTGTCGCCGATGACATACCGCCCGAAGTTCGTCAGCCGCCGGAAGACGCCCGCCTCCTTCGACTCCCCCCGCCGCACCATCTCCGCGCGGACGTCCGGGTCGCGCAGCCGCTCGATGCGCTCCGGGACCGGCAGGGCGAGGATCGGCCCCCACCCCGGGATCAGGTTCAGCGCGCAGAACGTGCCCAGGGACATGTTCATCGGCGTGAGGATCGGCATGGTCAGCGCCACGACCCGGCCGCCGGCCTTGCGCGCCCGCTCGCTCGCGAACAGCTGCCGGGGCACCCGCTCCGGGACGGCCGCGTCGATCGTGAGGACGTTCCAGTTCAGCGGACGTCCGGCCGCCGCGCTCATCTCCACGAACAGATCGATCTCGGCGTCGCTGAACTGGTCCAGACAGCCCGCGACGATCGCCTCGATCTGCGTGCCCTCGTGCTCGCCGACGGCCCGCGACATCGCCAGCAGTTCCTCCGGGAGCGCGTGGCGCGACGCGACGGGCTGCCCGTCACCGTCGGAGTGGGTCGAGGACTGGGTGGTGGAGAAGCCCCACGCGCCCGCGTCCATGGCCTCGTGCAACAGCCCGACGATGGCGGCCAGTTGCTCCTCACTGGGCTGCCCGCCCACCGCGTCCGGGCCCATCACATGCCGCCGCAGCGCGCAATGCCCCACCATGAAGCCCGCGTTGACGGCGATCCGCCCCTCCAGCGCGTCCAGGTACTCCCCGAACCCCTGCCAGCTCCAGGGCGCCCCCTCCTCCAACGCGACCAGGGACATCCCCTCCACCTTGGACATCATCCGCCGGGTGTAGTCGGCGTCCTCGGGGCGAGCGGGATTCAGCGGCGCGAGCGTGAACCCGCAGTTCCCGGCGGCGACGGTCGTCACACCGTGGTTGAGCGACGGCGTCGCATACGGGTCCCAGAACAGCTGAGCGTCGTAGTGCGTATGCGGATCGACGAACCCGGGCGCGAGGACGAGCCCGGCGGCGTCCTCGGCCGTACGGGACTCCTCGGTGACCGAGCCGACGACGGCGATCCGCCCGTCCCGGATCCCGACGTCGGCGACAAAGGCGGGCGCACCGGTCCCGTCAACGACGGTCGCGCCCTTGATGACGTGATCGAGCATGCAGCCCCTCCTCGACTCCGGGGAGATCAGGTCTTTTTGGGGGCGCGGGGAACTGCGCGACAAGCCACGACGCACCCGCACCCCGCAACGGCGATCAAGAGGCTTGACGGAACCGGGTCGTCCGATGCACAGGATCCGTGTCGATCTTCGGAATCACGTGCTCCCCGATCAACCGGATCGTCTGCAGCGTCTCCTCCTTCGGCACCCCCACCGGCAGCCCGAACGACAGCTGATCGGCCCCCGCCTGCTCCCACCGCTTGCACTGCCGCGTCACCTCGTCGGGATCGCCGCAGATCAACAGCTCTTCCTCGACGAGGAGTTCGACGAACTCGGCGTTGTACTCGGGCAGCGTCTCCGGCCAGACGGGGAAGCCCTCGGGCTTGGGGAACGTGTCGTGGTAGCGGAACACCAGCGACGGCAGGTAGTGCAGCCCGCCGTCCACGGCGATCCGGATCGCCTCGTCGTGCGTGGGCGCACAGATCGCCGTCGTCGTCACCATCACGTTGTCGTTGACGAAGTCGCCGATCGGCTCGGCGTTCACGACCGCCGTCTTGTACTGCTCCAGCACCCACTCCATGTCGGACACCTTCTGGATGCTGAAGCCGAGGACGCCCAGCCCCTTGCGCGCGGCCATCGCGTACGAGGGCGGCGAGCCGGCCGCGTACCACATCGCCGGGTGCGACTTCCCGTGCGGCTTCGGCAGGACCTTGCGCGGCGGCAGCTGCCAGTGCTTGCCCTGGAAGCCGACGTACTCGTCCTGGAGCCACATCTTCGGGAACTCGGCGATGGTCTCCTCCCAGATCTCCTTCGTGTAGTTCATGTCGGTGATCCCGGGGAGGAAGCCGAGGATCTCGTGCGAGCCGGCGCCGCGTCCGCTGCCGAACTCGAAGCGGTTCTCGGTGAGATGGTCGAGCATGGCGACCTTCTCGGCGACCTTCACCGGGTGGTTGACCTGGGCGAGCGGGTTGAAGATCCCCGAGCCCAGATGGATCCGCTCCGTCGCGTGGGCGAGGTAGCCGAGGAAGACGTCGTTGGCGGAGAGGTGCGAGTACTCCTCCAGGAAGTGGTGCTCGGACGCCCAGGCGTACTTGAACCCGGACTGGTCCGCCTGGATGACGTACTCGGTCTCCTCCATCAGCGCCTTGTGCTCGGCCAGTGGATCGGTCTCGGCACGCTTGCCCACGTATCCCTGTACAAAGAGCCCGAATTCCAAGGAGGTTCACCGTCCCCAGTCAGTCAAGAGCATCATTTCTGACGGATCGTCAGGTTCAACTGCCGCCGACTGTGGCACCGGCGGCATGCACCGTCAATACCTGACGACTAGTCAGAAGGGCTGATATCGGGACTCGGAACGTCTCGGGACTCAGAACAACGACACCCCGGCCAGCCAGCCCCCGTCGATCACGAACGGCTGGCCGGTGATGTACGAGGAGTCGTCCGAGGTGAGGAAGAGGGCGAGCCGCGCCACCTCCTCGGGCCGGCCGATCCGGCCGAGCGGCACGAGCTTGCGGTAGAGCCCGTCGAGGGCCTTCGAGGTCTCCTCGGGGTCCGCGTCCGGGTCCAGCAGGGACGGGTTGGACATCGCGGTGTCGACGGCGCCGGGGCACATCGCGTTGACCCGGATCCCGCGCGGCGCGAGCTCCAGGGCGGCGACCCGGGTGAGCCCGAGGATCGCGTGCTTGGTCGCCGCGTACGCGCCCACCGCCGCCATCCCGGTCAGGGCCGTGTACGAGGCCGTGTTGACGATCGTGCCGCCGTCCGTCAGCACCGGCGCCACCGTCTTCACGCCGAGGAAGCAGCCGACCTGGTTGACCTGCACGACCTGCATGAACTCGTCGAGGGGCGTGTCGACGAGGGCGTTGAAGCGCAGGATGCCGGCGTTGTTGACGAGGCCGTCGAGCCGGCCATGAGCCTCCTGCACGGTGCGCACGGCGGACTGCCAGGCGTCCTCCCGTCCGACGTCGAGATGGACGTACCGCGCGCCTATCTCGTCCGCGAGCGCCTGCCCCTGCTCGTCGAGCACATCGGCGACGACGACCTCCGCGCCCTCCTCCCGGAACAGCCTCGCCTCCTGCTCGCCCTGGCCCCGTGCGGCCCCGGTGACGAGGACGACCCGTCCGTCGAGCTTGCCCATGTGGACCCCCTTCGCATCGCTGGAGCTCAGCATCGTAACGCCGGAGCTGACGAATCGTCAGATGCGCGGGCCACGACTGCCGGATTGCACAAGCACACATCAAGTGACCCGGAGGTAGGGACATTTGACTCTGTCCAGAGCTTGTACGGGACCCCAATAATCCTTCACAGCTCGGTAAAGACATCCCCAAGGACGGAGTTCGGCGTGGCCAGGAGAAAACTGCGGAACAGGAAAGTCCGGTACGTGGCGATCGGTGCCGCGCTCGCGACCGGTGGAGCGATCATCACCTTGCTCCCCTCGGCCAACGCGGCGGACGCGAAAACGCCCGACCAGATCATGACGATGTGCGAGCGCTCCGCGGTGGTCAACGGCAAGCAGCGCTCGGTGAGCGACTTCGGCGGCGCGTTCGCGGACGGTTTCCAGGCCGACAACTGCGACTACGTCGAGACGAACTTCGAGACCTTCGACGGCCCCACCGAGAAGTCCTCCATCGATTTCCCGAACTGCGAGCCGAACGCCACCGCCACGGCGAAGGTGTCCGTCTCCTGGACGGCGACCGCGGCCCAGGGACAGGGCAAGTACATCGTCACCCAGCAGGGCGCCGGAGGAGGTCTCTTCGGTTTCCTCAGCGGGTCCTGGCTGAAGCACAAGGGCACCCTGGACATGACCGTGAAGTCGGGCACGGCGAGCGCGACGGAACAGCACGAGGTGCCGGTCGGCAAGGTGCTGCACATGGAGTTCACGCCGAAGATCCAGCGCATGACCGGCGAATGGCGGGTGCGCATCGACGCCGACCCCGGCAGCTTCGCGGTGAACCCGTCCCCGGAGCAGAACTTCGTGGCGCCGGAGGTCGTCGAGGGGCCCGTGATCCTGCCCGGCGCGGCGGGCGCGCCCGGTGTCGTGGACGGCACCTCCAAGCCGGTCCTGGAGGACTGCTGAGCCCCCGCCCAGCGCCCCGATCCCCGCGATCCCCTCGATCACCCCTGTTCAGAGCCCCTGCTCAGAGCCCCTGCTCAGAGCCCCTGCTCAGAGCCCCTGTCTCCCGGGAGAACCCATGACCACCCCCGCCTCCGCCCCTTCCCCCCGCCCCAGAAGGCACCGCAGCAGGAAGAAGCGCATCACGCTCGCGCTCGCCCCCGTGGCAGCCCTCGCGGTGATCGTCCCGCTGATGAACCAGGCCGGCGCCGCCACCCCTTCCGAGGTGACCGCCGACTGTTCCGCCGACTCGGACAAACTGGAGAACTGCGAGTTCGTCGACGTCCAGTTCAAGGCGAACAGCCTCGGCCCGAACCAGCGGGTCTCGCCGGTGACGCAGAACTGCGGGACGACGACCGCGGCGACGAACACCTTCAGCGTGAGCACCTCCGTCACCAGGACCATTCAGCTGGAGGACGGATTCACCGTCAACGCCGACACGAAACTGGGCAGCTCGTTCTTCGAGATCGGCATCAAGTTCAACACGTCGGAGATCAACATCACGCGTGACGACAAGACGACCGGTCTCTCGTTCAGCCGCTCCGACACCGTCCAGCCGGACAACATCGGTTTCTTCATGTGGTCGGCCAAGCGCACCGATGTGAGCGGATTCCTGAGGGCCACCTACAAGGAGGCGCAGGACGGCCAGAAGGTGTTCTTCGCGCCGAGCGAGGGCGCCTCGACCGTGCATGTCTTCTATCCGCAGATCCTGAAGAACGGAACTCCGGACGGCCGGCTCTGGCTCCGCAATGTGAAATGCGGAACGCCCGAGGCGAACGGAATCATCAACTCGGGCAACAGCCTCAGGGCGGAACCCGGATTCGGTGAGGGCGGCGACAACGTCACCGATGTGGAGATCTCGCCGGCGGACATTCCGGCGCAGGGATGAGCAACTGACTCGTTCTCAGGTGCGAAGCACGGGCGTGGCCGGTGTGGCCCCCAGCCACCGCAGAACCGCGTCCGTGCTGCCCCGCGCGTCCAGCTTGGCGTAGATGTTGCTGAGGTTGTTGCGGACGGTCTTCTCGCTCAGCCGTAATCTCAGCCCGATCTCCTGCGCGCCCAGACCGGTCGAGAGCAGCTCCATGACCTGCCGTTCACGCGGCGAGAGCAACGACCGCAGCCGCTCGACGGCGTCGCCGACACCGGCACCGGCACCGACGGCGACGCTCGTGGGTATCCGCCGGACCCCGTCCCGCAGCGCGGCGCACGCGGACGGCGAGAGGTAGGTGTGTCCGACGGTGGCCGCCACGAGCGCCGAGGACAGCATCTGGGGGCAGTAGTCGCTCTCGGCCAGATAGCCCGCCCCGCTGCGGAACGCCTCGACCACCGCCTCGGTGTCCCGGCGGGGGCTGATGAAGATCACCGGGACGCCGCCGGCGTCCAGGCCCCGCAGTACGGCCACCGGGTCCGCGCAGTGCACCACGAGCACGTCCACGCCCCCGGCGACGCGGAAGGGCGGCGAGAGCCGCACGACCCGGCCCACGTGCGGGTCGTCCGGGGCCGGCCAGTCGTCGTACGGCCAGTCGCCCTCCGCGCAGGCGAGCGCGACGGAGAGTCGTTGGGAGGGGCGCTCGGTGGATCGCACTTCACGGGTCCTTCCGCCGGGAGCCGGGCATGGCCTTGCGGCCGCACGTCCGTACGTCCGTACATACGCGACTCGGCGTGGACATGTTCAAAGGTTCAAGAAGTGCTGTCTGACAGGCCGTCCGAGAGCAGGGGTCCCACCTCCGCGCCGAACGCCTCGATCTGGTCGGTGAGTTCAGCCCGGCTGCGGCAGCGGAAGCGCACCTGGATCTGGTGCACGCCCATCGCCCGGTAGGCGCGCAGCGACTCGGCGAGGGCCTCCGGCGTCCCGCTGAGGGTGCGGCGGCCGACGTCCCAGTCGGGGACGCCGACGTGGAGCGGCTCGGCGATCGCCCCGATCGTGAGCGGGGCGTCGATCCCCGCCTCGCCGCGGAGCCGCCGGATCCGCTCGATCTGCGCGGGCAGCCGCTCCCTCGGGTCGCCCTGGGGCAGCCAGCCGTCCCCCTTGAGCGCGGCCCGGCGCACGGCGGCCGGTGAGGATCCGCCGACCCACAGCGGCACGTGCGCCTGGGCGGGCCGGGGCCGCTGCCCGAGCCCCTCGAAGTCGTACAGCTTCCCGTGATGGACCGGGAACTCCTCCTCCCCCAG
This sequence comes from Streptomyces sp. NPDC002623, assembly GCF_053592635.1. Taxonomy (NCBI): domain Bacteria; kingdom Bacillati; phylum Actinomycetota; class Actinomycetes; order Kitasatosporales; family Streptomycetaceae; genus Streptomyces; species Streptomyces sp. NPDC002623. Next base: position 289,036 of record NZ_JBSFWB010000007.1, on the reverse strand, counting down.
TGCGGCCCGCAGCGCGTCGAGCGTCTCGTCGAGCACGGCCCCCCGCCGCTCGAAGTCCACCCCGAGAACCTCGAACTCCTCCCGTACGTGACCGGCGCCGACGCCGAGGATCAGCCGGCCGCCGCTGAGGTGGTCGAGGGTCGCGTACTGCTTGGCGGTGAGCAGCGGGTGGCGCAGGCCGACGACCGCGACATGCGCGAGCAGCCGGACGCGCTCGGTCACCGCGGCGAGATGGGCGAGGGTGGCGACGGGGTCGTACCAGACCGTGCTCATCGCCTCCGCGAGCCGGCGTGGGATCGCCACATGGTCGCAGCCGGCGACGTAGGCGAACCCGGCCCGGTCGGCGGCCCGCGCGATCGCGACCAGGTCGGCCGGTCCCGCGTCCGCCTCCCACGGCTCGGCGTAGATCGTGGACTGGGACTGGACCGGGAGCTGGATGCCGTAGGCGAGGCTCACCGCGGGCTCCACAGGCCGTCTGCGGTCAGCCCCAGCAGGTCGATCGCGTTGCCCCGTACGATCCGCTCGACCACGTCCGGGGCCAGGTGCCCCATCTGCGCCTCGCCGACCTCCCGCGACTTCGGCCAGGTGGAGTCGGAGTGCGGGTAGTCGGTCTCGTACAGGACGTTGCCGACGCCGACGGAGTCGAGGTTCCTGAGGCCGAAGGCGTCGTCGAAGAAGCAGCCGTAGACGTGGTCGGCGAAGAGTTCGGACGGGGGACGGTGGACCTTGTCCGCGACCCCGCCCCAGCCCCGGTTCTCCTCCCACACCACGTCGGCGCGCTCCAGGATGTAGGGGATCCACCCGATCTGGCCCTCCGCGTACATCACCTTCAGGTCGGGGAAGCGTTCGAACTTGCCGCTCATCAGCCAGTCGACCATCGAGAAGCAGCAGTTGGCGAAGGTGATCGTCGAGCCGACGGCCGGCGGGGCGTCCTCCGACGTGGACGGCATACGGCTGGAGGAGCCGATGTGCATGGCGACGACCGTGCCGGTCTCGTCGCAGGCGGCGAGGAACGGGTCCCAGTAGTCGGTGTGGACGGAGGGCAGGCCGAGGTGCGGGGGGATCTCGGAGAAGGCGACCGCCCGCACCCCGCGGGCGGCGTTGCGCCGGACCTCCGCGGCGGCCAGCTCGGCGTCCCAGAGGGGTATGAGGGTGAGGGGGATCAGCCGGCCGTGGGCCTGCGGGCCGCACCACTCCTCCACCATCCAGTCGTTGTAGGCGCGCACGCAGAGCAGGCCCAGTTCACGGTCGGCGGCCTCGGTGAAGGTCTGGCCGCAGAAGCGCGGGAAGGTGGGGAAGCAGACGGCGGACTGGACGTGGTTGACGTCCATGTCGGCGAGCCGGGACGGGACGTCGTAGGAGCCCGGCCGCATCTGCTCGTAGGTGATGACCTCCAGCTTGATCTCGTCCCGGCTGAAGCCGACGGCGGTGTCGAGGCGGGTGAGGGGGCGGTGCAGGTCCTCGTAGATCCACCAGTCGCCGATGGGGCCGTCGTCGCCGGGTTCGCCCATGACGGGCTTGAAGCGGCCGCCGAGGAAGGTCATCTCCTTCAGCGGGGCCCGGACGACGCGGGGTCCGGTGTCGAGGTACTTCTTCGGGAGGCGGTCCTGCCAGACCGTGCTGGGCTCTACGGTGTGGTCGTCGACGGAGATGATGAGCGGGAGAGGCGTGGCGGGCGTCGTACTCGTCGGTGTGGTCTCCATGAGGGCACGGTAGCGCCGATCTGACGGATCGTCAGCTGTCCGTCGTCCGTCGGGAATGGGCCGAGGCCCTACGGCAGTTGATCGACTTGATCGACTCTGTGCGGATGTGTGCACACACGATGCGCGCCGGATGTGAGGGCTGTGTGGACTCCCGTGCACCTCCCGGGGAGGCTGACGACCCCGGCATGGACAGGGCAAACTGACCTAGTAATTCGGATGCCTGAGGGAGCCCTGATGGACGACCGTGAAGGACACGGCGGCCCGCGAGTGCCGGAGCAGAGGCGTCCCGGCTCCCCCGCGGAGCCGGCGGCGCTGCACTTCACCGTGCTCGGCCCGGTGCGCGCGCACCGCGGCGAGGACCGGTTGGCCGTCGGCTCCCCCCAGCAACGCGCCCTGCTGGCAGCCCTGTTGCTGCGCGAGGGCCGTACGGCGACGGCCGCCGAGCTGATCGACGCGCTGTGGGGCGACGAGCCGCCGTCGCAGGCGCTGGCGGCGGTGCGCACCTACGCCTCCCGGCTGCGGAAGGTGATCGACCCGGACGTCCTGGTCAGCGAGTCGGGCGGCTACGCGGTGCGCGGGCTGGGCCCGGGGGCGCTGGATCTGACGGTGGCCCAGGAGTGGGCGGCGGAGGCCGAGAAGGCGAAGGCGGCCGGGGACCCGGGCCGGGCGCGGGAGGTGCTGAACCGGACCCTGGGCCTGTGGGACGGCGAGGTGCTGGCCGGCGTGCCCGGCCCCTACGCGGAGGCGCAGCGCGTCCGCCTCGAGGAGTGGCGGCTCGGCCTCCTCGAATCCCGCCTGGACATGGACCTGGAGCAGGGCTGCCACGCCGAGGCGGTCTCCGAGCTCACGGCGCTCACGGCGGCGTACCCGCTGCGCGAACGCCTGCGTGAGCTGCTGATGCTGGCGCTGTACCGGGGCGGCCGGCAGGCGGAGGCGCTCGCGGTGTACGCGGACACCCGGCGGCTGCTGGCCGAGGAGCTGGGGGTGGATCCGCGGGCCGGGCTGCGGGAGTTGCAGCGCCGCATCCTGCAGGCCGACCCGGAGCTCGCGGACCCGTCCGCCCCGGCGGCGGAACCGTCGGTCGTGCAGGTCCGCCCGGCCCAGCTCCCGGCGACGGTGCCCGACTTCACCGGGCGGTCGTCGTTCGTGCGGGATCTGAGCAAGGTGCTGTCGGCGGCGTCCGGCCCCGAGGGCGGCGGCGGGACGGGCCGGGTCATGGCCGTGTCGGCGCTGGCGGGGATCGGCGGCGTGGGCAAGACGACCCTCGCCGTGCACGTGGCCCATCAGGCCCGTTCGGCCTTCCCCGACGGGCAGTTGTACGTCGACCTGCAGGGCGCGGGAGCCCGGCCCGCGGAGCCGGAGACGGTACTGGGCTCGTTCCTGCGGGCGCTCGGGACGGCCGACTCGGCGATCCCCGACTCCCTGGAGGAACGGGCGGCGCTGTACCGCTCGCTCCTGGACGGCCGCCGGGTCCTCGTGCTGCTGGACAACGCGAAGGACGCGGCCCAGGTGCGCCCGCTGCTGCCGGGCACCGAGGGCTGCGCCGCACTGGTCACCGCGCGGGTGCGGATGGTGGACCTGGCGGGCGCGCATCTCGTCGACCTGGACGTCATGTCCCCCGACGAGGCGCTGGCCCTGTTCACGAAGATCGTGGGCGAGGAGCGGGTGGCCGCGGAGCGGGAGGCCGCCCTGGACGTGGTGGCGGCCTGCGGCTTCCTGCCGCTGGCGATCCGCATCGCCGCGTCCCGGCTCGCGGCCCGCCGCACCTGGACGGTGTCCGTCCTGGCGGCGAAGCTCGCCGACGAACGCCGTCGGCTGGACGAACTCCAGGCCGGCGACCTGGCCGTGAAGGCCACCTTCGAGCTGGGCTACGGCCAACTGGAGCCGGCCCAGGCCCGGGCGTTCCGGCTGCTGGGCCTGGCGGACGGCCCGGACATCTCGCTGGCGGCGGCCGCGGCCGTCCTGGACCTGTCGGCCGAGGACACCGAGGACCTGCTGGAGTCCCTCGTGGACACCTCCCTCCTGGAGTCGGCGGCCCCCGGCCGCTACCGCTTCCACGACCTCGTACGCCTGTACGCGCGTGCGTGCGCGGAGCGGGACGAGTCGCCGGCCGGTGAGCGGAAGGCGGCGCTGTCGCGGCTGCTGGACTTCTATCTGGCGACGACCGCACAGGTGTACGAGATCGAGCACCCCATGGACCGGCTCGTCGACCACCTGGAGCCCACGCGGTATCCGGGGCTGCGCCTCACCGAGGGGGCGGCCGCCCTCGACTGGCTGTACACGGAGGCGGGGCCGCTGCTGGCCTGCGTCCGGCAGGCCGCCGGCACGGAGCGACTGCGCAGAGCCGTCGATCTGCTCTGGGCGGCCAAGGACCTGACCGAGTCGGGAGCCAGCTCGTACCAGTACGAGATGACGGCGCGGGCCACCTGCGAGGCCACCCGGGCCATGGTCGACGAACGGGCGGAGGGCAGGGCCCGGACCGTCCTCAGCGACGTCCTGCTGGTCTCCGGCCGCATCGAGGAGGCGGAGGACGAGGCCCGGGTCGCCATGCAGCTCGCCGGGAACGCGCGGGACGCCACCGCCGTCAGCTGGGTGGCCAACAACCGGGGGCTCATCTGCCTGCACCAGGGCCGGTTCGCCGACGGCAAGGTGCTCTTCGACCAGGCCCTCGAAGGCCTGCGGGCGGCGCAGAACCGGCCCTTCGAGGCCACGGCCCTGGGCAACCTGTCCCGCGCGTACCTCGGCATGGGCGACACCGCCAAGGCCGTCGAGATCGCCCGCCGCGGCCTCGCGGCGCACAGCGAGATCGGCCGCTCGGTGCGCCTCGCCAACAGCCACTTCGCGCTGGGGGTCGCGCTGACCCAGGCCGACCGGTACGGCGAGGCGCTCGACGAGTTCGCCGACGCCCTGCGCATCTTCAAGGAGCACCGGCAGCGGCTGTGGGAGGGCGTGACCAACTTCCGCATCGCGCAGGTGCACCTCGCCGCGCGACGCCCCGCGCAGGCGGCCCAGCACGCCGAGGTGGCACTCACCCTGGGAGTCATCGGCGGCGACCGCATGCGGGGCAACGTCCTGACGCTGCTGGGCCGCACCCTCGCCGGGCTGGGCCAGGCGGACCGGGCCAAGGCCTGCTGGCGCGAGGCGCTCAACCTCTTCGAGCAGAGCTCCGCCCCGGAGACCCACGTCGTACGCTCGCTCCTGGCTCCCGCGTCCACGAGCTGACCCGACGCGAGCGGCGGCCGCGGGGCGGGGCGGGCGTTCAGCGTTTGTTTATCGCCGCCGGGCACTGTTTCGGGAGTCAGACCGTCGCGTCGGGGGGCAGACGGTCCGGCCAGGAGCCCTGCGGCTAATGTGCGGCTCCGAGCGCTCGTCCGGAAGCCCTCGGGGGAGCTTCCGGACGGGCGTTCCTCACTCGTCACCACAGCAGAGGAACTGAAGGACCATGAGCGACGACCAGACGAAGGACGCGACCGTCTCTCCGCAGAACAACGCGATGCCCAAGGAGCCGGCCGCCAAGGACGAGCAGATCATCTCGCTCAACAACGCCATGCCGAGCGAGCCCGCCGCCAAGGACGACCAGATCATCTCGCTCAACAACGCCATGCCGGCCCCGCCCGCCCTGGACCTGGACGGCAACTAGGCACTGCTGGGCACTGCTGAGCACCACTGGGCACCACTGGGGGCACCACCGAGCACCATTTCGACGGGGATCGGCCGCGGCGGCGCGGAGAGGGGAGCCGCCGCGGCCGAGGTGCGTCCGGGGCCGGGGCCCAGCCGGTTCACCGTGCCCGGAGTTCCCCCTTCACGACCTTCCCGCTCGCGTTGCGCGGCAGTTCGGGGACGAACTCCACCGCCCTGGGCACCTTGTAGTTGGCCATCTCCCGCCGGGCCCAGGCGATCAGGTCGTCGGCCGTCGACAGCGCGCCCCGCCGCCGGACCACGTACGCCTTGCCCACCTCGCCGAGGCGGGCGTCCGGGACGCCGATGACGGCCACGTCGGCCACGTCCGGGTGCAGGCCGAGGAGTTGCTCTATCTCCGCCGGGTAGGCGTTGAAGCCGCCGACGATGAACATGTCCTTCAGACGGTCGGTGATGCGCAGGTTGCCGGCGGCGTCGAGGACGCCCACGTCGCCCGTGCGCAGCCAGCCGTCGGCGGTCAGCACCTCCGCCGTGGCCGCCTCGTCCTCGTAGTAGCCGTCCATGACGTTGAAGCCCCGGACGAGGACCTCCCCCGGCTCGCCGGGAGCCGCGTCCACCCGTACCTCGGTGCCGGGGATCGCGCGTCCCGAGGTCGAGGCGATGACCGTCGGGTCGTCGCCCCGGCGGCACATCGTCACCACGCCGCTCGCCTCCGAGAGGCCGTACGCCGTGAGGACCGTCTCCACGCCCAGTTCGCCCCGCAGGCGTTCGACGAGCCGCAGCGGCACCACCGCCGCGCCCGTGACCACCAGCCGCAGCGCCGACAGGTCGTGCTTGTCGCGGGAGGCGTGGTCCAGGAGGGACTGGTGGAGCGTCGGGGGACCGGGCAGCACCGACACCCGCTCCGCCGCCACGTTCGCCAGGACCGTGTCCACGTTGAACACCGGCTGCGGGATCATCGTCGCGCCCCGCATCAGACAGGCGATCACGCCGGCCTTGTAGCCGAAGGTGTGGAAGAAGGGGTTGACGATGAGGTAGCGGTCGCCCCGCCGCAGCCCGGCCAGGTCGCTCCACGCCTCGTAGGCCCGCAGCGTCTGCGCGTGCGTGATCACCGCGCCCTTGGGACGGCCCGTCGTGCCGGAGGTGAAGACGATGTCCGACGGCCACTCCCCGCGCACCGCGTCCGCCCGCTCCCGGACCTCCGCCCGCCCCACCCCCTCCCCGCTCGCCAGGAAGTCCTTCCAGGTGCGGAAGTCGGCGGGCGCGTCGTCCGACAGCACCACCACCTCCGCCAGGTCCGGCAGCCCGGGCAGCGGCCCCGTGCCGCCGCCCTCGCCCGCCGCCCGCCGCAGCGACGCCACATACGACGTCCCCAGGAACGTGCCCGTCACGAACAGCAGCCGCGCGCCGCTCCTGCGCAGCACGTCCGCCGCCTCGACGCCCTTGAAGCGCGTGTTGACCGGCACCAGCACCGCTCCCGCGGACACCGCGCCCAGCGCCGCGACCATCCAGTCGAGGGAGTTCGGGGCCCAGATGCCGATCCGGTCGCCCGGTCCGATCCCGTTCGCCAGACAGGCCGCCGCCGCCCGCTCCACCCGGGCTCCGAGTTCCGCGTACGAGATCCTCGTCCGGCCCTCCACCACCGCCTCGGTGTCGGCGTACCGCTCGGCTGCCCGGCTCACCAGCCCGGGGATCGTTCCCCACTCCACGTCACCGCGCACGACCGGCCTCCCCACTAGCTGACTACCCGTCAGATTAGCTGTAACCTGACGGACTGTCAGCCGACTGTTGTCAGCCGCCATTTCCTCATGCGGAGGTGCGTGCAGCGTGACCCTCAAGGACGCCACCGCCGTCGTCGGCATCGGCCAGACGCCGTTCGCCAAGCACCTCCCCGACGACGAGAAGACCCTCGCCTGCCGAGCCGTCCTGGCCGCCCTCGACGACGCCGGGATCGCCCCGGGCGAGGTCGACGCCCTCGCCTCCTACACCATGGAGGAGACGGACGAGGTCGAGCTGGCGAAGGCCGTCGGCTTCGGCGACCTGACCTTCTTCAGCAAGGTCGGCTTCGGCGGCGGCGGCTCCTGCGCCACCGTCGCGCACCTGGCCGGCGCCATCGCCGCGGGCCAGGCCACGGTCGGCGTCGCCTGGCGGTCGAGGAAGCGCGGCAGCGGCCCCCGCCCGTGGACCAACACGGCCGTCCAGCTGCCCACCCCGGCCCAGTGGACCCGCCCCTTCGGCCTGCTGCGCCCCGCCGACGAGATAGCCATGCTCGCCCGCCGCCATATGCACGAGTACGGCACGACCCGCGACCACCTCTTCAACGTCGCCCTCGCCTGTCGCAACCGGGCCAACCAGAACCCGGCGGCGATCATGTACGACCGCCCGCTGACCCGCGAGATGTACATGACCGCCCGGTGGATCAGCGAGCCGCTCTGCCTCTACGACAACTGCCTGGAGACGGACGGGGCGCTGGCCTGCGTGATCGTCAGCAGGGAGCGCGCCCGGGACTGCCGCCGCCGCCCCGTCTACGTCCACTCCGCCGCCCAGGGCCTGCCCGCCCAGCACCACGGCATGGTCAACTACTGGAACGAGGACCCGCTCACCGGCCCCGCCTGGGCGGCGGCCCGACACCTGTGGAAACACGCCGACTTCACCCCGCACGACGTCGACGTGGCCCAGATCTACGACGCCTTCACCCCCCTCGTCCCGCTCTCCCTGGAGGGCTACGGCTTCTGCGGCCGGGGCGAGGGCGGCGCGTTCACCGAGGGCGGCGCGCTGGAGACCGGCGGACGGCTGCCGATCAACACCGGCGGGGGCGGCCTCAGCGAGGCCTACGTGCACGGGTTCAACCTGATCAACGAGGGCGTGAAGCAACTGCGCGGGACGAGCACCGCCCAGGTCCCCGGAGCCGCCACCTGCCTGGTCACGGCCGGCGAGGGCGTCCCGACGTCGGCCCTGCTGCTGAGGAACTGAGCGAGGAACGGACCGAGGAACCGGCCAAGAAACCGACCGAGGAACCGACCGAGGAACCGACGGAGAATCCGAGGGAGTCGAATCCGCGATGCTGACCCCCGTGCCCGACGCCGACGGCGCCCCCTTCTGGCGGTACGCCGCCCAGGGCGAGCTCCGCGTCCAGGCCTGCGCCGACTGCGGCGAACCCCGCTTCCCGCCCCGCCCCTGCTGCCCGCACTGCCGGTCCTTCGCGAGCGAGTGGCGTCCGACCTCCGGCCGCGGCCGCATCTGGTCCTACGTGGTCCCGCACCCACCGCTCCTGCCGGACTACGCGGCGCAGGCCCCCTACAACGTGATCCTCGTCGAACTGGCCGAAGCGCCCCGGATACGGCTGGTGGGCAACCTGGTGACCGAAGCGGGCGCCCCCCTCGACTCCCTCTCCCCCGACCGCGTCCGCATCGGCGCCCGGGTCCAGGCCGTCTTCGACGCCGACGGACTCCCGCAGTGGATCCTGGAGCGCCCATGACCGTACGACTCGCCGCCGACAAGGACACCGGGGTCGCGGTGGTCACCCTCGACCGCCCGGCGCGACTCAACGCGATCGATCTGCCGACGGTCGGCGAACTGACCGCGCTCTGGCGGGAGTTGCGCTTCGACGACACGGTCCGCGCGATCGTCCTGACCGGAGCCGGCGGGCGGGCCTTCTCCACCGGCCTGGACCGCGACGCGGTGGTCCCCCAACCCGACTCCCCCTATATGCAGGACGATCCGCTGCTCACCGTCGGCCCCAAGGCGAACGACCTGTTCAAGCCGGTCGTCGCCGCCGTGGAGGGAATGGCCTGCGGAGGCGCCTTCTATCTGCTCGGCGAGTGCGAGTTCGTCATCGCCGGCGGCGGTGCCGAGTTCTTCGACCCCCACACCACGTACGGCATGGTCAGCGCGTACGAGTCGGTGCTCCTGGCCCAGCGGATGCCGTACGGCGAGGTCGCCCGCATGATGCTCATGGGCACGGCGGAACGGATCTCCGCCCGGCGCGCCCACGAGATCGGCCTGGTCAGCGAAGTCACGGAGCCGGGCGGCGCGTTGGCCGCCGCGACAGCCTGCGCGACCGTCATCGCCGGCTACCCGCCCACCGGCGTCCAGGGCACGGTACGGGCCCTGTGGGCGGCGAAGGAAGCGGCCCGGGCAGCCGGCTACGCCCAGGCCCCCCACCTCATCGCCCTGGGCAACCTGCCCACCGAACGCCAGACAGAACTGTTCGCAACCCGCTCGACGGCAAAACCCCGGATCCGCTGAGTGCCGTCCCGTCAGCCCGCCGGCGCCGACGTCTCCGGCTCGCAGTGGTCGACCTCTGTCGCGACCCCCGGGCTCGACAGGTCGACCTGGACCGTTTCCGTGCCGTTCGCGGCGACGTACTCGTCCGTGGTGCCTTGCTCCACCCGGTGGGCGTCGGCGTCGAGGAAGTCGACCGTGACGGTGAAGTAGCCGCCGGTCGAGTTGGGGTTGGTGACCTCGACCGTCGCGTACGGCGTGGTCGGGGTCGCGCAGTCGACGAGTTGCACCGTGGCGTCCTGGAGGGTCGTGGACGCGTTCGAGGAGCCGCCGCTTCCCCCATTCGTGTCGTCATCGTCGTCGTAGTCGCGGTAGGTGCCGCCTCCGCCGCTCGATGACGACGACGAGCTGTCGTGGTTCTGGCTGGAGCTGCTGCATCCGCCTCCGCCGCCGCTGTGGCTGCTGCTGCCGTGGCCCCGGCCCGTCGAGAAACCGGTGAGCGCCAGGACGACGCCCGCCGCCACCGCTGTGAACTTGAGTTTCTGCCCCCGTCGATCCATAAGGACAGCGTAAGCAAACCCTGTCACGGTCATGTCACCGCGTGGCCACCGGCCCGTCCCCGGCGTAGCGTCTGCGGTGGCGGCCGCCGTCCGGATCCCTTCCGTGCACCCGGCACGACGGCCGTCCCGGGGTCCGAAAGGGCGACCGGCTACGCCGTTCTCGCCGTGCCCGTGCCCTTCTCCGCGTCCAGCGCGTACACGCAGCGGTCCTTGCTGCACGCGTACACGACGCCGTCGCGGACCACCGGGGAGCCGGTGATCTCGCCGCCGGTCGCCAGCTTCCAGCGCAGCCGGCCGTCGTCGGCCTTCAGGGTGTAGAGCAGGTGGTCCGTGGAGCCGAAGTGGATGCGGCCCTCCGCGACCGCCGGGGCGCCCACGATGTCGCCGCCCGCCTGGAAGCGCCACTTGGGCGTGCCGGTGACCGCGTCCAGGGTGTACAGCCCCTTGCCGCTGCCGACGTGGACATGGCCGGCGGCCACGAGCACCGGGTCGACGGAGGAACGCGCCTCCGTCGCGATGCGCCAGCGGTCGCGGCCGTCCGTGGCGTCGATGGCGTACACCGTGCCGAGGTAGTCGGCGAGGTAGACGCCACCGCCGGTCACGGCCGGGCCCGGGACGAAGGCCGGCGGGGAGAGGAAGACGGCCGGGGCCTCGAAGTGCCAGCGGACCATGCCGCTCGCGACGTCCACGGCGAGGACGCGGGTGCCGGCCGAGAGGTAGACGTAGCCGTCGGGGGCGGGGGTGACGCGGACCGGGACGCCGCCGCAGGAGGCGGTGTCGCCGATCGGGTACGACCAGCGCTCCTCGCCGGTGCGGGCGTCCAGGGCTCTGAGCCGGGCGTCCTGCCAGACGTAGACCGTGCCCTCGTGGAGCACCGGGCCGGCCTCCGGGGACTCGAAGTCGGTCTGGCAGCCGGTGATCTCCCAGAGCTTCTGGCCGCCCGAGGCCTCCCAGGCCTGGACGCCGCCGCCGCGCGTGCCGGTGACGACCGTGCCCCGCTCCGCCTTGAGCGAGTACACCCAGGCCTCCGTGGACAGCCGCCACAGGTCGCCGCCCTCGCGGGCGTCCAGGGCGAACAGGGTGGGGCCGTCGGAGGCGTGCACACGGCCGTCCGCGACCGCCATCGACCAGGCCACGTCACGCGTCTTGAAGCGACGGCGACCGGTGGCCACATCCAGGGCGTGCACCTCGAAGGAGGTGACGTAGACGAGGTCCCCGGCGACCGAGGGGGTGCCCCACACATCGTTCGACATGCGGAAACGCCAGGGCCGCCAGCCCGCCGGGGTCTCCGAGGGCGCGGTCTGGGGGGCCGGGACGGCGGTGTCGGCGCCGTTGACGCCGGGGCGCGGGCGGGACCAGCTGGCAACCAGGCCGGGCTCGGCCACCGGCGCCTTCACCGCGGCCGTGGCGCGCACGTCGGCGACGCGCGGCCCGGGCCCGATCGGGACGGCCGCGCCCGCCAGCCGGACGGGACCGATGTCGGGCGCGCCCACGGCGACGGGCGACTGCGGACGGGTGAGGACCACGGGGGCGTGCGGTGGCGGGGGCGGTACGGGCGGCAAGGCGGGCCGGGCCATGCCCACGCCGCCGCCCTGGCCGCCGCCGCTGCGCGGGCTGGGGGGCGCCGGCTTCGCCGGGCGGCCGCCGCGGCGGGTCTCGATGAGGGCGACCGCCTTCTCGGGCAGCCACGCCGACGCCGTACCGCTGTCGTCGGAGCCGGAGCCGAAGAGGTGGGGCGCGAGCTGGGCCTGGAGGTCGGCCGGGTTGGGGCGGCCCGTGGCCTCCATCTGCATACAGGACTCGATGAGCGGGCGGAGTTCGTCCGGGAGCCCTGTCAGGTCCGGGCCCTCGCGCAGCAGCATGAAGACCGTCTCGACCGGGTTGGCGCCGTGGAAGGGCGGGTGGCCGGTGGCGGCGAAGACCAGCATCGAGCCCAGCGAGAAGACATCGCTCGCGCCGGTCACGCTGCGCGAGTCCTTGGCCTGCTCGGGGGACATGTAGGCGGGGGTGCCGACGGCCACGTTGGTCATCGTCAAACGTGTGTTCGAGACGCCGGACGCGATACCGAAGTCGATCACCCGCGGCCCGTCCTCGACGACGAGCACGTTGGACGGCTTGAGGTCACGGTGGACCAGCCCCGCCCCGTGGATGGACTGGAGGGCCTCCGCCACGCCCGCCGCCAGCCAGCGCACCGCCTGGGCCGGCATCGGCCCGCAGTCGTTCACTATCTCCTCGAGGGAGGGCGCGGGGACGTAGGCGGTGGCGAGCCACGGCACGGCGGCACGCGGATCGGCGTCGACGACGGCGGCCGTGTAGAACCCGGAGACCGCCCGGGCCGCCTCCACCTCGCGCGTGAAGCGCACGCGGAAGAGCTGGTCCTCGGCGAGCTCCGTACGGACCGTCTTGATCGCCACGCGCCGGCCCGAGGCAGAGCGGGCCAGATAGACCAGTCCCATGCCGCCGGCACCCAGCCGTCCCAGCACCTCGAACGGCCCGATCCGCCGAGGATCGTGCTGCGTCAGCTGATCCACCACTTGCCTGCCACCTCCCCGTACGAGCCGCGTCACCCACTTGTGTACACGGCCCCGTGCAGCGTCTCACCCACCGCACCGCCATAACGGCACGCACCCTGATTCTTCCTGGCCGGGCGGCTGGTTGCGAACCCGGGGGCAATCGGGGTGTCTCATTTCATATGCGGGCATACAGCGCGCATATGGCGTCTGTCAGCGCTGGAGAAGCGCGAACGACGCCCCTTGATTGTCTGTGACGACCGCCACGGTTCCGTACGAGGCGGTGAACGGACCCGCCTGCACCCGCCCGCCGAGCCGGCTCACCGCGCCGAGGGCCGCCTCGCAGTCCTCCACGCCGAAGTGGACGAGGAAATGCGGCGGCATGACGTCCGGGAAGACGTCGCCGACCGGCGCCCGCCCGAAGTCGGGTTCGGCGCCCGGCCCGAACAGCGCCTCGTGGAAGAGATGGCCGTAGAAGGTGTTGGCGGCCTCGGTGTCGCGGGCGTAGAGCTGCGCCCAGGCGAAGGCGCCGGGCCGGTGCCGCACGCCGAAGCCGGGATGGCCGGCCGGCTGCCACAGGCCGAAGACCGCGCCCTCGGGGTCGGCGGCGAGCACGGCGGTGCCCGCCCCGCCGACCGGCAGCGGCCCCATGACGACCTGCCCGCCGGCGTTGCGGATGCGGCCGACGGTCTTCTGCGCGTCCGGGGTCGCGAAGTACACCGTCCAGACGGTGGGCATCCGGCCGTCCGTCTTGTGGGCGAGCGCGGCCACCGGAGCCTCCTCCAGCCTGGCCCACACCGAGGAGCCGTACGCCTCCTCGAAACCCCACCCGAAGAGCTCACCGTAGAACCGCTTGCCCGCGTCCACGTCGGGGAGCTGCGCGTCCACCCAGCAGGGGACGCCCTCTGCGTACACCGATGCCCTGTTTTCGGCCATGCAGCCAAACTAACGGTGCCGCACGCAAGCCGCAGACCAGGTACACCCGCCTCCGCACCCCCTCGCACCCCATTTGCAGTCGGCCGAATCGCGCTCCGATCACCCCTCGGTAAGCTGACGGCATGACAGGACAAGTGCGTACCGTCGACGGCCGCGTGGCCGGTCGACGCGGGCAGGCGACGCGGCAGAAGCTGCTCGACTGCCTCAGCGAGATGCTCAGCTCCTCTCCGTACCGGGACGTCAAGGTCATCGACGTCGCCCGGAAGGCGGGCACTTCACCCGCGACCTTCTACCAGTACTTCCCGGACGTCGAAGGCGCCGTCCTGGAGATCGCCGAGCAAATGGCCGCCGAGGGCGCCGAGTTGACCGAGCTGGTCGCCGGACGGTCCTGGGTCGGCAAGGCGGGCTGGCAGACGGCGCAGGAACTCGTGGACGGCTTCCTGGAGTTCTGGCGGAAGAACGACGCGATCCTCCGGGTGGTCGACCTGGGCGCGGCGGAAGGCGACAAGCGCTTCTACAAACTCCGCATGAAGATCCTCAACTCGGTGAACAACTCCCTGTCGGACGCGGTCGCCGACCTGCAGTCCAAGGGCAAGGTCGACAAGGACGTGAACCCGGCCGCGGTGGCCGGTGCGCTCGTCGCGATGCTCGCGGCGGTCGCCTCGCACCAGAAGGGCTTCCAGACGTGGGGCGTCAAGCAGGCTGAACTCAAGCCGAACCTGGCGCTGTTGGTGCATCTGGGCATCACCGGCAAGAAGCCGACGAAGTAGCCCCACGCGCCCGACACGCGTCCCACGCGCGCCCCACTTTTACGGTTGCCCCACGGCCACGTCCTGTCTGCCAGGCGGCGGTTCACTCAGGTGAACCGCCGCCTGCCGCGCGCCGTGGGGGCGACGGTCGGCGGGGACTGATCCGGAACAACCGGATCTCCCGCTCCACCCGCGCCTGATAGGTCGCGTACGGCGGCCAGAACACCAGCAGCGCCTTCCAGACGGTCGCCCGCTCCTCCCCCGCCAGCAGTACGGCCGTCACGGGGATGTCCCTGCCCTTCCAGCTGATCTCGGCGTCTGGGTGGGCGAGGAGGTTGGCGGTCCACGCGGGGTGTCCGGTGCGGCCGAAGTTGGAGCCGATGAGGATCCAGCTCGCGCCGCTCTCCTCGGGCATACAGGCCAGCGGCGTCCGGCGCGGCAGCCCGCTCCGCGCCCCGGTCACCGTGAGGATGACCCCGGGCAGCATCTGCGCGCTGAGCAGCACTTTTCCCCGGGTGAGCCGGTGGACGGCCCGGTCGAGGGCGGGGATGACATGCGGGGCGACCTTCGCGAAGGCCCGCGTCGAGGACACCTTCTGCACGGCTGCTCGCGCCGCTCGGCCACCGATCACACCGACACCTCCGTCCGCTCGAAGAGCCTGGCCGCCTCGGCCGCGTGGGCGCGCAGCCGATGCACGGGCCCGAACAGCAGTTCGTCCCCGGCGGCCCGCTTGAAGTACAGATGGGCCTCGTGCTCCCAGGTGAAACCGATGCCGCCGTGCAGCTGGATGCCCTCGGAGGCGGCCCGCCGCAGGGCGTCCAGCGCCTGCGCGAGGGCGAGCCCGCCGACCCGTTCCCCCTGCGCGCCCGGTCCGTCCGTCGCCCAGGCGGCGTAGTAGGCGGCGGACCGGGCCGCCTGGACCTGCACATACACATCGGCCAGCCGGTGCTGCACCGCCTGGAAGGACCCGATCACCCGCCCGAACTGCTGCCGCTGCCCGAGGTACTCGACGGTCCGCTCCAGCACCCGGCCGGCGGCCCCGACGGCCTCACAGGCGAGGAAGGCGGCGGCGAAGTCCCCGACCCGGGCCAGGACTTCACCGACGTCGACGCCCTCGCCCGGGAGATCCCCCAGCAACCGGGCTTCCACGTCCCGCAGTTGGACCCGCCCCTGGGGCCGCGTGGCGTCCAGGGCGGTCTGCCGGGCGCGGACGACCCCGGCGGCGTCCCCCGCGACGACGTACAGCAGGGTGCGCGACCGTACGAACCCGCCGGTGTGCGCGGGGACGACCAGCGCCCCGGCGCTGTGCCCGTCGAGCACCTGCACCGCCTCCCCGTACAGCCGCCAGCCGTCCCCCGCCCGACGCGCCTGCACGCCCCCCGCCCGGCCGCCGCCGGCCCAGTCGCCGCCGTTCACGCCGGTCAGGGCGAGGGCGGCGCCGAGGGCGGGGGCGGGCACGGCGAGGGCGGCGGTCAGGGCGCCGTCCGAGATCCGTGGCAGCAGGTCGGCGCGCTGGGCGTCGGTGCCGAGGGCGAGGATCAGGGGCGCGGCGAGGACGGAGGTCGCCAGGAGCGGGGAGGGGGCGAGGGCCCGTCCGGTCTCCTCGGCGGCGAGGGCGAGGTCGGTGACCGGGCAGCCGACACCGCCGTACCGCTCCGGGAGCGCGAGTCCGGGGAGCCCGAGCTGCTGGGCGAGGGCGGTCCAGAGGGCCGGATCGTGGCCGTCGGCCGTGTCGAGGGCCGCGCGGAGCTCTTCGGGGCCGCAGCGCTTGTGGAGCAGTTCGCGCAGGGCGCGGCGGATCCCGTCCTGCTCGGCGGTGAAGTCAGGGTTCATGGCACTTCCCTCCGGATCTGACGGGCCGTCATATTAGGAGCCCGGGATCCAGATGCACAGAGGGAGGTGGCCTTTCATGACGGCCAGGACCGCAGGCGGCAGAAAAGTGGCCGTGGTCGGGGTGGCGCTCTCCGACTGCGGCCGGGTGGACGACGCGACCCCGTACGCGCTGCACGCCCAGGCGGCCCGCCGCGCTCTCGCGGACGCGGGCCTGGACCGGTCCCTCGTCGACGGCGTGGCCTCCACCGGCACGGGCACCCTCGCCCCCGCCGAGATCGCCGAGTACCTGGGCCTGCGCCCCACCTGGGTCGACTCCACCTCGGTGGGCGGCGCGACCTGGGAGGTGATGGCGGCCCACGCGGCCGACGCGATCGCCGCCGGTCACGCGAACGTCGTCCTGCTGGCGTACGGATCGACGGCCCGCGCGGACGTCCGGGCCGGCCGCCGCACCGGCACCTTCGCCTTCGGCGGGCGCGGTCCGCTGCAGTTCGAGGTCCCCTACGGGCACACCCTGATCGCCAAGTACGCGATGGCCGCCCGCCGGCACATGATCCAGTACGGGACGACGATCGAGCAGCTGGCGGAGGTGGCGGTCCAGGCGCGGGCGAACGCCGCCCTGAACCCCGAGGCGATGTTCCGCGACCCGGTGACCGTGGACGACGTCCTGTCCGGCCCGATGATCGCCGACCCCTTCACGAAACTGCACTGCTGTCTGCGCTCCGACGGCGGCGCGGCGATCCTCCTGGCGGCCGAGGAGTACGTGCAGGACTGCCGTACCTCGCCCGTGTGGATCCTCGGTGCCGGCGAGCACGTCTCCCACGCGAGCCTGCCGGAGTGGGACGACTTCACGGTCTCCCCGGCGGCGGTGAGCGGCCGCCTGGCCTTCGAACGCGCGGGCCTGCGCCCCGAGGAGATGGACTTCGCGGAGATCTACGACGCGTTCACGTACATGACCCTGGTGACCCTCGAAGACCTCGGCTTCTGCGCAAAGGGCGAGGGCGGCGCCTTCGTGGAGAAGGGCCGGCTGCGCGCCGAGGGCGGCGCACTCCCGGTCAACACGGACGGCGGCGGCCTCTCGGCCCAACACCCGGGAATGCGCGGCCTGTTCCTCCTGGTGGAAGCGGTACGCCAGCTGCGGGGCGAGGGCGGGGCACGGCAAGTGCGGGCGCGGGACGGGGGGTTGCCACGGCTGGGGGTGGCGTCGGGAACCGGCGGGTGGTTCTGCTCCTCCGGGACGGTGGTGCTGGGGCGGGGGTGAACCGGGAGAGGCGTGTTGCGCACTTCCCGGCAACCTTCTCGGGCTCGGCGACCACTGAGAAGTCCGCAGCTTTCCCGGACGTGCTCCGCCGAACCGCGTAAGGATTCATCCGTGGCATCCTCCTCGCACCGCCGTTCCCGCCCCGACCGCCGCCCGATTCCCGCCCCCGCGGTGGTCGTGGCGGCCGTGGCCGCCGTCGTACTCGTCGTGTCCCTCGTCGTGGCCCTCCGGCCGGGCGGCGGGGGCGAGGACCCGGTGGAGTCCGTCGCGGGCGGGCAGGTGAGCGGGTCCCCGACGGCATCGACGTCGGCGTCGGCCTCGGCCTCGGGGACGGCGGCCTCCGCATCGCCGACTTCCTCCACGGCGTCCCCGACCTCGACGCCGGCGGCCGCCTCCGCGCGCCCCTCGCCCGCGCGCTCGACGCCGGCCGGCGCCGCCGCTGCCTCGGCCGAGCCCGTCGCCCGGGCGGCGTCCGGATCGGCGTCCCTGGCGGGGCGGATCCGGCCCGGGACCGCCTACGACGGGGTCGCGACCTCCTACGACGTCGGCAACGGCGACGGCGCCTGCTCGTACGGGCCGACCTCCGACGTCATGACCGCGGCGATGAACACCGCCGACTACGAGACGTCCAAGGCGTGCGGCGCGTATGTGTCCGTCCGGGCGGCGGGCGGGGCGTCGGTCACGGTCCGGATCACCAACGAGTGCCCGGCGCCGTGCGAGGCCGGCCAGATCGACCTCAGCCGGCAGGCTTTCGCCAAGCTCGCGCCCCTCTCGGCCGGGCGGATCCCGATCACCTGGAGCCTGCTGAGCCCGGCCGCGTCCGACCCGATCTCGATCCGCTACAAGACCGGCTCCACCCAGTACTGGTGCGGCATCCAGGCCATCGGCCACCGCAATCCGCTGGCCCGGCTGGAGGTCCGCAGCGGCGGCGCCTGGGTCCGCCTCGCCCGCACCGAGTACAACTACTTCCTGTCCGAGCAGGGCAGCGGATGCGGTGGCGCGATCCGGATCACGGACATCTACGGGGAGCAGCTGACGGTCGAGGGGATCGCCGTCCGGCCGGAGACCGTGCAGGCGACGAAGGTGCAGTTCGCCCGGCACTGACCGGGTGCGGACCATACTCGGAGCATGGCTACGGATCTTCATGAGCTGCTGAGGTCGCTGCGGGTATGGGCCCCCGAGGTCACCGAGCTGCCGCCCTTCGACCCGGCGTCGGCCCCCGACGACCCCCTGACGCTGTTCACGCAGTGGTTCGCGCAGGCGGTGACGGCCGGGCAGACCGAACCGCACACGATGACGCTGGCGACCTCGGACGCGGACGGACTGCCGGACGCCCGGATCGTGATGCTGCACGGCGCCGACGCCGCGGGCTGGTCCTTCGCGACCCACACCACCAGCCGCAAGGGCCGCCAGCTCGCCGCCCGCCCCTACGCGGCGCTCACCTTCTACTGGCCGGTGCAGGGCCGCCAGATCCGTGTCCGGGGCCCGGTGAACGTGGCTCCCGCCGAGGAGGCGCAGCGGGACCTGCGCGTCCGTTCGACGGGCGCGCTCGCGGCCGCGCTGACCGGACGCCAGAGCGAAGTGCTGGGCTCGGTGGCGGAGTTGGCGAGCGCCTCGGAGGAGGCCTGGGACCGAGCGTCCCGCGAGCCGCAGACGGAGGCCGCCTCCTGGACGCTGTACCGACTGCGCCCGGACACGGTCGAGTTCTTCCAGGGAGACGCCCGACGCCGACACACCCGACTGAACTACCGCAGGCAGGGGGACGCGGAAGGAGACAGCGGATGGTCGACGGAACTGCTCTGGCCGTGAGTCACAGCTCTCGCACGGCGAACTCCGGCTCCGGGTCCGTCGCCAAGCGGCCGTGGCGGTGGACGTCTCGGTAGGCGTCTCTGCGGCCCGCCTCCCACATCGCGCCGCGCAGCGTGCCCTCGTACGGGAAGCCGCAGCGTTCGGCGATCCGGCACGAGGCCTCGTGTCCCAGGGCGTGGCCCAGCTCCAGGCGGTGCAGGCCGACTTCGTCGAACGCCCAGCGTGCCGCGAGCAGCAGGGAGCGGGTGGCCACCCGCCCGCCGCGGGCCTCGGGCAGGACCCAGTAACCGACGACGCCCGAGCTCTGGATCCGGTCGATGGCGTTCACCGCCACCGAGCCGAGGATCGTGCCGTCCGCCGCGTCCGTCACACAGAAGGACGCGCTGCCGCCCGCGGCCACGTCCATCGCCTTCGCCCGCAGCGACTCCCGCGCGCCGCGGGCGTCCGTGATCGTCCTCAGCGGGGTGTTCCAGCGCAGGAACTCCGACTCGAGGTGCCCACGCAGCCATGCGTCGACGTCCCCGGCGGACTCCGGATCCCAGAAACGCAGGCGGAGACCATGCCCGTCGAGAGCGTCAAGGCCGTCGAAGCCACCGAGGCCGCCGAAGCGCGTGCCGGGCCGTGTCGAAGCGGACTCGTGGATGTCCATCCTCCGAATACTGAACCACCCGAGTCACCCGGACAACCCGCGCCCCGCCGCCCGGAACACCGGCACCCCCTCCCGGAAGGCGACCGTCAGCTCCATTCCCGCCCGGAGTTCGGCCTCTCCCGTGCCGGGTGCGCCGATGATCTCCGTGGACATCCGCGGGCCCTCCGCCAGGTCGACGACCGCCGCGATGTACGGCGTGCGCTCCCCGAAGGGCGGGAGGTCGTTGCGGTGGACGACGGACCAGGTGTAGAGGGTGGCCCGGCCGCTCGCGTCCTCCCAGGTCACGTCCTCGCTCCAGCAGTGCGGGCAGAACTCCCGGGGGTAGTGGTGGGGCCGGGCACAGGCTCCGCAGCGGCGGATCAGCAGGCGGCCCTCGGCGGCCGCGTCCCAGTACGTACGGGTGAAGGCGTCCACCTCGGGGAGGTCGAAACGCGCGTCCGCGCCCATCAGAACCACCTCAGCTCGCCGTCCACGCATCCATGGATCTGACGGTACGTCAGACGGATGAATCCGGGAACCCCATGTATTTCGCATGAGGGATTCCTTTGTGTTTGCCATGAAGCTGTGCGTCGCCCGTGAATGCCCCGCAGATTGTTGACGATTTTGTTGGCCCCGGATTACGTTCACAACCCGTAAGGCCAGACAGCACGCCGTACGTCCGAGAGGCAGCATCGTGAAGCACAGGGCAGTCAAGCGCAGGTCGGTCGTCTTGGGGCTCGGCGCCACCGCCGGCGTCGCGGCAGTGGGCGGCATCGCCCTGAGCGCACAGGCGTCCAGCGACACGTCCTCGGCCGAGGGCTCCGCCACGGGCTCGCTGGCCTTCGACCCGGACGGCTACACGGAGCTGACCACGACCGTCACCGACACGGCCGGCACCGACCACGAGGTCAAGTACCACTTCTGGAAGGCGATCACCTACGTCGCCAAGCCGGTGGACGCCGCCTACCAGTCGCTGAACGTCAGTGTTCCGGTAGAGATCGACGGCACCGCGGTCGACGCGAGCAACGCGCCGATCCTGTTCGCGAACTCCGTCGGCGGCTACATGCCGTCCTCCGTGGCGGACGCCACCGGCGTCGGCGCCGGCGGCATGGGCAGCGGTATGGGCGGCGGCGCACCCAGCGGCGCACCCTCGGCCGACGCCAGCGCCAGCACCTCCGCGTCTGCCTCCGCGTCTGCCTCCGCCTCCGCCTCGGCTCCCGGCGCCAACGGCAACACCAACGCCACCGGCGGGGCCCTGGCCTCCAACCAGCTCCTGGCCCTGGCCGCCGGCTACGTCGTCGTCGAGCCCGGCGCCCGCGGCCGGACCCTCAAGAACTCCGCCGGCGAGTACTACGGCGTGGCCCCCGCCGCGATCGTCGACCTCAAGGCCGCCGTCCGGTACGTGCGGGCCAACAAGGGCCGCATCCCCGGCAACACCGACCGCATCGTGTCCGCCGGCACCAGCGCGGGCGGTGCGCTCTCCTCGCTGCTCGGCGCGTCCGGCGACAGCCCGATCTACGCCGAGTACCTCAAGGAGCTGGGCGCGGCCGACGCCTCCGACGCGATCTTCGCGACCGGCGCCTGGTGCCCGATCACCGACCTGGAGCACGCCGACGGCGCCTACGAGTGGAACTGGGGCGCCAACTCCCTCAGCACCGGCTCGCAGGTCGACCAGACGGTGTCGAAGACGCTGCAGTCGCAGTTCGCCGAGTACCAGGCCGGCCTGAAGCTGAAGGGCCTGAACGGCTTCGGCGCGCTGAACGCCCGCAACTACGACGAGTACCTGGTCGAGCAGTACATGGAGCCGTCGGCCACCGCCTACCTCACGGCCCTCTCGGACGCCGACCGCGCGACCTACCTCGCCGCCAACACCTTCATCACCTGGAAGAACGGCAAGGCGTCCTTCACCTGGGCCGACTTCCTCACCCACGTCGGCGCCCGCAAGAAGAACACCCCGGCCTTCGACGCCTTCGACCTCTCCGCCGGGGAGAACAACCTCTTCGGCAAGGGCACGGTCGTCTCCCGTCACTTCACGGCGTACAGCCTGAAGAACGACACCACCGGGCTCACCGCCACCCGCCTCGACAGTGACCTCCCCGAGGTGCTGCGGCTGATGAACCCGATGTACTTCCTGGCCGAGAAGCCCAACGCGGGCCGCAGCAAGCACTGGTGGATCCGCCTCGGCACGAAGGACTCCGACACCTCGCACACGGTCTCCGCGAACATCGCCGCCGCCGCGAGCGGCCTCGGCGACGACGTCGACCACCTCTACTACTGGGACGAGGGCCACGGCGCCAACACCGACCCGGGCGACTTCATCGCCTGGATCGCCAAGGTGACCGGCCACAAGGCCAAGAGCAAGAGCAAGACCAAGGTCAAGAAGTAGTAGTCCGCCTGCCTCCCTGCCCGTCAGGAGGCATCCTGAACGCGGCGGCGTCCGTTTCCCGTCATAGTCACTGACGTCACCGCCCGCGACGGCGTCTGTTTCCCGTCATAAGTCACCGACGCCGTTCGCACGCGACGCCTGGCCCGAGCGCACCTGGGCCAGGCGTCGCACCTTTTCCCGCACAACCAGGTGAGGTACGTCACCGGTCCCACCCATCTCTCCCCCACACGTGATCGATCCGCAACCAATTCCCCTCTTGACCGAGACCCATCAACCGTTCGCGTGATTACGCTCGCGCTCATGGAAGACTCCGCACCGCGCCCCACCCCCCAGGCGATCACCAGCGCGAACCCCGCCGACCGCCCCGTCTACGTCATCGGCGGCGGCCCCGGCGGACTCGCCACCGCGTACGCGCTGCGTGCCCAGGGCGTACGCGCGGTCGTCGTGGAGAAGGCCGACGGGGTCGGCGCGTCCTGGCGGGGCCACTACGACCGGCTGCATCTGCACACCACGCGCCGGCTCTCCGCCCTCCCGGGGCTGAAGATGCCGCGCCGGTTCGGGCGGTGGGTGGCCCGCGACGACATGGTGCGGTACCTGGAGAAGTACGCCGAGGTGCACGAGCTGGAGATCGTCACCGGCGTCGAGGTCTCCCGGATCGAGCGCGGCCCCGACGGCGTCGGCTGGCTGCTGCACGCCACCGGCGGCCGCGAGCTGACCGGCTCGGCGGTGATCGTCGCCACCGGCTACAACCACACCCCGCACCTGCCGAAGTGGCCCGGCCGCGAGGCGTTCACGGGTGAACTCACCCACGCCCGCGACTACCGCACCGGCAAGGACCACACCGGCCGGGACGTCCTCGTCGTCGGCGTCGGCAACACCGGCGCCGAGATCGCCGTCGACCTGGTGGAGAGCGGTGCGGCCCGGGTGCGGCTGTCCGTGCGCACGGCCCCGCACATCGTGCGCCGCTCCACGGCCGGGTGGGCCGCGCAGTACACGGCCGTCCTCGTACGGCGGCTGCCGGTGCGCCTCGTCGACCGGCTCGCGCGGCCGATGGCCAGACTGAGCGTGCCCGACCTGTCGGCGCACGGCCTGCCCCGCCCCGACAGCGGCCTCTACTCCCGGGTGCGGGAAGGCGCGATCCCGGTGCAGGACGTCGGCCTCATCGACGCGGTGCGCAAGGGCAAGGTGGAGATCGTGGCCGCCGTGGAGGGCTTCGAGGACGGCGGGAAGGTCGTCCTCGCCGACGGATCCCGGATCTCGCCGGACGCCGTCGTCGCCGCCACCGGATACGTCCGCGCCCTGGAGGGCCTGGTCGGTCACCTCGGCGTGCTCGACGACCGGGGCAGACCCGTCGCGCACGGCGCCCGCGCCCCGAAGGACGCCCCCGGCCTGTACTTCACCGGCTTCACCACCCCCATCAGCGGCACGCTCCGCGAACTGGCGATCGACGCGGAGAGGATCGCGAAGGCCGTCCGCAAGGCTTCCGACCGTCAACTGCGGTAATTCCGCTGCCCGTTACACCTGTGTCGGCTGACGACAGAAGTGGCGAGAGATGTAACGAGAGCGTTGTCGTGCGCCCCCGCACGGAGCCAGAATGTGAGCCCTGTTCACCTTTTCCGCTCCGCTCCCTCTCTACGGAGGACGCACGTGGCAAGTGAAAGTCAGCTCTCCCGCCGCTCCCTGCTCGGCCGCGGCGCGGCCGTGGCCGCCGGCGCCACCGCCCTCACCGCGACCGCCGCCGGCCCGGCCGCCGCGGCCGCCACCCGGGACGTGGACGTCGCCGTCGTGGGCGCCGGACTCGCCGGCCTCACCGCGGCCCGCGACCTGGTCGCCGCCGGCCGGACGGTCGCCGTCCTGGAGGCCCGCGACCGCGTGGGCGGCCGGGTGGTGAACCTGCCCCTGGCGAACGGCGGGGTCACGGAGGGCGGCGGCGAGTTCATCGGCCCCACCCAGGACCGGATGAAGGCGCTCGCCGACTCCCTCGGCGTGGCCACCTTCGCCACCTACAACACCGGCAAGAACCTCCTCTACAAGGACGGCAAGAAGACCCCGTACGCCACCGACGGCCTGCTCGGCTCGGTCCCGCCCATCGACGTGGCCGGGCTGGCCAACGCCGCGATCGTGCAGGCCTCGCTGGACGACATGGCCAAGACCGTGCCGGTCGACGCGCCCTGGACCGCCGCCAAGGCGGCCGAATGGGACAAGCAGACCTTCGAGACCTGGCTGAACGCCAACGCGGTCATCCCGTCGGCGAAGTTCCTCCTCGACGTGGCCTGCACCTCGATCTTCTCGGCCGAACCGCGCGAACTCTCGCTGCTCTTCGTGCTGTTCTACATCGCCGCCGCCGGCAACGCGTCGACGCCCGGCACCCTGGAACGCCTCACCGAGACCGCGAACGGCGCCCAGGAACTGCGCTTCGTCGGCGGCTCACAGCTCGTGCCGATCAAGCTCGCCGCCACCCTCGGCGACCGGGTGGTGCTGAACGCGCCGGTGCGCACGATCGCCAAGTCCGGAGCCAAGTACGTCGTGACGGCCGACGGCATCACCGTCACCGCCAAGCGGGTCGTCGTCGCCGTACCGCCGCCGCTCGCCGCCCGCATCACGTACGACCCGCTGCTGCCCGCCGCCCGCGACCAGCTCACCCAGCGTCTGCCGATGGCCTCGGTCGGCAAGGCGATCGCGATCTACGACACCCCGTTCTGGCGGGCCGACGGCCTCAACGGGCAGGTCGTCAGCGACACCGGCGTGGTCAGCTCCACGTTCGACAACTCCCCGCCGGACGCCTCCTACGGCGCGCTGATGGGCTTCATCGAGGCCGACGAGGCACGCGCCCACGACGCGGCGAGCGAGGCGGAGGTCAAGGCGGCGGTCCTGAAGGACTACGTGACGTACTTCGGCGAGAAAGCCGCCTCCCCCACGTCCTTCGTCCTGCAACGCTGGAACAACGAGGCCTACACGCGCGGCGGCCCGGTCTCCATCGCCGCGCCCGGCGTCCTGACCCAGTACGGCCCGGCCCTGCGCACGCCCGTCGGCGGCATCCACTGGGCCGGTACGGAGACGTCCGTCTACTGGATGGGCTTCATGGACGGAGCGGTGCGGTCGGGCGAGCGGGTGGCGAAGGAGGTCCTCGCGGTCCTGTAACCGTTCATTCAGCCGCTCATTTCCCGCTGCACGCCCATTCCTGACATCCCGTCAGTTATGTAATCTGACAGAGCGTCAGTTACTTGGCAGTCACACCTGACGGTCGGACATGGCAGTCACACAGGAGCGGGCGGACCGATGCTTGGATCAACCCACGGCACCCTCACCACCGACTCCCGCCGGGCCCGCGTCATCGCGTGCGGCGAGCAGCCCGGGCCTGCCGTCCACGGCCGGCGGGCCGCGGCGGACGACCTCGACGTCAGCGGGCGTCCGCTCTACGCGGACGTCCCCGATCTGGACCGGTTCTTCCGGCCCGAGTCGGTCGCGGTCGTCGGCGCCTCGGACGCCGAAGGGCGCCCCAACACCGGTGTCACCCGGCAACTGGTGAGCTGGGCCGAGCGGGTGGGGGCACGGCTGCATCCCGTGCACCCCACCCGCGAGACCGTTTTCGGCCGACTCTGCTTCCCGTCCGTCGGCGACCTGCCCGAACAGGTCGACCTGGCCGTCCTGTTGGTCGCCGACCCGCTGCCCGTGATCGAGCAGCTCGCCGAGACGAAGGTGAAGTTCGCGGTCGCCTTCGCCTCCGGGTTCGCGGAGACCGGCGAGGAGGGCGCGGCCGCGCAGGCACGGCTCGCGGCGGCCGTGACCCGCTCCGGCATCCGTCTCCTCGGCCCCAACACCAACCTCAACGCCTTCGAGCGGTTCCGCGAGGACCTCACCGGTCCGTCGATCGCGCTGATCACCCAGTCCGGCCACCAGGGCCGCCCGGTCTTCGCCCTCCAGGAGCTCGGCATCCGCCTCTCCCACTGGGCGCCGACCGGCAACGAGGCCGATCTGGAGACCGCCGACTTCCTCTCCTACTTCGCCGAACGCCCCGAGGTCGGCGCGATCGCCTGCTATGTGGAGGGCCTCAAGGACGGCCGCTCCTTCCTCCTCGCCGCCGACCGGGCCGCCCGCCGCGGGGTGCCGGTCGTCGCGGTCAAGGTGGGCCGCACCGAGACCGGCGCCCGCACCGCCGCCTCCCACACCGGCAAGCTGACCGGCGCGGACGAGGTCGTGGACGCCGCGATGCGCCAGTACGGCGTGATCCGCGTCGACGGTCTGGACGAACTCCAGGACACCGCGACCCTGTTGGCGCGGGCCCGGCCCCCACAGGCGGACGGCGTCGTCGTCTACTCCATCTCCGGCGGCACCGGCGCCCACGCGGCCGACCTGGCGACGACGGCGGGCCTCAACCTGCCGGTTCTGTCCACGACGAAACAGGCCGAACTGCACCAGTGGATCCCCGAGTACCTGAACGTGGCCAACCCGGTGGACAACGGGGGCCACCCGGTCGGCGACGAGCGCGGCCGGAAAATCATCGACGCGATCCTCGACGACCCGGCCGTCGGCGTCCTGATCTGCCCGATCACCGGCCCGTTCCCGCCCCTCAGCGACCGCCTGGTCCAGGACCTGGTGGACGCGGCGGAGCACACGGACAAGCTGGTATGCGTGATCTGGGGCTCCCCGGTGGGCACCGAACCGGCCTACCGGGACGTGCTGTTGGGCTCCTCCCGGGTGGCGACCTTCCGCACCCTCGCCAACTGCATCACGGCCGTCCGCGCCCACCTCGACCACCACCGCTTCGTCAGCGACTACCACTCCCCCTTCGACGAGGCCCCGCGCACCCTCTCCCCGTCCTTCCGCAAGGCGCAGCTCCTGATGCGGCCCGGACAGCAGCTGAGCGAGCACGCGGCGAAGCAGCTGCTGCGCGCCTACGGCATCCGGGTCCCGCGCGAGCAGCTGGTGACCAGCGCGGCGGCGGCCGTACGGGCGGCGGGACTGGTCGGCTACCCGGTGGTGATGAAGGCGTCCGGCGCGCAGATCGCCCACAAGACCGAACTCGGGCTGGTGAAGATCGGCCTGACCTCGGCCAGCCAGGTCAGGGACGCCTACCGCGAGTTGACCGACATCGCCCGCTACGAGGGCGTCGCCCTGGACGGCGTCCTGGTGTGCCAGATGGTGGAGCGGGGCGTGGAGATGGTGGTCGGCGTCACGCACGACGAGCTCTTCGGGCCCACGGTCACGGTCGGCCTGGGCGGAGTGCTGGTGGAGGTCCTCCGGGACGCGGCCGTGCGCGTCCCGCCGTTCGGCGAGGACCAGGCCCGCGACATGCTTGCCGAACTGCGCGGCCACGCCCTGCTGGACGGCGTCCGCGGCCGCCCCCCGGCCGATGTGGACGCCCTCGTCGAGGTCGTCCTGCGGGTCCAGCGCATGGCCCTGGAACTGGGCGACGACCTCGCCGAGCTCGACATCAACCCCCTGGTGGTACTGCCCTGGGGACAGGGTGCGGTGGCGTTGGACGCGCTGGCGGTGTGCCGATGACGACCGCCTCGGAAGGGAGCCCGACCATGCCCTCCACCTCTCCCGCTGTGGAGATCACGACCGACCACCAGGTCACGCACCTCGTCCTCAACCGCCCCGAGACCCTCAACGCCCTCACGCCCGAGGCCCGCGACCGGCTGATCGACCTCCTCGCCGCGGCCTCCGCCGACCCGGACGTACGCGCGGTGATCCTGACCGGCACCGGCCGCGGTTTCTGCGCGGGCGCGGACCTCCGGGGCGCGGGCGGCGCGACGGGCGAGCGGATCGCCGGTGACGTGGCCCGCACCCTTCGCGTCGGCGCCCAGCGCCTGATCGCCGCGGTCCTCGACTGCGAGAAGCCGGTCATAGCCGCCGTGAACGGCACGGCGGCCGGCCTCGGCGCGCATCTCGCCCTCGCCTGCGACCTCGTCCTGGCCGCCGAATCGGCCCGCTTCATCGAGGTGTTCGTCCGCCGCGGCCTGGTCCCGGACGGCGGCGGCGCCTATCTCCTCCCCCGGCTGATCGGCCCGCACCGCGCCAAGGAGCTGATGTTCTTCGGCGACGCCCTCACCGCGCCGGACGCCGAACGCCTGGGCCTGGTCAACCGGGTGGTCCCGGACGGCGACCTGGACAAGACCGCGCGCGAGTGGGCGGCCCGCCTCGCCGCAGGCCCCACCCGAGCCCTGGCCCTGACCAAGCAGCTCGTCAACGCCTCCCTCGACACCGACCGCACCACCGCCTTCGCCGCCGAGGCCACCGCCCAGGAGATCAACATGACGACGACAGACGCAAGGGAGGGCGTGGCAAGCTTCACGGAACGCCGCGAGGCCCACTTCCGGGGCCGCTGACCCTCACGAGCTCCGCACCTGCGCCGAAGAGTCTGCTCGCACTCTTCCTTCCTGACGGACCGTCAGCTTCAATGGAAAACGTGATGGGACATGCAGGAATGGCAGCCGCGGCCGTCCGATACCTCGGAACGGGCCGCCCGGTGGAGGCACTTCCACGCCCCGAACTGCGCTGCGTCCGCGCGGACGAGCGAGCGCCGGTGGATCAGGGGGAGTTCCGGCGGGTGCTGGGGAGCTTCGCGTCCGGTGTGACCGCTCTGACGGCTGCGACCCCGGACGGCCCCGCCGGCTTCGCCTGTCAGTCGTTCTCCGCCCTCTCCCTCGACCCGCCCCTGGTCGCCTTCATGGTCGGCCGCACCTCCACGACCTGGCCGCGCATCGCCCGCGCGGGCGCGTTCTGCGTGAACGTCCTGAGCGCGAGCCAGGGCCCGCTCTGCCGGGCCTTCGCGGCGAGCGGCACGGACAAGTTCGCGGGCGTCGACCACGACGCGGCCCCGGTGTCCGGCGCGCCGCGCCTCGCGGGCACGCTCGCGTGGATCGACTGCACGATCCACGCGGTCCACACGGGCGGCGACCACCTCATCGTCGTAGGCAGGGTGGACGCCCTGGGCACGGGCCCGGACACGGACGACGCCCCCCCGCTCCTGTTCCACAAGGGACGGTTCCTCTGACGGGTCGATGCTGTTGGGCCTCTGCTGACGGGCCTCTCACTTCACGTACTCGACGATCTGCATCATGCCCTCGTCGCCGTGCTGGAGCTGGTGGCAGTGCAGCATCGAGCGGCCGGTGAAGTCCTCGGCGCGCAGCCGGAAGGTGATCGTGCCGTGGGGCGGGATGCTGACGGTGTCGTGCCAGACGGGCGTGGCCAGCGGGCGGTTGTCGACGGCGGTGAGCAGGAAGTGGTTGGTGTGCAGGTGAAAGGGGTGATGGCTGTGGCTGTGGCTGCGGGAGTCGTTGGCGACCGTCCACTCCTCGACCTCGCCCAGCCGGATGCGCTGGTTGACGAAGTCGGGTGCGAAGCGGCCCCAGGCGAGATCGCTGTGGCCGGCGCGGGGGTCGGCGGGCGGGGTCTCGCCGTCGCCGAGGATGCGGTGGGCGTTCGGAAAGGCGCCTGACAGGACGTTCTGGTAGCTGCGGAAGGTCAGCGCGCGGGTGCGCGTGGGCGCGGGCAGACTGGTGGGCCGGCCGGGCAGGCTGGTCGGCAGCGCCATCGGCCGGGGGGCACCGGTGACGACCAGCGTCAGCAGGGGCTGAGCGGCGTCTCCGGCGGTGAACCGGTAGGTGCCGGGTGCGCCGCCGCGGACCAGCAGGTCGGCGCGCCCGCCCATCGGAAGGGTCAGTCCGGTGACGGCGACGGGGCTCATGAACGTAATGCCGTCGCAGGCGATCTGGTGCATCTCGTGCCCGCCCAGACTGAGGAAGTGAGCGGTGACCGGCCCGGCGTTGACGACCCGCCAGCGCTGGACCTCACCCGGGGCGATGGTCAGCATGGGGTTCTTCGCGCCGTTGACCAGGAACGTCGAGGGGAGGTCGTCGTACGTGCCTTCAGACGTCAGATCCGGCACCCGCCCGGCGGACAGCTTCAACTCATTGATGCAGACGACGACGTCCTTGGCGGCGGCGATCTCGGGCACCTCGTCGACGTCGCCCTCGACGATGATGACCCCGGCCAAGCCGCTCAGCAGCTGGGTCGTGGTGGACCCGTGCTGATGCGGGTGATACCAGAAGGTCCCGGCCGGATGATCGGCGGGAACGGCGATGCTGCTGCGGTAGACAGCGCCCTCCCCGTCCACCCCGTCCGCCGCACCCGCCGCACCCGCCGCGCCCGGCTCGAAGGCGCGGTAGACGTTGTCCGCATCCCCCGTGGGATCGACATGCATGCCGTGCGTGTGCAGGTTGAACGTGTTGAAGTGATGCGGCACGTTGACGTCCCCGTGCATCCCCGCGGTGTTCGGCGGCAACGCGTTGACATGCGTGATCTCGAGAGAGTCCCCGGCCCGCACCCGCAAGGTCGGCCCAGGCACACCCCCTTCGTAGGCCCGCGTGACGACACTGCCCACCCCGGGCAGAACCAGCTCGCTGAACCGAACACTCAACCGGGTGACCAGCCGCCCCGTCTCCGCCGACGCCCTGCGCACCTCCGGCTGGGGAAACCCGCCCTCGCCCGCTTCCCCCGCCCCCGCACGCGCCCCCGCCCCGGTCCCCACGCCGACCACGGCCGCCCCGGCGACAGCCGGCAGACACTTCAACACACCACGACGACCCACCGACGTCATGAACCACCTCTTCGGACGACCAACCCCATCACGCTATGTAGCCATACAATACGTGGAGTAGTCATGAGTGGGCGTCAAAAGGTCACATACCAACACGCGCCGCCGGAGATGCGCCACACAGGGCCACCGCCCTCAGGCCACCGCCAGTCCCGGAGTCGCCGGTGGCCGGCGGATCACCAGTGCCATCAGCGCCGCCGCCGCGCACAGCGCGCCCGAGGCGTACCAGACCAGGTCGTAGGAGCCGAAGGTGTCGCGGGCGAAGCCGCCCAGGAAGGCGATCAGGGCCGCGCCGACCTGATGGGAGGCCAGGACCCAGCCGAAGACGATGGCGCTGTCCTCGCCGTAGTGCTCACGGCACAGGGCAAGGGTGGGCGGGACGGTGGCGACCCAGTCGAGGCCGTAGAAGACGATGAAGAAGATCATCGGAGGGTGGACCGTCGGGGCGAGCAGCATCGGGAGGAAGAGCAGCGAGACGCCGCGCAGCGCGTAGTACACCGCCAGCAGTCGGCGCGCGTCGAAGCGATCCGTGAACCAGCCGGAGGCGATCGTGCCGACGACGTCGAAGACGCCGATGACGGCGAGGAGCGAGGCCGCGGCGGTGACCGGCATGCCGTGGTCGTGCGCCGCGGGCACGAAGTGGGTCTGGACCAGGCCGTTCGTCGAGGCGCCGCAGATCGCAAAGGTACCGGCCAGCAGCCAGAACGGGCCGGTGCGCACCGCCGAGAAGAGCACGCGCAGCGTGCGACGCGCGGCCCCCGTCACCGGCGCCGGCTTCGGCACGAACTCCGTCGCCCCGTACGGCTTCTGGCCCACGTCCGCCGGGTGGTCGCGCAGCAGCAGCCAGACGAAGGGGACGACGACCAGGGCGGCCAGCGCCACCGTCACCGCCGCCGGACGCCAGTCGTAGCGTGTGACCATCCAGGACAGCAGCGGCAGGAAGATCAGCTGGCCGGAGGCGGAGGCCGCGGTCAGGATGCCGCTGACCAGGCCCCGGCGCTCGGTGAACCAGCGGTTGGTGACCGTCGCGGCGAAGGCGAGCGCCATCGAGCCCGAGCCGAGGCCGACCAGCAGGCCCCAGTACAGCAGGAGTTGCCAGGCCGCCGTCATCCACACCGTCAGCAGCGAGCCGGCCGAGATCACGGTCAGGGCCACCGCGACGACGCGGCGGATGCCGAAGCGGTCCATCAGCGCCGCCGCGAACGGGGCGGTGAGGCCGTACAGCGCCAGGTTGATCGAGACCGCCGCGCCGATCGTGCCGCGCGACCAGCCGAACTCCTGGTGCAGCGGGTCGATGAGCAGGCCGGGGACGGAGCGGAAGGCCGCCGCGCCGATGATCGTGACGAAGGTGACGGCGGCGACGAACCAGGCGCGGTGGATGCGAAGGCGAGTAGGGGGCTTCTGATCCTCTATGGCTGCGGGAGCCTCGCTTGTCTGGGTCACGACATAAAGGGTGCGGTGTCCGTCTCCTCACATCGAGTGGCCCGAAGGACAGTATTCGTTAGGATCGGGCCATGAGCCTCCCCGGTCAGGACACTCCTCCGCAGGCGCCGCACCGTGTCGCCGTCCTCGCCCTCGACGGTCTGCTCCCCTTCGAGCTGGGCATCCCGCACCGCATCTTCGGCCGCCCCAAGGACGCCGCGGGACGGCATCTGTACGAGGTCGTCACCTGCTCCGTCCGGCCGCCGGGACCCGTCGAGACGGACGCCGACTTCGCGATCATGGTCGAGCACGGCCCGGAGACGCTGGCCACCGCCGACACCGTGATCGTCCCGGCGTCGTACGAGCTCGGGCCGGTCTTCGAGGAGGGCGTCCTGACCGAGGACCTCGCCGCCGCCCTCGCCCACATCCGGCCCGGCACCCGCCTCGCCTCCATCTGCACCGGCGTGTACGTCCTGGCCGCCGCCGGCTTCCTGGACGGCCGTCCCGCCACCACGCACTGGGCGGACGCGGACCGGCTGCAGCGGCTGTTCCCGCAGATCGAGGTCGACCAGGAGGTCCTGTTCATCGACGACGGCGACGTCCTCACCTCGGCCGGCGTCGCCGCCGGCATCGACCTGTGCCTGCACATGGTCCGCCGCGACCACGGCACCGCCGTCGCCAACGACGTCGCCCGCCGCACCGTCGTGCCGCCGCACCGCGACGGCGGCCAGGCGCAGTACATCGAGCGGCCGGTGCCCGACCCCCAGCAGGCGACCACGACGGCCGCCCGTGTGTGGGCGCTGGGCCGCCTCCACGAGCCGATCCAGCTGCGTGACATGGCCGAGCAGGAGGCCATGTCGGTACGGACGTTCACCCGCCGCTTCCGCGAGGAGGTCGGCATCAGCCCCGGCCAGTGGCTCGCCCAGCAGCGCGTCGAGCGGGCCCGGCACCTGCTGGAGTCCAGCGACCTGTCCGTCGACCAGATCGCCCGGGACGCCGGTTTCGGCACCGCCCAGTCGATGCGCCAGCACCTACAGGCGGCCCTCGGAGTCACCCCGACCGCCTACCGCCGAACCTTCCGGACCGGGGACGCCAGAGGCCTGCGAACCGGCGGGGCGCCGGCCGGCCGGACCTGACGCGACGGCGGTGTCGGCGCCCTGCACCGACCGGGCGGCGTGCCGTGCCTCGCCCCACCAGCCGAGCGTGGTCAGCGCCAGCGTCAGGCCCACCCCGGCCAGGATCGCGGTCGACGGCGCCACCACCCGGAGCAGCGCGCCGGCGAGCGAACCCGTCGCCGCGTAACCCGCCCCGGCCGCCGCGTACATGACGGAGTAGCCCGCGGCCAGGGCGTTCGGCGGGAGCGCCTCGCGCAGGGCGAGGTTGCGGGTGAGCATCGCGCCCGTCTGGAGCGTGCCGCCCACGGCCAGCGCCGCCGCGATCCCCACCGCGTCCGGTATCAGCGCGGCGAGGGTCACACAGACCGACGTCCCGGCCATCAGCGCCGCGCTGCGGGTGCGCAGCCGCCCCGGCCAGCTGCGCAGGCCGTAGGCGAACGCACCGAGGCCGCCGCCCACCGCCATCCCCGTCAGCAGCGGGCCGGACCAGCCGACGCCGACGCCCCGCTGTTCGAGCAGCGCCGGCAGGACGAGTTCGGCCAGGCCGAGCAGGGTCAGACTGGCCGCCCCCGTGACATACACCGGCCAGGCCCCGGCCAGCACCCGCATCCGCGCCCCACCGCCCCCGCCCCCACCGCCGGTGTCGTCCGCGCCCCAGGCGGCCGGCAGAAAGCACAGGCCGACGAGCGAGGACGCCATCAGCGCGGCGGCGAGGAGCAACGGGACGCGCGGCGCGACGCCCAGGGCCAGGCCGGCGACCGCGGCCGGGGAGACCGCCCACACGCCGGCCGTCAGCATCGACTCGACCGACAGCGCCTGCGTGGCCGCACGCTCCGGCACCAGCGCGGTGAGCAGCGTGCGCAGACCCCCGGTGGACGCGGCCGGGGCGGCGCCGGCCACGAGCGCGAACCCGGCGAGCACGACCGGATGCGCCCCCGGAAATCCCCCCAGCCCCGCGAAGCCGACGGCTCCGACCCCGAGCCCGACGGCCAGGTGCAGCCGGGCGCGCTCATGGCGCAGCCGCAGCCCGAGGACCGGCGCGCCCACGATCTCGCCGAGGACGTAGACCGCCGCGAGAAGCGCGCCCAGCGAGTAGCCGCCGGGGCGCTCGCGCACCAGGAACACCACGGCCAGCGGTGCCATGGCGACCGGCATACGAGCGCCGACGGCGGTTAAGGCCCAGGCCAGAACCTGTTTGGTGGCGACGTCACGGTAGGTCGTGACTCGACCGTAGGCGGTGGCGCCGACATCGCCCACGAATTTTCCCCGCCCTGTGGATAACTCCGGACAGCCCCCGCGCCACCGGTCCTGCCCCGAGTCCTGTCCCGACTCCTGGCCCGACTCCGGCCCGCAGTCCTGCCCCGAGTCCGGCCCTCAGCCCTGCCCCGAGTCCTGCCCCGAGTCCCGCGGCGCCCGTCAGAACGTCAGCACCCCCCGCGCCACCCGCCCCGCCTCCGCGTCCGCCGCCGCCTTCTCGAAGTCCTCGACCGGATAGACCTGCGTGACGAGTTCGTCGAGCAGCAGCCGGCCCTCGCGGTACAGCCCGGCGTACAGAGCGATGTCGCGCTGGGGGCGGGAGGCGCCGTAACGGCAGCCCAGGATCGCCTTGTCCAGGAACAGGGAGGAGACCCGGAAGGACGCCTCGGCGGTCGCCGGCGGCACGCCGAGCAGCACCGCCTGTCCGTGCCGGTCCAGCAGATCGATCGCCGCGCGGATCAGCTCGACCTTCCCCACGCATTCGAAGACATGGTCCGCGCCCGTCGGGAGGACGTCCCGCACGCCCTCCGCCGACGGCAGGAACTCGGTCGCCCCGAACTGCCGGGCCATCGCCTCCTTCGCCGGGTTCGCGTCGACGGCCACGATCCGCGACGCGCCCGCGATCCGCGCCCCCTGCAGCACGTTGAGCCCGATCCCGCCCGTCCCGATGACGACGACGCTCTCCCCGTACCCCACCCGCGCGCGGTTGAGCACGGCCCCGACCCCGGTCAGCACCCCGCAGCCGATCAGCGCGGCGGACGTCAGCGGGATGTCCTTCGGTATCGGCACCGCCTGCACC
This sequence comes from Streptomyces sp. NPDC002623, assembly GCF_053592635.1. NCBI lineage: Bacteria > Bacillati > Actinomycetota > Actinomycetes > Kitasatosporales > Streptomycetaceae > Streptomyces > Streptomyces sp. NPDC002623. The sequence continues at coordinate 253,606 of NZ_JBSFWB010000007.1, read as the reverse complement.
GCCTTCACCACCGTGCGCTCGGCGAAGGCGGAGTTGGCCGCGAACTGGTGGATCGCGCTCCCCGCGCGCGTGAACGGCTTCCGGGGCCGCCCGATGGCCTGCCGGCACATCGTCGGCCGACCGCGGTCGCACTCCGCGCAGGTACCGCAGTTGGCGAGCGTGGACAGCGCGACATGGTCCCCGGGGACGACATGCGTGACGCCCGCACCGACCTGCGCCACCACCCCCGCGCCCTCGTGCCCGAGGACGACAGGCGCCGGGAAGGGGATCGTCCCGTCGACCACCGACAGATCGCTGTGGCACAGCCCGGCCGCCGTGATCGCGACCAGCACCTCACCCGGCCCGGGGTCGCGCACCTCCAGGTCGTCGACGACCTCGGCCCGCTTCCCGTCGAACACCACGCCTCGCATCAGACGACCTCCTTGCGGTCTCTGGGCAGGCCGAGCACCCGCTCGGCAATAATCGTGCGCTGGATCTGGTCCGAGCCGCCGTAGATCGTGTCGGCCCGGGAGAACAGGAACAGGTGCTGCGCGTCGTCGAGTTCATACGGCGAGGAGGGCGACCAGTCGGCCGGTCCGACGCCCGCCGCCGCGCCCCGCACCTGCATCGCCACCTCGCCCAGCCGCTGGTGCCAGCCCGCCCACAGCAGCTTGGCCACGCTCGGCGCGCCCGGCCCGCCCGAGCCGCCCAGCGTCCGCAGCGCGTTCCACCGCATGGTGCGCAACTCGGCCCACAGCCGCACCAGCCGCTCGCGCACGACGGGGTCGTCGGCCGCGCCCGTCTCCACCGCGGTACGGATCACCCGCCCCAACTCCGCGGCGAAGCCGATCTGCTGGGCCAGGGTCGACACCCCGCGTTCGAAGCCGAGGAGGCTCATCGCGACCCGCCAGCCGTCGCCCTCCGCGCCCACGAGGTGCTCCACGCGCGCGTGCGCCCCGTCGAAGAAGACCTCGTTGAACTCGCTGGTGCCGGTCAGCTGCCGGATCGGCCGCACCTCGATCCGCCCCGGCTGGTCCATCGGGACGAGGAGAAAACTCAGGCCGCGATGCCGCCTCGACTCCGGGTCGGTCCGGGCGAGCACGAAGCACCAGTCGGCCTCATGGGCGAGCGACGTCCAGATCTTCTGGCCCGTGACCCGAAAACCCCCCGCCGACTCGCGCACGGCCGCGGTACGCACCCCGGCGAGATCCGACCCGGCCCCGGGCTCGCTGTACCCCTGGCACCAGAGCTCCGTGCCGGCGGCGACGGGCGGCAGGAACCGCTTCTTCTGCTCATCGCTGCCGTGTGCCAGGAGGGTGGGGGCGAGGAGGTTCTCCCCGATGTGCCCGGAGCGGGCCGGCGCCCCCGCCCCCGCGTACTCCTCGGCCCAGGCGACCTGCTGGGTGAGGGAGGCGGTCCGATTCCCGTACCCGCCTTCGCCCCACCCGAGCCCGATCCAGCCGGCCGCGCCGAGGCCGCGTTCCCAGGCCCGCCGGTCGGCCGGATACGGCGCCTGCCCGGCGAGCCAGGCCCGCGCCTCCAGGCGGAACTCCTCATCGACGGGAGTGAATCCGAACTCCACGTTCACCTCCTGAGTCAGGCCACGAAAGGCGCACCCCCGAGCTACCGGTCGTTCGGTCGAGCCCCGTCCCGCGCCGCTCGAGCCATCTCCTCCAACCGCGCGAGCATCGGCATCGGGTCCACCCCCACCGCCCCCGGCAACACCTCCGCGATCCGCTCAGGCGTCCAGGAGCCCCCCTCCGCATAGACCGAACGGAGTTCCCTGGGCTGCGCCCACACCGCGATCTTCGGTCCGGCGACCGTGTACACCTGCCCGGTGACCCCCGCGTCCCGCGCCTGCTCCGACAGCAGATAGACCACGAACGCGGCCACGTCCTCCGGCTCGCCGATCTCCGCCAGCTCCATGGGCACGCCGGCGGACATCCGCGTCCGCGCCACCGGCGCCACCGCGTTGGCGGTGACCCCGTACTTGTGCAGGCCGAGCGCCGCGCTCCGCACGAGCGAGATGATCCCGCCCTTCGCCGCGCTGTAGTTGGCCTGGGAGACGGACCCCTGGTGGTTGCCGCTGGTGAAGCCGATCAACGTTCCCGCCCGCTGCTGCCGCATCACCGCGGCGGCGGCCCGGAACACGGTGAACGTCCCCTTCAGATGGGTGGCGACGACCGGGTCCCACTCCTGCTCGGACATGTTGAACAGCATGCGCTCGCGCAGGATCCCGGCCACGCAGACGACCCCGTCGAGCCGTCCGTACGAGGCCAGCGCCACGTCGACGACGCGCTGTCCGCCCGCCATCGTGGAGATGTCGTCGGCGACGGCGACGGCCTCTCCGCCCGCCGCCTCGATCTCCTTGACGACGGTCTCGGCGATCTCGCTCGTGGGCGCGGCCCCGTCCACGCCCACCCCGTAGTCGTTGACGACGACCCGCGCGCCCTCGGCCGCCGCCGCCAGCGCGACCGCCCGGCCGATCCCGCGTCCGGCGCCCGTCACCGCGACGACCCTGCCTGCCAAGAAGTTCCCCACGCCCGGCCCCTTCCCACAGTTTCTGACGGACCGTTAGATTTTATGTCCCGTCAACTGGGCCAGGACAAGCCCCGGGGAGGCACCGGATGTCACTGCCGGCCGAGTTCCACGACATCGCCAAGCGCGTCAACAACTGGGGGCGATGGGGGGCCGACGACGAGATCGGCACACTGAACCTCATCACCGACGACGTCGTCCGGGCGGCGGCGGCCGAGATCCGCACCGGCCGCCGCGTCCCGCTCGCGCTGCCGCTCAGGGAGGACGGCGTGCAGACCGGGATGATCCCGGGGCGGGTCAACCCCCTGCACGCCATGGTGCAGATCAACCAGGAGATCTTCGGCCCGGGGACGGTGGCGTGCAGCGACGACGCCGTGACCATGGGCCTGCAGGCCGGCACCCACTGGGACGCGCTGACGCACGTCTCGCACTCGGGGAAGCTCTACAACGGCCGCCCGGCCGCCACCATCACCCCGCACGGCGGGGCCGAGTTCAGCGGCATCGACAAGGCGCGGCACATCGTCTCGCGCGGGGTGCTCCTGGACGTGGCACGCGCGCGTGGCGTCGATCGGCTGGCGGGCGGACACGCCGTCACCCCGGAGGACCTGGAGGCGGCCGAGGAACTGGCCGGCACGCGCGTGCGTGCGGGCGACATCGTGCTCGTACGGACCGGGCAGGTCCAGGTCTATCTGTCCGGCGACAAGCACGCCTACGGCTATCCGTCGCCCGGGCTGTCGGTCCGTACGCCGCAGTGGTTCCACGCGCGCGATGTGGCGGCGGTCGCCAACGACACCCTCACGTTCGAGATCTTCCCGCCGGAGATCGACGACCTGTGGCTGCCCGTACACGCGCTCGATCTCGTGGAGATGGGGATGCTGCAGGGCCAGAACTGGAATCTCGAAGAGTTGTCCACAGCCTGTGGACAAGCGGGCCGCTATGCGTTCTGGCTGTCGGCGATGCCCGAGCCGTTCGTCGGCGGGACGGGAACTCCGGTGGCCCCCGTAGCCGTTCTCTGAGCACCCCACGACCCCACCCACGACCCACCTCGGCTGGCGGCGCGCGGCTGCCCGCCCCGAGCACGGCACCGCGCACCGCCATCCGACTCCGGCGTACCTGCCCCGTCTCCCCTCGGCCCTGAGGGAACCGACGCCGAATCACGACCCACACTCGACAAGGGCTCCCGTCACCGAAGCCCTCGCCGTCCCCTCACGGCGAATCGCTGACCACAAGCGTGATCAAACGGACACGTGGCGTCAACACCAGAACGGGGATTTTTTACTTATGCCCGATTTGTAATGGGCGCGCACGGAAGCACAGCCAGGCGCACCGCCCCCCGCCCGGCCGAAGCCGACAGCGCTTTCTGCGCCCATGCTCCGCACCCTGCGAGGCATTCGCACCCGTGCGCCGTCAGCCGGTCGACCCGTGAACCCGGCAGCCCGGCAGTCGGTCGGCCCGTGAACCCGGCAGCCCGTCAGCCCGGCAGTCGGTGGGCCCGTCGGGCCGGCGCCCGTCCGCGCGCGAGTCCGTCGGGCCGGCGCCCGTCCGCACGCGGGTCCGGCAGCTGTCGGTCCGTCAGACGACCTCGTACGCGAGCCCTCCGTAAGCCGGCTCGACGGCCTCCTGCCGCACCGCCGCGCACTCGGCCGCGCCCCCGCGATCCGCCTCGACCTCGCTCGGCCTCGCACAGCGGTCCAGTTCGCACCAGATCCGCTTGCCCGCGCCCTCGACGCTCCAGCCCCAGCGGTCCGCGAGGCCGTCGACGAGGGCCAGACCGCGGCCGCCCGTCGCCTCGTCGCCGGCGCACCGGGGCACGGGGGCCCGGTCGCTGGTGTCGGCCACCTCCAGGCGGACGACGGACGGCTCGGCCGCCTGGCCCGGCCCCGCCGACCCGCCGGGCAGGGAGAGCCGCAGCACGGCCGGACAGCCGGTGTGCACCACGGCGTTGGTGACCAGTTCGGAGACGAGCAGGATCAACGTCTCGGCGAGCGGCTCCTCGTCCCCTATCCCGGACCCGGCCAGGCGCGAACGGGCCCACCTCCGGGCGCGCCCCACCTCAGCAGGGTCGGGCCGGATCTCCAGCTGCACTTGAAGCACCTGCACCGCTCACACCATCCGAACCGGCGGACACATGGCCGTACGCCACGCGAGCCACGCGAGCCGCGTGTGCACCATGACGACGGGGGCCACGATCGTAGCCATTTTCTGCATGGCCAGAACAACAGCCAGAGGCAGGGTGACGGAACGTGAATCCCTTACGAGACAGCTTGATTGACGGACAGTCACCTCAACAAGCGCTTCGGGCATATTCCAGCGCGAAGGATTACCCGTGCGGCATACTGTGCGACGCCCGCCCCGGGGAGTCGAACAGGCGGGGGCCGAAGGCCCGTCCGCCCTGCGAGCGGCGGCGCGCACCGCCGGATCCGGCACCGCCCCAGGGGCACCACCGGCATGGCTCATGCTCGGAACCACTCGCATCCCACAGAAGGTACCGGAGCGACCCGTCGACTCCGGGCCGTGACGGGTCACGCATCGGACACAACCCGATATCGACGCTGCGTGATTCCGGTATGCCACAATCCGCGACATCCGCACGGCCGTCCGCCCGCCGCCCCCGACCGTCACCGCAGGCAGACGCCGCCGACGGCCGCTATCGACCCGCCCCGGACAGCAGATCGCCCGCCAACAGCTCCTCACTCTCCGTAGCCGAACCCGCACGTCGGGTACGCACCCAGGCACGTTTCAGCAGGAGATGGACGTCCGCCTCCCAGGTGAACCCCATGCCGCCGTACACCTGGAGGCAGTCGCGCGCCCCGCGTACGGCGGCCTCGTCGGCGAGGAGCCGGGCCGCCGCGATGTCGACGGGGTCGGCCGTGACGGCGGCCGCGTAGACCGCCGCACGGGCCACCTCGACCCGCACCAGCAGCTCCGCGCACAGATGCTTGACCGCCTGGAAGGCCCCGATCGGCTGCCCGAACTGCTCACGCGCCCGGGCGTGTTGCACGGCCAGCTCGCACGCGCGTGTGGCGGTGCCCAGCTGCTCGGCCGCGGTGAGGAGGACGACGACGGGGTCCACGGCCGACGCGCCGGGCACCGCGCCCGGCACCCGGTGCAGCGGTGTGAGCGGGTCCACCGAGCGCAGCGGCACGGCCCCCTCGGCGTCCCCGCACACGACGTCCGCCGCCGCCAGCCACTCCACCGGCCCGCCGCCGTGGACGGCGGCGACGACCGTCTCGCCGTCGGCCGCGCCGGGCACGCGTCCCGCCGCGAGGTGCGTGGCCAGCAGCGGTCCGGGCAGCAGGGCCCGGCCCGCCTCCTCGAACGCCAACACCGCCTCGGGCAGCCCCAGTCCGACCCCGCCGTCCGCCTCGGGCAGCCGCAGGGCGAAGAAGCCGGCCGCCCCCAGCTCCCGCCACAGCGCGCGGTCCAGCGATCCCGGCCGGTCCACGGCGGCCCGCAGCGCCTCCCGGTCGAAGCGGCGCGCGAGCAGTCCCCGCACCCCGTCCCGCAGTGCTCGTTGATCGTCCGTCAGCTGAAAGCGCATGTCGGACCGTTCACCTCCCCTTCGGCAGGCCCAGGATCCGCTCGGCCACGATGTTCCGCTGGATCTGCGAGGTACCGGCGGCGATGGTGTACGACAGCGAGGAGAGCCGGTCGAGGGCCCAGGGGCGGTCGAGGTCGAGCGCCGCGTCGCCCAGGACGTCGGCGGCGGCTTCGTACAGCTCCTGGCGCGCCTGCGAATACCTCAGCTTGAAGACCGATCCCCCGACGCCCGGCAGGCCCCCGCCGGCCTCGGCCTCGCTCACGTTCCACTGGGTCAGCCGCCAGAGCGCCCGGAACTCGGCGTTGAGCAGGCCCAGCCGCCTCCGTAGGGCCGGATCGTCCCAGCGGCCGTTCCTCCATGCCTCATGGGCGAGTTCGCCGAGCACGCGCCGACAGGCGACGACCTCGCCCACGAAGGCGGTGCCGCGTTCGAAGGACAGCGTCACCATCGTCACCCGCCAGCCGTCGTTCTCGTCCCCCACCCGGTTCGCGACCGGCACCCGCACCTCGTCCAGGAACACCTCGGCGAACTCGGCGGACCCGGCGAGGGTGCGCAGCGGGCGGACGGTGACGCCGGGGACGTCCATGGGCATGGCGAGCCAGGTGATGCCCTTGTGCTTGGGGGCGGCCGGGTCCGTGCGGACCAACAGTTCGCACCAGTCGGCGACTTCCGCGTGCGAGGTCCAGATCTTGGAGCCGCTCACCACGTAGTCGTCGCCGTCGCGCCACGCGCGCGTGCGCAGCGCCGCGAGATCGGACCCCGCGTCGGGCTCGCTGAAGCCCTGGCACCAGACCTCCTCGCCGCGCAGCACGGGCGGCAGCCAGCGGTCCCGCTGCTCGGCCGTCCCCTCGGCCGCGATCGTCGGCCCCGCGTGCAGCAGTCCGACGAAACCCGCGCCCACATAGGGCGCGCCCGCCTTCTCCGTCTCCTCCAGGAAGATCAGCCGGACGGTCGGGGAGGCGTCCCAGTGAACGTGGGCGTACCCGGCGTCGTACAGCGTGCGCTGCCAGCCGAGGTCGTACGCCCTGCGGGCCGGCCAGTCGTCCGGGGACGGCTTCGGCGGCAGGCCCGGCAGCGTCTTGCCGAGCCACTCCCGCAGCCGCGCCCGGAACTCCTCTTCCTCCGGGGTGTACGTGAGGTCCATGGGCGGGCCTACTTGTCGAGATCCAGGTCCAGCATGCGGATCGCGTTGCCCCGCATCAGCTTGTAGACCGTCTCGTCGTCGAGTCCCTTCACATGGTCGAGGGCGACCTCCTTGGTGTGCGGGAAGGTCGAGTCGACGTGCGGGTAGTCCGTCTCGAAGGTGGCGTTGTCGCGCCCGACCACGTCCAGGGACGCGACCCCGTGCTTGTCGCGGAAGAAGCAGCAGAACATCTGCCGGTAGTAGTACGTGGACGGCGGCTCGGGGATGAGATCCCGGACGCCGCCCCACGCGCGGTGCTCCTCCCAGACGTCGTCGGCGCGCTCCAGGGCGTACGGGATCCAGCCCATCTGACCCTCGGAGTAGGCGAGTCTGAGGCGCGGGAAGCGCACCAGGACGCCGCTGAACAGGTAGTCCATCATCGAGGCCATCGCGTTGTTGAACGACAGGGACGCCTGGACGGCCGGGGGCGCGTCGGGCGAGGCGGCCGGCATCTGCGACGAGGAGCCGATGTGCATGTTGACGACCGTCCCCGTCTCCTCGCACACCGCGAAGAACGGGTCCCAGTAGCCCGAGTGGATCGACGGCAGCCCGAGGTGGCTGGGGATCTCGGAGAAGGTCACCGCGCGCACCCCGCGGGCCGCGTTGCGCCGGATCTCCGCGACCGCCAGGTCGATGTCCCACAGAGGGATCAGGCACAGCGGGATCAGCCGGCCGCCGCTGCCCCCGCACCACTCTTCGACCATCCAGTCGTTGTAGGCGCGCACACAGGCCAGCGCGACCTCCTTGTCGTGCGCCTCGGCGAAGGTCTGCCCGCAGAAGCGGGGGAAGGAGGGGAAGCAGAGGGAGGCCTCGACGTGGTTGAGGTCCATGTCCGCCAGCCGGGCCTTCGGGTCCCAGCAGCCGCGCCGCATCTCCTCGCGGGTGATGCCCTCCAGCGTCATCTCGTCGCGGTCGAAGCCGACGGCGGCGATATTGCGCTTGTACGGGAACTTCAGGTCCTCGTAGATCCACCAGTCGGTGGGCTGGCCGTCCGGGTCCATCGTGATCTGGTACTTCCCGGCGACGTAGGCGAGCTCGCCGATCCCGGCGGTGAGGGGCTGCGGCCCGCGGTCGCGGTATTTGCGCGGCAGCCAGGTCGCGAAGAGGTGCGCGGGTTCGATCACGTGGTCGTCGACGCTGACGATGCGCGGCAGTTCGGTCATGGGGACCCCCACTCGTGAATCCTCTGAGATCTGCTGGACGAGATCTGATGAGATCTGACGAGATCTGATGGACCGTCAGATTCGACGTACCGAGAAGGCTAGTGCGGCACCCCTGGACCAGCAAGGCACCGAGCCCTACGCTCTGCCCACGATCTGACAGACCGTCAGCTACAGGGGGCCGCCGTGACCGACACCGCCCACGAGCTGAGCGCGTCCCGAACCCTCTGGGACCTGCTCGCCCGCCGCGCCGAACTCACCCCCGACCGCCGGGTCCTCCTCCAGGAGGAGCGCGCGCTGACCTTCGGCGAGCTGCGCGAGCGGGCCGAGCGGGTCGCGGCCGGGCTGCACGACATGGGCGTCCGCCCCGGCACGGTCGTCGCCTGGCAGCTGCCGACCCGCCTGGAGACCGCCGTCCTGTCCTTCGCCCTGGCCCGCCTCGGGGCCGTGCAGTCGCCCGTCATCCCCTTCTACCGCGACCGCGAGGTCGGCTTCGCGCTGCGCGAGTCGAAGGCGGAGTTCTTCGCGGTGCCCGGCGTCTGGCGGGGCTTCGACCACACCGAGATGGCCCGGCGGCTCGGCGCGAAGGGCGTCTTCGAGGCCTACGACGACCTGCCCGAGGGCGATCCCGCGACGCTCCCCGCCCCGCCCGCCGACGGCACCTCGGTCCGCTGGATCTACTGGACCTCCGGCACCACCTCCGACCCCAAGGGTGTGCTGCACACCGACCGCTCGCTGATCGCCGGCGGCTCCTGCCTCGCCCACGCACTGCGCCTGACGGCGGACGACGTCGGCTCGATGGCGTTCCCGTACGCCCACATCGCCGGCCCCGACTACACCGTCATGCTCCTGCTGTACGGCTTCCCGGCGGTGATGTTCGAGCACTTCGCGCTGCCGGACGCACTGGAGGGGTACCGGCGGCACGGGGTGACGGTGGCGGGCGGCTCGACGGCCTTCTACTCGATGTTCCTCGCCGAGCAGCGCAAACAGCCGCACACGCGCGTGATCCCCACGCTACGGCTGCTCGCGGGCGGCGGAGCGCCCAAGCCGCCCGAGGTGTACCACGCGGTCGTGCGCGAGATGGGCGTGCAGCTGACGCACGGCTACGGGATGACCGAGGTCCCGATGATCACCATGGGGGCGCCGGACGACACCGCGGAGAACCTCGCGACCACGGAGGGGCGGCCGCCCGAGGGCATGGAGATCCGCGTGGTGGAGGGCGAGGTGCGGCTGCGCGGGGAGGCCGTGTGCCGGGGCTATCTGGATCCCGGCCAGAGCGCCGAGGCCTTCGACGCGGACGGGTTCCTGCGCACCGGCGACCTGGGGCACATGACCGACAGCGGGCATCTGGTCCTCACCGGGCGGTTGAAGGACGTCATCATCCGCAAGGGGGAGAACGTGTCCGCCAAGGAGATCGAGGACCTGCTGGCCGCCCACCCGGCCGTCGGGGACGTCGCGGTGATCGGCCTGCCGGACGCGGAGCGCGGCGAGCTGGTGTGCGCGGTGGTGGAACGGGCGCCGGGGGCCGGGGAGCCGTTGACCCTGGAGGCGGTCACGGCGTATCTGCGCGCGGGCGGGCTGTCGGTCCACAAGCTGCCGGAGCGGCTGGAGGTGGTGGAGGCGCTCCCGCGCAACGAGACGCTGCGGAAGGTGTTGAAGTACAAGCTGCGCGAGCGCTTCTCGCCGGCCGCCGGATAGCGGCCGCGGCTACGGCGCGGCTGCGGCCACGGTGCGGCTGCGGCCACGGTGCGGCTGCGGCTGTGGCTACTCGGGGACCGTGAAGTAGCGGGCGAAGGCGGGGACGATCTCCGCCTCGCCGACCCTGCCGTCCGCGTCGGCGTCGAGAGCCTCGGCGGCCGCCCGGGCGACCTCGTCGGGCGCTCCGAGGGCCGTGAGCACCCGTACCGTGTCCTCGACCGTGGCCCGGCCGTCGCCGTCGGCGTCGGCGATGTCCAGGGCCGCGTGCAGGAAGGGGCGGGCGATCTCGGCGAACCGCTCCGGGTTGTCCCTCAGGCGCTTGACCGCGCCGTTCACGAACTCGTCCCGGGTGATGCGCTGGTCGCCGTCCCGGTCGGCGATGCCGGCCATGCCCTGCCAGAAGGCCTCGGCGCCCGCGTAGAGGGCCTGCCCCTTGTCGGAGCGGGCCGTGGCGCCGAACTCGGCGAGCACCGCCTTGGCCGCCGCGCCGAAGTCCTCCCGGTCGATGTAGCCGTTGCCGTCCTGGTCGAAGGTGGCGAACCGCGCGGCGATCCTGCGTCCGTACTCACTGCTGACCATGTCTTCTCGGACCACCTGACGTCGTCGTGTGGAGATGCTTCCGGCAGGGAGCGTACGACGCCGGGGACGTCCGGGCGGCGGGAAAGCGACGCCTGTGCCAAGACCGGGGGAATTTCAGGACAAGGGTGTGGCAGAGCGACTACAGGGCCCGGGCCGGGAACTACGCCGAGAGCGGTTCCGTCCCGTCGTCCACCGCGGCCGCGAGGTCGCCGTAGACGTCGAAGAGCCGGCGCACCCCCAGCGCGCCCAGGACCCGGTTGACGTGGGAGCCCTCGGCCGCGCCCCGCGCGGGGAGGATCAGCCGCAGTCGCCCCCGGCAGGAGCGGATGAGGCGGCGGGCGGCGATGAGGACGCCGACGCCGCTGGAGTCGCAGAAGTACACCTCGGAGAGGTCCAGGACGAGATCGTGGCGGCCCTCCGCCACCTCGTCGTGGACCCGCTGACGCAGCGCCGGCGACGTCACCAGGTCCAGCTCGCCCGACACATGGAGCACGGCCCATCCGCCCTGCTCGCCGCCGGTCACTTTGAAGGCCACCACCACGCCTTTCGCTCGCTGTAGCGCGCCGCAGCCCGCCGAAAACGGAAGCTGTCCCTTCGCTTCCTTGCAGCGCGGCTGCCCAGCGGCCGTGCCCCGAAACACCGACGGGAAAACGGATCCATAGCGAATGAGAGAGAAAGAGGCTTGTTCCAGTCAGTTCCAGTCCGATTCGATCCTTGTCGGTCGGGTAGGCGCGACTCATACCACCCACTCGCTGACAAGGGGCGCTCATTGAAACAAAGGGGCGTGCGTTGTCGGACGTGCCGACTACATTCGAGGTGACGGTGGACGCACGCTGGACACGGACACGGGCACGGTCCGAGACACGGGCACGGGTGAGGGGGCAGCATGGCGAAGAGGGACGCACCGCCCCGCTGGGACCGCAAGATGCAGCAGCGACTCGCGCGCGGTGAGGCGGCCGCCCTCGGCGAGCTCTACGACCGGTTCGCTTCGCTCGTGCACGGTCTCGCCCACCGCGTGCTCGCGGACGAACGAGCGGCCGACGGCATCACCCGCGAGGTCTTCGCCCACGTCTGGGAGCACCCCGAGTCCTACGACCCCAAGCAGGGCCCACTGCGCACCTGGGTCGCCGCACTGACCCACCGCCTCGCCGTGCAGCGGCTGCGCGCCACCGAGACCGCCGCCCTGGCCGAGGCCGGCCACGGCTCCGCCGAGGCCACCGAGGAACTGGAGCTGCGCGTGCGACACGCGTCCGTCGCCGCCCGCGCCGACTACATCGTCCAGGCCATGCCCGCCCCACTGCGGGCCGCCCTGGAACTGGCCTACTTCCAGCGCCGCGACTACCGCCAGACCGCGGTCGACCTCGGCGTCACCGAGGACGAGGCCCGCCGTCGGCTCCGCCTCGGCCTGCAACTCCTCTCCACGGCTCACGACGCCGCGTCACCGGGGGCGCCGCCCGGATACGGAGGTGCGGCGTGAGCGGCACGGACGGGTTCGATCCGCACGACGGCGGCGAGGAGGACGAGACCCACGACCGGCAGGACCCCCTGCCCATCCCCGTCCCCCGCGCCTCCGTCGAGGACGGCGGCCTGCCGCTGCCCGCACCCGCCGAGCCGACCGGCCCGGAGCCGCTCAGGCTCGAACACCCGGTGCTGAAGTCCCTGCTGGGCGCATGGGCGCTGGCGGCCTGCTCCGCGGAGGAGACGGCGGCCGTCGAGGAGCACCTCGGCGACTGCGGAGCCTGCGCGGACGAGGCACGGCGGCTGCGCGAAGCCGTCGGCCTCCTCCAGCGCCCGGAGAGCCTCGACCTCGACCCCGGCCTGCGCACCCGCGTCCTCGACGGCTGCCTGGACCGCCGTCCGCCCCGCATCCCGGTGCCCGCCTGGGCGGCGTCGTACGACGCCGAGACGGCACGGCTGGACGCGCTGCTCCAGGACTTCGGGGACGCCGAGTGGCACGCGCCCGTGCGGCTGCGCTGGTTCCGCGGCGAGGAGCCGACGAGCCGCCGCACCACCGTCGCCGGGGTCATCGCCCACCTCCTCGCGGTGGATGGCCTTGTCGCCGTGGCCCTGGGCCTGGACGACCCGCTCACCACGGGCGGCGAACCTGGCGAACCGGGCAGGCCGAAGGAACCGGATGAACCAGCTGCACCGGACGCAGCGGACGCACCGAGGGCCACGCCCTCCCGCCGCACGGAGGCGTTCTGGGCGGGCTCGCACTACCCGCCCACCCGGTCCGTGCGCGGCCCCTGGCGGGAGCAGACCCACGCCCTCGTGCGCACGGTGTCCTTCACCGGCGGAGGCCCCGGCCGCCTGCCGGTGTCGTACGGCGGCTTCGAGCTGCCCCTGCGGGACGCGATGCTGGACCGGGCCTTCGAGTGCTGGGTGCACGCCGAGGACATCGCGGAAGCGGTCGACTACCCCTACGCGCCGCCCGCCCCGCGCCATCTCCACGGCATGATCGACCTGGCCGCGCGGATGCTGCCGGAGACGCTCGCCGCCCGCCGCCGCGCGGGGCTCGCCTCCCGCTCGCACACCCGCCATCTGGTGACCGCCGGCCGCCCCGGTCGCAGCCTGCGGCTGGAGATCGAGGGCTCGGGCGGCGGCGAGTGGCTCATCCCCCTGGACTCACCGGGCGCGGTGGGCTCCGCCGACCACGAGGTGGCCCACGTCGCCCTGGACGACGTGGAGTTCTGCCGCCTGGCCGCCGGGCATGTGGCCCCCGCGGAAGCCGCGGCGGGCCAGGTCGGCGACCGCGAGGCGATCAGGGACGTCCTGTTCGCGGCGGCGGCGCTGAGCCGGATGTAGGGGCGGGCACCTGAGCAGCCGACGCGAAGGTGGCCCGCCCAGGGGCGCGGGAAACTGCGCGACCGGCCCACGACCACCCGCAGCTGCACCCTCAGCCGCACCCTCAGCCGCCCCCGAACAGAACGCCCCGCGCTCCTAGGCGCTCATGGGCGCTCCCGGGCACTCCCGGGCACTCCTACGCGAAGACGACCGTCCGTCGCCCGTTGAGCAGAATCCGTCGCTCCGCATGCCACTTGACGGCCCGCGCCAGCGCCTGGCACTCGACATCGCGTCCGACGGCGACCAGCTGGTCCGGCGTGACCCCGTGCCCCACGCGCTCGACCTCCTGCTCGATGATCGGCCCCTCGTCGAGATCCGCGGTCACATAGTGCGCCGTGGCCCCGATCAGCTTCACGCCCCGCTCGTGCGCCTGGTGGTACGGCTTCGCGCCCTTGAAGCTCGGCAGGAAGGAGTGGTGGATGTTGATGATCCGCCCGCTGAGCTGCTTGCACAGGTCGTCGGAGAGAACCTGCATATAGCGGGCCAGGACGACCAGCTCGACGTTCTGCTCCCGGACCAGCTCCAGCAGCTGCGCCTCCGCCTGCGCCTTGTTCTCCTTCGTCACCGGGATGTGGTGGAAGGGAACGTGGTACGAGCCCACGAGGTCGGCGAAGTCGGTGTGGTTGGACACCACGGCCGCGATCTCCACCGGCAGCGCGCCGATGCTGGCGCGGAACAGCAGGTCGTTCAGGCAGTGCCCGAACTTGCTGACCATGAGGACGATGCGCATCTTCTCGTCGGCCCGGTTGATCTGCCAGTCCATGTGGAAGGCGTCGCCGATCGCCGCGAAGCTGGCCCGCAGCTTGTCCACGGTGACCGGGGGCTCGGCCGAGAAGTGGACGCGCAGGAAGAACAGGCCCGTGTCGTGGTCGCCGAACTGCTGACTGTCCTCGATGTTGCAGCCGGTCATGAAGAGATAGCTCGACACGGCGTGCACGATGCCCTGCTTGTCGGGGCAGGAGAGCGTGAGGACGTACTGGTCGGCGGGGGTCGCCGCGGCTCGGGCAGACTGCGCGTTCATGCCCGACAGGGTCGCATACCGCCCACGACCGTGGACAACCGTCCCGCAGGCCGGAACACGCCTCCCGTGCCCGCTGCCCGGGACCGCCTCCCGTGCCCGCTGCCCGGGACCCGCTGCCCCGGCACCGGTCTCCCGTTGCCGCGCCTACGCGGTCCGCGTCATGATCCGCAGCACCTCTAGGGTCCGGGGCGGTGCATCGGGGTCGTCGCCGTCGCTCGCCGCCATGCGCACATGCGCGTCCCGCGCCGCCCGCACCGCCTCCGGCCACGCCTCGTGGTCGACGTACGCGGAGACCGGGGCGTCCGGCCCGACCTGGTGCATGATGCGCAGGACGCGGAGCACGGCGGTGTCGACGAGGGCCGCCTCCTGCGAGTCACGGAAGATCGTGCCCACGTACTTCTCGGCGGACCAGTTGTCGAGCCAGGTGTCCTCGACGAGGCGGTACACGGCGTCGGTGACGTCCCCGTACCCCTCGACGCCGGCCAGCCAGACGTTCTGCTGGAACGCCGGATCGGAGAGCATGTGCAGCGCGGAGCGCACATTGCTGCGCCAGCGCCACCACGGCATGTCGTTGAGTGGCATGCCGCCCATGGTGGAGGAGCGACGGCCGCGACGGGAAGAGTTCTCCGAACCTTGCACGGTCATCGATCGTACGTTTCCCCGTCCCAGGAGCCTCACGGGCCCCTGTAATTCACCTGCACGTCACCCCTCATTGACCGAGGGTCACTCCCAGGTTAGCGATGTGACGGAATCGTGCGTGCACATGACCGGCAAGCGACGCACCTCCACGCGAAGCACCTTCCTCCCCAGGTCCTTCCGCTTCACCAGGTCCGGCAGCGCAACCGCCCTCGCGGCGGGTGCGCTGATCGCCTGCGCGTCGCTCGCCGTCGGATGCGGCGTCGTCCCCGGTACCACGGGGGGTTCCGGGGACGACCCGATCGTCGTGATGACCTGGGCGCCCGAGGGCACGTCCGCGACCAACAAGCCCGGCATGCCCGCCTTCGCCCTCGCCTACGCGCGCTGGATCAACGCCGAGGGCGGTCTGGGTGGCCGCAAGCTCAAGGTCCTGACCTGCAACGCCCGTAACGACACCGTGTCCACGGCCAAGTGCGCCCGGCGCGCCGTCAAGGAGGGCGCGGTCGCCGTCGTCGGCTCCTACAGCCAGCACTCCGACGCGTTCTTCCCGTATCTGGAAGGCGCCGGCATCCCGTACGTAGGCGGCTACGGCGTCACGAACGCCGAGTTCACCAGCCCGCTGTCCTATCCGGTCAACGGCGGCCAGCCCTCGCTCCTGGCCGGCCTCGGCAAGGAGATGGCGGCGGCCTGCGGCGCCGTCTCCCTCGTCCGCCCCGACACGATCGCGGGCGACGCGCTGCCCCCGATGCTCGACGCCGGGCTCACTGCGGGCGGACACGCCGTGTCCAAGGACCTGCGGGCCCCGGAGGACGCGACCGAGTACTCGGCACAGGCCAAGTCCGCGCTGCAGACGGCGACCGCGGGCCGGTCCAAGGACGAGGACACCGACACGGACTCGGACTCGGACGGCAAGAAGGGGTGCGTGGTGACCGCCCTCGGCGACCGCACCGGCACCTTCATGGACTCCTTCCGCCGCACCCGCGACGACTACCCCGAGGTGCGCACCGCCACCGTCCTCGGCAGCGTCGACCAGACGGTGATCAACGCCTCCGGCGCCGCCTCCGGGCCGTTCGAGGGGGCGTACGTCACCGGCTGGTATCCGGTGACGAGCGACGCCGCCTGGGCGTCGATGAAGAAGGTGATCAGCGAAGAGGCCTTCTCCGACACCCGGATCGACCCCACCGACACCGGCGTGCAGACCACCTGGATCGCCTACACCGTGTTCCGGCAGGTCGTGGAGTCGCTGGACGGCGACGAGGTGACCGCCGCCAGTGTGCGGGGCGCCCTGGACGACGGCCTGAAGGTCACCACGGGCGGGCTCACGCCGACGCTCCGCTGGCAGTTCACCGACCGCCTCGCCTCCATCGGCTTCCCGCGTCTGGTCAACGCCGACGTCACGCTCCAGAGCGTGCAGAAGGGCGTGCTCGCCCCCGCCAAGAAGGGCTTCGTCGACATGACGCAGACCCTGGAGAAGGCGGACGTCGACTGACGCCCGGCCGGTTACAGCTGCACGGGCTGGCGCTCGGTCAGGCCGTACGTCTTCGCGATCGCGTTCCACAACTTCGCGGCCTGGGACTTCTGGGTGCTCGCGGTGCCGCTGTCCCGGTTGCCGGCCTGTGTCTCGGCGGTCGAGCGGGCCGTGCCCTTCTTGCAGCTCTTCTTCTTGGTGGCGGCGACCTGGTCGGCCCAGGCCGCGTAGTGGTTGTCCGCGGACGCCGACGCCTGCCACGCCTTGGTGAGCGCGGTGGTCAGCGCCGCATGGTCCGGGAGCTCGTCGACCTTCAGCGCGGCCAGGCTGGTGACCAGACCGGTGCGCTGCTTCGCCGCGTCCCGCAGATCCGTGGCGGCCTGGGCGAGATTGCCGCACGCCTTCACATCGGCCACCGCGCTGATCACACTGGCCCGGCTGTCGCCGCTGTCGGCCAGCAGCTTGTCCAGTGCGACGGCCTGCTGCTCGGCCGCCCCGGCAGACGCCGACGCCGACCCCTCCGCCGCGGGCGCCGAGGCGGCGACGGTCTTGTTGTCGTCCCCGCTCTGATCGCCGCCCCCGCCCGCGAGCATCGCGCCCGCGCCGACGCCGACGACCGCGAGGGCCACCCCGATCGCCGCGTACAACGGCACCCGTGAGCCGGTACGGCCTCCTCGGCCGCCTCCGTCGTCGTCACGCATCCCGCGCCGCCCGCCCGCCGCAGGACCGCCGGGCGGGGCGTAGGGCGGGGTGTAGGCGGCCTGCGGGGAACGCGCGGCGGGTCCGGCGCCGTAGCCCGGCCGGCCGTCCGGCTCGGAGAAGCGCGGGAGCTGCTGGGTGGATCCGGCGGGGCTCTCGCTGCCCGGCCCGCTGCGGAAGAGGTTCTCGAACTCGGCGGGCGGCTGCCGGTCCCCACCGTCCTGCGCGGGGACGGGCGGGATGTACTGCGTCGCCTCGGCGTCGGGGTGCGCGCCGAGCGGCTGTGCGCCGGGGGCGGGCATCGGGCCCGGGGAGTGCTGCGGGGTGCGGCCCAGGAAGTGGGTGGACTCGGCCGGCGCCTCGGGCGGCAGAGCGCCCGGCACGACCGGCGGGAGGAACTGCGTCGCGCCCTCGTCGACGGGGGCGGCGGGGACGGGCGGCAGGTACTGGGTGGCGCCCTCGTCGGCCGGGGACGCCGGTGCGGCCGGGACCGGCGGTATGTACTGCGTCGCGCCCTCGTCGACCGGCGGCAGGGGGACGCCCGGCGTGCCCTGGCCGTACGTCGGATTCGCCGGGGCGGGTGCGCCCTCCGGCGGCAGCGGGCCGGCACCGACCTGGGCGCCGCCGTTCCACTGCTGCTGGGGCTGCTGCTGGTGCTCTTGGTGCTGCGTGTGCTGCTGGTGCTGCTGAGCCTGCGGGTGCTGCTCCTGGTGCGCCTGGCCCGTCTGGTCCGCCGGGAGCGGCCAGCCCTGGGCCGGCTGCTGCGGGGCGGGGGCCTGCTGGTCCGGGCCCCAGGGCTGTCCCCAGGTCTGTCCCGCGGCCGGGGCCTGCTGCCCGTAGTCCGGTTGTCCGTAGTCCGGCTGTCTGTAGTCCGGTTGTCCGTAGTCCTGCTGCCCGTACTCCTGCTGCCCGTACGGCTGCCGGCCGAGCGGCGGCTGCTGCTGCCCGTACGCCGACTGCTCGTGCTCCGGCGGTTCATGCTCCGACTGCCCGTACTCCGGCCTACTGGGCTGCTGAGCGCCGTACTGGCCGGAATAATGTCCCGGCAGCAGGGGCTCCCCACCGTCGGAGGGCAGCACGATGCCTTCGCGCGCGGGCTGCGCCGAGGGCTCCTCGCCCTGTCCACTCTGCGTCACCGGGACTCCTACGAATGGGGGACCTTCGGAATCGTCGGCTCACGCTACCGGGTCCCCGGAACCCCGTGCCACGCAGCTCAGAACGTGATCTGCCTCCCAGTGAGTCCAGCAGTGACGTCGGTAACAGATCCGGAGCGCCGTGCGCTGTATCCGCCGCACCGGCGCCCCGTCCGTTCACGCCGCGGTCTGCAACTCCAGCCGCGCCCCGAACTCCCGTACCACCGACTCGTCCCGGAACGGTTCCAGCCGCTGTTGAAGATCCTCGAGGTACTCGGCCCCCCGGTTGGAGCGGAGCGTCTCCAGGAGCTCGACCGCCCGCAGACCGGTGTTGCAGGCCTGCTCGATCTCGCGCTGCTGCACCTGCGCGGTGGCCAGCAGGACGTACCCGATCGCGCGCCGGCGCGCACGGCTCTCCGGGTGCCCGGCGAGGGACTGCTCGGCACAGCGCGCCGCCGCCTCCGCCTGGCCCAGGTCGCGGTGGCAGTGCGCCAACTCGTCGGCGAGATAGGCCTCGTCGAAGTGCGCGATCCACGCGGGGTCGTCCCCGGAGGACGGATCGGCCGCCTCCAGCGCCGACACCGCACGGCCGGACGCCGTCTGCGCCCCGCGCGCGTCGCCCATCAGCGCGTGCCCCCGGGCCTCCGCCGCGAGGAACATCGCCTCCGCGCGCGGAGTCACCCGGCCACGCGCTCCCTCCTGCGCCGCCCGCGCCAACTGGGCGATCTCGCGCGGGTTCCCGAGCTGCGCGGCGAGGTGGCTCATGGAGGCGGCGAGGACGTATCCGCCGTACCCGCGGTCGCCGGCCGCCTGGGCGAGCCGCAGGGCCTGGATGTAGTAGCGCTGGGCCAGGCCCGGTTGACCGGTGTCGACGGCCATGTAGCCGGCGAGCTCCGTCAACCGGGCGACGGAGGCGAAGAGTTCACGGCCCACCGCCTCCCGGTAGGAACCGGCCAGCAGACCCGAGACGACGCTGTTGAGGTAGTGCACGACGACCGGACGCACATGCCCGCTGCCGTACTGGTGGTCCAGGTCCACCAGCGCCTGGGTCATCGCCTTGACGGCCGCCACGTCGGACAGCCCGACCCGGGGTCCCGCCGAGCGCGCCACCTGCGCGTCGGGGGAGGAGATCAGCCAGTCGCGGCTCGGTTCGACCAGCGCCGAGGCGGCCACGGACGAACCGGAGAGGAAGTCCCGCCGGCCCACGTCGCTGCGCCACAGCTCGCAGACCTGCTCGATGGCCCCCAGTACCGTCGGCGAGAACTGGAGACCCACGCCCGAGGCGAGGTTCTTGCCGTTGGCCATGCCGATCTCGTCGATCGTGACCGTACGGCCGAGTTTGCGGCCCAGGGCCTCCGCGATGATCGCCGGAGCGCGCCCGCGCGGCTGCTGTCCGCGCAGCCAACGCGCCACGGACGTCTTGTCGTAGCGCAGGTCGAGGCCGTGCTCGGCGCCGCACATGTTGACCCGGCGGGCGAGCCCGGCGTTCGAGCACCCCGCCTCCTGGATGAGCGCCTGCAGCCGTTCGTTCGGCTGCCGCGCGACTAGCGGCCTTGCGGCCATGGGCACTACCCCCTGTGGCTGCGGTGACCGGGGCGGCGGGTGCCTGCCCACACACCGAGTTGACGTGTCTTCCACCGTGTCTTCCACCGAAAAGTTCCGGCCGAGAAGATCAATGCCCCACGGACATACCGAAAATGCGAGGCATGAGAGGATTACTGATGATTGCTGCTCATTGCCGGTGATTACTGTGATTGCCGAGCAATACGGAGAATTGCCGGGTTACCGGCGGAAGCCGCCCCTCTACCTGGTTACCCGCTCCCGCGCCCGTTCCTCCCGCGCGCCCCCGCACGTGCACCCATGCGCCCCGGACGCGGAATCGATGCTCCTCCCCCGCGCAAAGTGGCGGGCGTAACCCCTGGTGACGGCTAGAGTTGTGTTCATCGTGGAAGAGACCATCGCGGGCGCCGACGCCACTCAAATCCCGAAGCAGCGCGGGGAATCGCTGCTCGAGACCGCTGTTCGCTACGCCGAGGAACGTCATTGGGACGTCTTCCCCGGCACCTGGCTGGAAGCCGTCGAGGGAGTGCAGCGCTGCTCCTGTGACGACGTCGCGTGCACCGCGCCGGGCGCGCACCCTGCACGCCCCGACTGGGCGACGCAGGCCACCGGCAGCGCGACGGTCGCGCGCCGGATGTGGCAGAAACAGCCGACCGCCTCGATCCTGCTGCCGACCGGACGTACGTTCGACGCGATCTCCGTGCCGGAGACGGCCGGGTTCCTCGCGCTGGCGCGCATGGAGCGGATGGAGTTGACGCTCGGTCCTGTCACCTTGACGCCGGACCGCCGGATGCAGTTCTTCGTGCTGCCGGGGGCGTCGGCGAAGGTGCCGGACCTGGTGCGCAAGCTGGGCTGGTCGCTGGGGGCGCTGGATCTGGTGACGCTCGGCGAGGGCACGTATGTGGCCGCGCCGCCCACGCGGTTCGGTTCCCGGGGCGCCGTGCAGTGGGCCTGCCGGCCCACCGCGGCCAACCGTTGGCTGCCGGATGCGGAGGAGTTGATCTCGCCGCTCGCCTATGCGTGTGGGCGGGACCGGTAGTTTCGCGCGCCCCTTCAGGGTGGGTCACCTGACCGTAGGGTGCAGATATGACGTCTGCCGCCGTACGTGTGCACGGGCTCTGGAAGCGGTTCGGGCAGCAAGTCGCTGTTGCCGGGATCGATCTCGATCTGCCCGCGGGGAAGTTCATCGGGCTGGTCGGGCCGAACGGAGCCGGGAAGACCACGACCCTCTCCATGGTGACCGGGTTGCTGCGGCCTGATCAGGGGACCGTCGAGGTCGTGGGGCACGACGTGTGGCGGGACCCCGTCGAGGTGAAGGCCCGGATCGGGGTGCTGCCGGAGGGACTGCGGCTGTTCGAGCGGCTGTCGGGGCGTGAACTGCTGGGCTACAGCGGGCGGTTGCGGGGGCTGCCCGGTGCCGAGGTCGACAAGCGGGCCACACAGTTGCTCGACGTCCTCGACCTGGCCGGCGCCCAGCACAAGCTCGTCGTCGACTACTCGACCGGCATGCGCAAGAAGATCGGGCTCGCGACCGCGCTGCTGCACAACCCCGAAGTCCTCTTCCTCGACGAGCCGTTCGAGGGCGTCGACCCCGTCTCCGCGCAGATCATCCGGGGCGTGCTGGAGCGGTACACGGCCTCCGGCGCGACGGTCGTCTTCTCCTCCCATGTGATGGAACTCGTCGAGTCGCTGTGCGACTGGGTGGCGGTGATGGCGGCTGGGCGGATCCGGGCGCACGGGACGCTGGCGGAGGTGCGGGGGACGGCTCCCTCGCTGCAGCAGGCGTTTCTCGAACTCGTCGGGGCTCAGGGCCGGGACACCGGCTCCCATCTCGACTGGCTGGGCGGCGGGGCGAGCCGGTGAGCGCGCCGACCTCCCCGCCCAGCCCCGTGGCCTCCCGGCCGGGTCCCGTGGCCTCTCCACCCGGCCTCGTCGCCACCGTCGTCCGGCTGAAGCTGTCGCTGCTGCGCAACGGGCTGCGGCAGTCCGCCGGCCGGCGGGCCGCTTACGTCGCCTCCGCCGTCGTCACCCTGCTGTTCGCCGCGCTGCTGCTGCTCGGGCTGATCGCGTTGCGGGGGAACGACCACGCGGTGTCGGTCGTGGTGCTCCTGGTGGCGGTGCTGGCGCTGGGGTGGGCGGTGATGCCGCTGTTCTTCCCCAGCGGCGACGAGACCCTCGACCCGACCCGGCTGGTGATGCTGCCGTTGCGGCCCCAGCCGCTGGTGCGGGCGCTGTTGGCCGCCTCGCTGGTGGGCATCGGGCCGCTGTTCACGCTGCTGTTGCTGGTGGGGTCGGTGATCTCCGTGGCGCACGGGGCGGCCGCCTGGGCGGTGGGGGTGCTCGCCGTCGCCCTCGGGCTGCTGATGTGCGTGGCGTTCGCGCGGGCCGTGGCCGCCGCCAACATCCGGCTGCTGAGCAGCCGCAAGGGACGCGATCTGGCGGTGCTGAGCGGGCTCGTCATCGCGGTCGGGGCGCAGGTCGTCAACTTCGGGGTGCAGCGGCTCGGGACGTCCGGGCTGGGCGAGCTCGATCCGGTGGCGGGCGTGCTGCGCTGGGTGCCGCCCGCGTCGGCGGTCGGCGCGGTGGACTCGGTGAGCGAGGGGGCGTACGGGGTCGCCGTCGCCCAACTCGCGGTCAGCGCAGTGGCGTTGGTGCTGGTGGTGGGGGTGTGGGCGCGGACCATGACGCGGCTGATGACCTCGCCGGACGGCTCCACGCTCCAGGCCGCCGAGCCGGCCGCGCGGGACCGGCGGCGCTCGGCGGGCCTGACCCGGCTGCTGCCGGGCGGACGCACCGGCACCGTGATGGAACGCAGCCTGCGCTACGTCTGGCGCGACCCGAAGACGAAGGCGGCCTGGGTGACCTCACTGGCCATCGGGCTGATCGTGCCCGTCTTCAACGCGCTGCAGGGCACCGGCTCGATCTACTTCGCCTGCTTCGCCGCCGGAATGCTCGGCATCCAGATGTACAACCAGTTCGGGCAGGACACCTCCGCGTTCTGGATGGTCGCGATGACGGTGTCGTCGACCCGGGACGCCTACGACGAGCTGCGCGCGCGGGCGCTGGCCCTGCTGCTCATCACCCTGCCGTACGCGACGCTGGTGACCGCGCTGACGACGGCGCTGCTCGGCGACTGGGAGAAGCTGCCCGAGGCGCTGGGGCTGTCCTTCGCGCTGCTCGGCGCGATGCTGGCGACGGGCGCGTGGACCTCGGCCCGCTTCCCCTACTCGATCCCGCAGGAGGGCTACAAGAACGTGGCCCCCGGTCAGGCCGGTCTCGCGTGGATAGCGGTCTTCGGCGGGATGGTCTCGGCGGCCCTGCTGTGCGCCCCCGTCATCGCGGTGACGATCTGGCTGAACGTCAGCTCGGGCGGCGAGGCGTGGACCTGGCTGCTGTTGCCGGGGGGTGCGGTGTACGGGACGGCGATCACGCTGCTGGGGCTCCGGCTGGCCGCCCCGCGAACGGCGACGCGACTGCCGGAGATCCTGGCGGCGGTCAGCAAGGGGTGACGGGCGCGGTGACGACGCAGTGACGACGACCCTCAGGAGGCCCCGGGAGTGCTGTGGGAATCGGGGATGCTGTGGGTGTCCGGAGCGCTCTGGGCGTCCGGGGTGCTCTGGGCGTCCGGGGTGCTCTGGGCGTCCGGGGCGCTGGGAGTCCCGGGCGTGAGGACGGCCTCCAGGAAGGGTTCGATCGCCGTGCGCCATCCCTCGGGCTGGTCGTAGTGGACGAGGTGGCCGGCGTCGGCGACCTCGGCGTACTCGCCGCGCGGAAGGACGCGGACCATTTCCTGTGCCTCGGCGCGACCGAGCTCCCCGTCGAGGCCGCGGACGACCAGGGCGGGGCACTGGACCTGGGTGAGCTCCTCCCAGTGCGCGTCGTAGACCCAGGTCTCGCGGGACTTGAGCATCTGCTCGGGCTCGAAGACGGGACGCCAGCCGTCGGGCGACTCCTGCATCACCTCGGCGTAGAACTCGCCTCGGGAGGGGTTCGGGCGCTCCACCCAGGGGTCGTCCTCGCCGAACCACTTGCGGACCTCGGCGAGGGTGGCGAAGGGGGCGGGCCAGGACTTGAACCAGTCGCCCCACTCGCGCTGCGAGGCCGCGCCGAGCGCGGAGGCCCGCATGTCGCAGACGACCAGGCCGCGTACCAGGTCGGGGCGCTTGGCGGCGAGCTGCCACGCGGTGAGCGCTCCCATGGCGTGGCCGATGAGGACGACCGGGGCGAGGCCGAGCTGTTCGAGGGCCGCTTCCGCGTCCTCGACGTAGGCCTCGCGGGTGAAGGCCGCCTGCGGCGGCTTCTCGCTCTGGCCGTGGCCGCGCTGGTCGAGGGCGACCGCGCGATGTCGCTCGGAGAGCCAGCGGGCGGTGGACGCCCAGTGCGAGGCCCGGCCCATGAGGCCGTGCAGTAACAGGACGCTGGGCCTGCTTCCCTCGCCGCCGTCGGCCGACGGGAGCCCCTTCTCTCCCGGCGGCTGCGCCGGAATCATGGGTTCCGGCACGGCCTTCGCCGGGTCGCCCTTGGGCGGGTCGCCGAACTCCCAGGCCGCCAGGCGTACGCCGCCCGCCCCGGTCACGTCGATGCGTCGCGCCATAGGTCCTGGCACCCCCCTAGCCGTCGTACCGCTGCGCTGCCGATGCCTTCGTACCGCCTTCGATCACCCGCAGGCTATCGAATGCTCTTTCGAGAAATGCACTCTCCGCGCACAACACCCCTCGTTCGAGTGACCCCGCTCAAGGAATGATCGGCGCTGCCGAGGGGAGACCTTCAGCGGGGGGCGGACCGCTCGGGGAAACCGGTCCGAGGGAAGTGACCTTGAGAGCTCGGGGCTCCAGGTCACAACAGGGGAGGACAGGCCCCGGTGCCGTACGGCACCGGGGCCTTCCACTGCTCTGCGGCACATCATCCCGCCCCCTCAGGTCATATGCCTCACGCGACAGCCTGGCACGTGAAGCGGCGGAGCGCTGCGATTCGACACAGGGAACCTTCGATTCGACGACATCGACAGGACGCCACAACTGACCCATGGGCCCCGGGAGTTGAACAATGCTCAGCTGGACGCTGCTCAGTTGGACGATGCTCAGCGCTTGGCGACGAACACGTGGGACGCGACGTCCGACTCCAGCTCGGCGGCCTCGCCGCCGCTGCCGACCAGCACACCGCCCGCCGACTCCGTCACGCTCACCACCGAACCGGGCTGCACGCCCGCGCGGCGCAGCGTGTACATCAGCTGCGCGTCCGTCTGGATCGGCTCGCCGATACGGCGCACGACGACCGTCTTGCCCTCCAGCCCCGGGTCGAGGTCGGCCAACGAGACCATCCCCTCGTCCAGGAACGGGTCGGCGCCGTCCTTCTCGCCCAGCTCCTCCAGGCCCGGGATGGGGTTGCCGTACGGCGACTCGGTCGGGTGCCGCAGCAGCTCCAGCACGCGCCGCTCCACGGCCTCGCTCATCACGTGCTCCCAGCGACAGGCCTCCGCGTGCACCTGCTCCCACTCCAGGCCGATCACGTCGACCAGGAGACACTCGGCGAGGCGGTGCTTGCGCATCACGCGCGTGGCGAGACGACGGCCCTCGTCGGTGAGCTCGAGGTGCCGGTCGCTGGCCACCGAGACCAAGCCGTCGCGCTCCATGCGCGCCACCGTCTGGCTGACCGTCGGCCCGCTCTGGTCGAGGCGCTCGGCGATCCGGGCACGCATGGGGACAACACCTTCCTCCTCCAGCTCGAGGATGGTGCGGAGATACATCTCCGTGGTGTCGATCAGTCCGGACATTCGTGCCCCTCGATTAGCTCTGCCGAAGGCTGGACCGCTCTCCGGCGCGTGCGCTGGCCCTGGACTCAATTCTGCCGGATACCACTGACAAGCGTGCCGCGCCGTTGAAACGAGGCGGTTACATCGGGGGGCGATCAGGGGGCGCGCCCGCGGAACGGGCCCCCAGGACGCCTCCGCTCCCCCACCGGCACCGGTGTCACCGGTGCCACCGGCCGTATTGACAGCGCACTGGTCCAGACCGCACGGTGATCCGCGACACGGACACCGCATACGGCAAAGGGGCCCCTCGGATGAGCGACCGCAAGCTCGCCGCCCAGTTCTTCGACGCCGCGATCACCCTGCTGCAGCGGGCCCGCGACGAGGAGGCCGAGGCCGTCGAGGCCGCCGGCACGCTCCTCGCCGACACCGTGGCAGCGGGCGGCCGCCTCTTCGCGTTCGGCGCCGGCCACTCCTCGCTCGCCGCCCAGGACGTCGTCTACCGCGCGGGCGGGCTCGCCCTGATGAACCTGCTCGCGGTGCCGGGCGTCGTCGGCGTCGACGTCCGGCCCGCCACCCTCGGCTCGGCCCTGGAGCGCGTCGACGGTCTCGCGAGCGCCGTCCTGGACACCTCGCCCCTCCGCGCGGGCGACGCCCTCGTGATCATCTCGCTGTCCGGCCGCAACGCGCTGCCCGTGGAGATGGCCCTGAACGCCCGCGCCCTGGGCGTGCGGGTCATCGGCGTGACGTCGGTGGCCTACGCCTCGGAGACGACGTCCCGGCATGTCTCGGGGACGTTCCTGAAGGATCACTGCGACGTCGTCCTGGACTCGAAGATCGCGGTCGGCGACGCCGAGCTGACCCTGGACACCATTCCCGCGCCGTTCGCCCCCGCGTCCACGGTCGTCACCTCGGCCCTGCTCCAGGCCGTCATGGCGACCGCGGCCGGCGTCCTCGCCGAGCGCGACATCGAGCCCCCGCTGCTGCGCTCCGGCAATGTGGACGGCGGCCACGACTGGAACGGACGGATCATGGACGAGTACGGGGACCGGATCTTCTACCGCCACTGAGACCAGCCGAGGCAAGTCGCTGGGACCAGCCGCTGAGAGCAACCGCCGAAACGCGCCACACGCGCGTGGTCAGTCTTCGGCGGCCGCCTCGGTCAGGTCCGCCAGGTCCAGGGCGGTCGCTATGCGCACGGCGACGTCCTCCGCGTAGGACGCGTCCGAGCGCTCGAAGGACGTACGGCCGCCGCCGCGGAGGAACGTGACGACGCCCAGGGTGCGGCCGCGGCTGCGCAGCACCGCGCACAGGGCGTGCACCGTGTCGTCGGGCCACTGGCGCGCCCGGGCCCACTCCCGCGCCTCGTCGGCCGTGACGGAGCCGACGCCGGCCCGCACGGAGCCGTTGCGCGCCACGCACTGCAGCGCAGGGTGCGTCTCGCCGTAGCGGACCGGCAGCCCCGCGTGTCCGGTGAGCGTGCTGGGGCCCGGCCCGCCCGACGGGGTCGCCGCGACCCGCATCAGCCGCAGCGGTCCGGCCGCCTCGGCGTCGGCCGCCGCCCGGCCCAGCACCCGGTCGACCAGGGCGTGGTCGGCGAATCCGGCGAGCGCGAAGTCGAGGTGGACGGTGGCCGCCTCGGCGGGGTCCTCGCACTCGGCGGCCGCGCGGGCGGCCCGGTGCAGCTGGTTGGCGCGGAAGCGCAGCAGCGAGGCCTCCTGCTCGCCCTGCTTGGCCTCGGTGACGTCCTGGAAGAGCCAGCCGACCCCGAGCGGCACCGGTTCCTCGGCGAGCGGCGAGGCGAGCCGCAGGAAGCCGCTGCGCCAGCAGCGCCGCTTCTCGCCCTCCGGGGTGCGCACCCCGACCCACAGTTCGGCGGGGGCGGGCGGGGCGCCCTCGGCCAGGACGTGCGTCAGCGCGTTCTCCAGCTCCTCGGCGCCCCGGGTGAGCAGTTCGCCCAGCGGGCGGCCCAGGACGGCCGTGCGGCCGGTGCCGAGCGCGCGGGCCGCGTGCGCGTTGACGACGGCGGGGCGCAGATCGGCGTCGACCAGCACGACGCCCCAGGAGGCGTCGTCGAAGAGGGCCTCGCTGAGCGCGATGGAACGCTCCAGGTCGATCTGGGCGTGCACCTCGCTGAAGGCGCAGTACAGCCCGGCGGGCTTGCCGTCCGGACCGCGCACGGCGGCGGACTGGGTGCGGACGAGGACCCGGCCGCCGTCCTTCGTCACCAGCGCGAACTCGTGCACCTGGCGGCCCTGCGCGTGCATGGCGGCCATCAGCCGCCCCTCGATGTCCTCGGCGTCGGCCTCGCGCACCGCCCACCCGGCGAAGCCGTGCCGGCCGACGGCCTCGGCGGCGCTCCAGCCGAGGATGCGCTCGGCCTCGCGGTTCCAGTGGGTGACGACTCCGTCGCCGTCGAAGGCGCACAGGGCCGCGTCCATGCCGTCGAGCAGCGCGGCGAGCAGGTCGGCGCCGTCCGGGCCGACCGGGCCTATGGTCTGCGGGCCGTCGTCACCCGACCGCTCGGGCTCGTCCGGCCCCAGCTCGTCGGTGGTCCCACTACGCCGGGAAGCACTCACCTGAACCCCCTGCAGGTTCGCTCACTTGCCCTCATTCAACTCGAACGTGACGCAGCCCACATATGGTTCCCGCAAGATTGCAGAGGAATCGTTGCACCACCGCGCTGGTCACAGCGGGGCAGGTGCCGCAGGTCCGCCCATTCCGCCGCCTCCGTCAAGTTCTCAGAAAAACACTTGAGCCGACGGCGAGCACTTCTTAGTGTGGCTACCACTTCGGAGAGGAGGTGGTTCGGCAGATGGATTCACACCGGACGGAAGAGGTGGCTGCGGGCTAGTGGCCCGTCACCACATCTAGTGCGGTGCCGGACCAGCGTGTGCCAGACGCACGCAGCCGGCCAAACCAACGCAGTCACCCGACCCGCGAGTCGCCGGTACGTCCGGCCGGCCCCCTCCTCCGGGAGGACCAGACTCGCGGGTCGTCTGCTTTTCGCAAGCAGTACGCTGGGCGCATGCTTTCGCTCGTTCGACGCCGCCACGTGGACTACGTCCGCGTCACGAGCATGGGCTGTCGACGCTCCAGCTCTGTCTGAGCCCCGTCCAGCCCTCCTTCGCGGTCACCACCGCCTGCGGTCTCCTTCTCTGCCCACTTGGCACCCGTGCGCCGTCCCACCCACAGTGGCGGCCGGGCCCCGTACACCCTGCGGACACACCATGACGAACTTGACGAACCTGTCGGCGAACCCGTCAGCGAACCCGTCGTACCAGCAACTGCCGATCATCGATCTCTCCGCCGCCGACCGCGGGCCCCAGGCGCGGGCGCTGCTGCACGCGCAGTTGCACAGTGCCGCGCATGACGTGGGGTTCTTCCAGCTGGTCGGACATGGGGTCGGCGAGCGGGAGACCGGTGATCTGCTGACCGCCATGCGGGCCTTCTTCGCCCTGCCGGAGGCCGAGCGGCTCGCGATCGACAACGTGAACTCGCCGCACTTCCGCGGATACACGCGGACCGGTGACGAGCGGACCGGTGGGCGACAGGACTGGCGGGACCAGCTGGACATCGGCGCGGAGCGGCCCGCGCGGATACCGGGGCCGGGCGAGCCCGCGTACTGGTGGCTGGAGGGGCCCAACCAGTGGCCCGCCGGACTTCCCGAGCTGCGGAGCGCCGCGCTCGCGTGGATCGAGCGGCTGAGCGCCGTCGCGGAGCGGCTGCTGCACGAGCTGCTCGCCGCGATCGGGGCGCCCGTCGACTTCTACGACGCGGTCTTCGGCGAGCGCGCGCATCCGCATCTGAAGCTCGTGCGGTATCCGGGGAGCGCGGGCGACGGGGCCGGTCAGGGGGTGGGGGCGCACAAGGACTACGGGTTCCTGACGCTGCTGCTCCAGGACCGGGTCGGCGGGCTGCAGGTGCAGCGCGAGGACGGGCTGTTCCATGACGTTCCGCCGTTGGACGGGGCCTTCGTGGTCAACCTGGGCGAGCTGCTGGAGGTGGCGACCGACGGGTATCTCGTCGCCACCAACCACCGGGTCGTGTCGCCGCCGAGCGCCGTCGAGCGGTTCTCCGTGCCGTTCTTCTACAACCCCCGGCTGGACGCCCGTGTCGAGCCGCTGCCCTTCCCGCACGCCTCCACCGCACCCGGCGTGACCGACGACCCGGCCAACCCCCTCTTCGCCGAGTACGGCTTCAACGAGCTGAAGGGCAAGCTGCGCGCCCACCCGCTGGTGGCCGAGCGGCATCACGCGGAGCTGCTCAGTCCCGCGTGACGCCGTCGCGCGTGACGCCGTCCTGATGCCGGGGGGTGCCGCGCTCAGTCCCTGATGTCCGCGTAGCCCTCGATCTCGCGCGGGTCGCGGGTGCCCGGGCCGATGTAGCGGGCGGACGGGCGGACCAGGCGGCCGGTGCGCTTCTGCTCCAGGATGTGCGCCGACCAGCCCGCCGTGCGGGCGCAGGTGAACATCGAGGTGAACATGTGCGCCGGCACCTCGGCGAAGTCCAGGACGATGGCCGCCCAGAACTCGACGTTCGTCGCCAGGACCCGGTCCGGGCGGCGGGCGTGGAGCTCGGCGAGGGCCGCCTTCTCCAGGGCCTCGGCCACCTCGAAGCGCGGTGCGCCCAGCTCGCGGGCCGTACGGCGCAGCACGCGCGCGCGTGGGTCCTCGGCGCGGTAGACGCGGTGGCCGAAGCCCATGAGGCGCTCGCCCTTGTCGAGGGCCTGCCGGACGTAGGCGTCCGCGTCCCCGGTCCGTTCGATCTCCTCGATCATGCCGAGGACGCGGGAGGGCGCGCCGCCGTGCAGCGGGCCGGACATGGCTCCCACGGCGCCGGAGAGGGCGGCGGCGACGTCCGCGCCGGTGGAGGCGATGACGCGGGCCGTGAAGGTGGACGCGTTCATGCCGTGTTCGGCCGCGCTCGTCCAGTAGGCGTCGACGGCGGCCACGTGTTTGGGGTCGGGCTCGCCGCGCCAGCGGATCATGAACCGTTCGACGACGGACCTGGCCTTGTCGATCTCCCGCTGCGGGACCATCGGCGTGCCCTGGCCGCGCGCGGACTGGGCGACGTAGGAGAGGGCCATGACGGCGGCGCGGGCGAGATCCTCGCGGGCCTGCTCGGCATCGATGTCGAGGAGGGGCTTGAGGCCCCAGACGGGGGCGAGCATGGCGAGCGCGGACTGCACGTCGACGCGGATGTCGCCGGAGTGAACGGGGATCGGGAACGGCTCGGCGGGCGGCAGGCCGGGGTTGAAGGCGCCGTCGACGAGCAGCCCCCAGACGTTGCCGAAGGAGACGTGGCCGACCAGGTCCTCGATGTCGACGCCCCGGTATCGCAGGGCGCCGCCTTCCTTGTCGGGTTCGGCGATCTCCGTCTCGAACGCGACGACTCCTTCGAGTCCGGGTACGAAGTCGGACATCAGGCGGCTCCTCGTGATGTGTGCGACAGATGACACCGGCGGTTCCACGGCCTCGGGGAAAGGCTCGCGGTCCTGGGCGGTCATCCCAGTGATGCCCCGTGCGGCTGACGGTCACCCAGCCGGGATGAACCGGGATGGCATCTGCACCATATCTCCGAGTGCCACCTTTGGGGAGTGGTCGCGGCACTCAGTGCCACCTTTCGTGGGGTGATCTGCGTCGGCGGGCCATGCGGCAAGATGACTGCGTGACCGACGCAGACGCCGTCTCCCCCGGCCCCGTCCCCGACCCCGCCGCCATGCGCAAGCAGTACCGGGCCGAGGGTCTCGCCGAGGCCGAGCTCGCCGCCACGCCCGTGGAGCAGTTCGCCCGCTGGTTCAAGGACGCGGCCGTCGAGGCCCATCTCTTCGAGCCGAACGCCATGGTCGTCTCCACCGCGGACGCCGAGGGCCGGCCCAGCTCCCGCACGGTGCTGCTGAAGCAGTTCGACGAGCAGGGATTCGTCTTCTACACCAACTACGACTCCCGCAAGGCCCGTGACCTCGCCGCGAACCCGTACGTCTCGCTGCTCTTCCCGTGGCATCCGATGGCCCGGCAGGTCATCGTGCGGGGCGTGGCCCGGCGCACCGGACGCGACGAGACCGCCGCGTACTTCCGGACCCGGCCGCACGGCTCGCAGCTCGGCGCGTGGGCCAGCGCCCAGTCCTCGGTGATCGCCACCCGCGCCGACCTCGACGCCTCCTACGCCGAGCTGGCGGCCCGCTACCCGGAGGGCGAGCAGGTGCCGGTGCCGCCGCACTGGGGCGGTTTCCGGGTGGCCCCGCAGGCGGTGGAGTTCTGGCAGGGCCGCCTGAACCGGCTGCACGACCGGCTGCGCTACACGGCCGCGGCGGACGGCAGCTGGCGGGTGGAGCGCCTCAGCCCGTGAGCGGCCCGGGCGGCTGGGCGCGGTTCAGATCTTGCCCGGGAGGAACGCCGTGCGGTGGCCCGGCAGGAACCCCGCTATCCCTGCGCGGAACTCCTCGCTGAGCCAGGGCCAGTTCCAGAACTCGAAGCCCAGGTGGACGAAGGCCAGATGGTCGTCGACCCAGTTCCAGGCGGGCAGCGGGACGGTCTCGGCGCAGGCGGGGCAGTCGACGTCGGCCTCGCCGGTCTCGTACCACCGGTCGATCGCGGTGGAGAAGAGCGCCGAGTCGCCCGCGGCCGCCCCGCAGCGCGGGCAGGTCCCCGCCCCGGCGTGGTCGTGGAAGTTGCTGTAGAAGATATGGCGCTCGGTGTACACGGCGACGCCCTCCGGCGCGCCCCAGCGGGCGTCGGCCACCGCCTTCTCCCAGTGCGGGCCGGGCGGATGGGCCGGATGGTCGCCCAGGGCCCAGCCCGGTTTCGCCTCGGCGAGGACGATGCCCTCGGCGACGAGCCACTCCACCACGGCCCGCGCGAGACGCGGCGCGTCCTCGGGGGTCGCGTCGCGGTCGACGATCGTCTGGAATGTGTCTCCCATGCCGCAACCGTAGGTCCCGGCACTGACAACGCCCTCAGCCCGGCTGCTCGTCGAGCTTCGCCGCCAGCAGTCCCGCCCACTGGGCCACCACCCGGTCCCGCCGCCCGCCGTCGTCGGTGAGGAGGTTGGCGAGGCCCAGGCCGCGGGCCATGTCCAGCAGGCCCTGGACCGTTTCGCGGACGCCGGGCACGGACTCGTCGGCGTCGAGGAGCTCGACGGCTATCCGGTGGGTCTCGCGGCCGACCCGGGCCTCCAGCTCCGTCACGCGCGGGCGCAGTTGCTCCTCGTTGGAGGCGGCGACCCAGAGGTGGAGGGCGGCGCGGAACAGCGGACCGGTGTAGAGGTCGACGAGGGCGGTGACGACCGCGCGCCGGTCGCCCGTCGCACCCTGCGGGAAGAGGTCGCGCAGGGCTGTCGAGCGTTCCTCGGCGACGTACTCGACGGCCGCGGTGAACAGGTCCTCGCGGGTGGGGAAGTGGTGCTGGGCGGCGCCGCGGGAGACGCCCGCGCGTTCGGCGACGACGGAGACCGTGGAGCCCGCCCAGCCGTGTTCGGCGAGGCAGGCCACGGCGGCCGCCAGGAGCCGCTGCCGGGTGGCCCGGCTGCGGTCCTGCTTGGGGGCGCGGTCGCGGTCGACTGCGCTCACAGCACCCATGCGGGATCCCGTCGTTCGAGGAAGGCCGTCATCCCCTCGCGGGCCTGCGGGGAGGCGAACAGCCGGGCCGAGAGCGCGGTGAGGTCGGCCGCGTCCCGGTCGAAGGTCTCCAGCACCCTAGCCGTGAGCAGCCGTTTCGTCTCGGCCAGCCCCTGGGGCGCGGATCTGCGCAGCCCGTCCAGGACGGGTTCGAGGACGGCGTCGACGTCGTCCCCCGCCGCGGTGAGCAGGCCGGTGCGGGCGGCCTCGGGGGCGTCGAAGCGCTCGCCGGTGAGGTAGTACCGGGAGAGGGCGCGGGGGTCGGTGCGCGGCAGCAGCGGCAGGGAGATCACCGCCGGCGCCACGCCGATGCGGACCTCGGTGAACGCGAAGGTGGACGTGGTGGAGGCGGCGGCGATGTCGCAGGCGGCGAGCAGGCCCAGGCCGCCGGCCCGGACATGTCCGGCGACCCGGGCGACGACCGGCTTGGGCAGCTCCACGATCTGCCGCAGCAGGCCGACGAACGCCTCCGGGTCGGGAGGGTCGCGCAGGTCGGCGCCGGCGCAGAAGGTGGTGCCGGTGTGGGTGAGGACGACGGCCCGGACCTCGGGATCCTCGCCGCACTCGGTGAGCGCGTCGGCCAGGTCGCCGACGAGGGCCGCCGACAGGGCGTTGCGGGTGCCGGGCGAGTCGAGGCTGAGCGTCTCGACCCCGCGTTCCCGGGCCCGTCCGATCACGGTGGGGTGCGTCGTGCCCGTCGTCGCCGTCGTGTGCGTCGTCGCCGTCGTGTGTGTCGTGTGCGTCATGTGCGCTCCCTCAGGTTGCGGCGCAGGATCTTCCCGCTGGCCGCGCGCGGTACGGCGTCGATGAAGGTGACCTCGCGGACGCGCTTGTAGGGCGCGACGCGTTCGGCGACGTACATCGCGATCTCTCCTTCGGAGAGATGGGGGGCGGCGGGCTGGCGGACCACGTACGCGTGCGGGACTTCGTTGCCGTCGTCGTTGTAGACGCCGATGACGGCCGCGTCCGCTATCCCGGGGTGGGTGAGCAGCAGGGCTTCCAGTTCGGCCGGGGCCACCTGGAAGCCCTTGTACTTGATGAGTTCCTTGACGCGGTCGACGACGAACAGCCAGCCGCCCTCGTCGACCCGCCCGACGTCGCCGGTGTGCAGCCAGCCGGCGCCGTCGATCATGTCGGCGGTGGCGTCGGGGCGCCCCAGGTAGCCCTTCATGATCTGCGGCCCCCGGATGAGGATCTCGCCGGCCTCGCCGACCTCCAGGTCCTTGTCGGGGTCGTCGAGCGACACGATCCGCATCTCGGTGCCGGCGATGAGCTTGCCGACGGTGCCCGCGGGGGCCTCGCGCATGGCGTCGAGCGGGACGATGTGCGTGCCCGGGGACAGCTCCGTCATGCCGTAGGCCTGGCCGACGGGCGGCAGCTTCAGGCGCTTCGCGCAGGCCGCGGCGAGTTCCGCGTCCAGCGGCGCGGCCGCGCTGATGACGTACTGCAGGGACGACAGGTCGTAGAGGGCGACCGCCGGGTGCTTGGCGAGGGCGAGGACGATCGGCGGGGCCACGTACAGGCCGGTGATGCGGTGGTTCTGGATGGCCGCGAGGAACGTCTCCAGGTCGAAGCGGGGCAGCACGACGACCGTGGCGCCCTGCCGCAGCGGCGCGTTCATCAGCGCGGTCAGGCCGTAGATGTGGAAGAAGGGCAGCACGGCGAGGATGCGGTCGCCGGGGCCCGCCCGCATCGCCGACCGGAGTTGGTCGAGGTTGGTGGCGATCTGCCGGTGGGTGAGCATCACGCCCTTGGGCACGCCGGTGGTACCGGAGGAGTACGGCAGGGCGGCCACATCGGCCACCGGGTCGATGTCCACCTGAGGCTCGGGGGCCGCCGAGGCGAGCATGTCGATCAGCGAGCGGTGCCCGGCCGCGCTGTCGCAGACGAAGATCTCCTCGATGCCGCCCGCGAGTTCGGCGGCCCGCCGGGCCGTCTGAAGCAGCGGGGAGACGGTGACGATCCAGCGGGCGGCCGAGTCGTCGAGCTGCTTGGCGAACTCCTCGGGCGTGGCCAGCGGATGCACGGTGGTGACGGTGGCCCCCGCACGCGTGGCCGCGTAGAACGCGATCGGGAACGCCACGGTGTTGGGGCTGTGCAGGGCCAGGACGTCGCCCTTGCGGACCCCGGCCTCGGCGAGCGCGGCGGCGACGCTCCGGTGGAACCGGTCCACCTGGTCGTACGTGAGGGTGGTGCCGTCCGTGCCGTCGATGAGCGCGGGCAGCTCGCCGAACTCCGCGGCACGGCCCAGGACGGCCTCGTGGATGGGAAGTTCGACTGGCGGGACGTCTGCGTACTCGCTGCGGAACATCGTTCCTCCAAGGCGGATCAGTACGACTTGGGCAGGCCCAGGGTCTGGTGGGAGACGTAGTTCAGAATCATCTCCCGGCTCACCGGGGCGATACGAGCCACGCGTGACGCCGTGATCAGCTTGGCGATCTTGAACTCGGTCGTGAGACCGTTGCCGCCGAGGGTGTGCACCGCCTGGTCGACGGCCCGCACACAGGCCTCCCCCGCCGCGTACTTCGCCATGTTGGCGGCCTCGCCCGCGCCCGTGTCGTCCCCCGCGTCGTACAGATGGGCCGCCTTCTGCATCATCAGGCGGGCCAGTTCGAGCTCGATGTGCGCCTGTGCGAGGGGGTGCGCGATGGCCTGGTGGGCGCCGATCGGGGTCTTCCAGACGGTGCGGTCCCGGGCGTACTCGATCGCGCGGGACAGCGCGTAGCGGCCCATGCCGATCGCGAACGCGGCCGTCATGATCCGCTCGGGGTTGAGGCCGGCGAAGAGCTGGAGCAGACCCGCGTCCTCGTCCCCGACGAGCGCCTCCGCCGGGAGCCGTACGTCGTCCAGGACCAGCTCGAACTGCTTCTCCGCGCCGTGCAGTTCCATGTCGATCCGGCGGCGGGTGAAGCCGGGCGCATCGCGCGGGACGATGAAGAGGCTGGGCCTGAGGCTGCCCGTGCGGGCGTCCTCGGTGCGGCCGACGATGAGGGTCGCGTCCGCGATGTCCACGCCGGAGACGAAGACCTTGCGGCCGGTCAGCAGCCAGTCGCCGGTTGCGCTGTCGCGGCGGGCGGTGGTGGTGATGCGGTGGCTGTTGGAGCCGGCGTCGGGCTCGGTGATGCCGAAGGCCATGAGGCGGCTGCCGTCCGCGAGCGCGGGGAGCCACTCCTGCTTCTGGGCCTCCGTGCCGAAGCGGGCGATCACCGTGCCGCAGATCGCCGGGGAGACGATCATCATGAGGAGCGGGTTGCCCGCGGCGCCGAGCTCTTCGAGGACGAGGCAGAGTTCGGTGATGCCGCCGCCGCCACCTCCGTAGGCCTCCGGGAGGTTGACGCCGATGTAGCCCAGCTTGGCGGCTTCCTGCCAGAGGCCCTCGGTGTCTGTGCGGCTCTTGGCGAAGGAGGAGACCGCTTCGCGGAGGGCCTTGTGCTCGTCGGATTCGATGAGGGTGGTCATTGTGCTCCTTCGGGTGCGGGTTCGTTGTGGCTGGTCGCGCTCACGCGGCGGAGCCGCATATCGATGCAGTCCCGCGCCCCTAAGGTCGGTCGGCCTTCACGACCGCCAAGACCTCGCCCATCTCCACTTGCTGTCCCTCCGTCACCGGCAACGCCGTCACCGTCCCCGTGGCCGGCGCGGAAATGCGGTGTTGCATCTTCATCGCTTCGAGCCACACGAGCGGTTCTCCCGCCTGGACACTCGATCCGGTGATGAGGCCGTCCGCGAGCTTGACGACCGTGCCGGGCATCGGGGCCAGCAGGGAGCCGGGGGCGTGCTGGATCTCGGGGGCGGGGAAGCGGGGCAGCGCCGTGAGGGTCGTCGCGCCCACATGGACTCGGTCGCCGTACCGGGCGACCTCGAAGCGACGGCGTACCCCGTCGATCTCCAGGACGACCAGGTGCGCGTCGGCGTGCACCACCCGGACGCCCTCGGCGGTCAGGCCGGTCCGTCCGTGCGCGTACCCGACCTCGATCTCCTCGCCGCCCGCCGCGTACCGCCTCGTCTGCGGCTGGGAGGGCAGGTTGCGCCAGCCGCCCCAGCGGGAGCCGGTGCGGGTCGCGTCCGCGAGGGCCGCGGCCAGGGGGGCGAGCGGATCGGCGGCCGGGGCGGTCAGCTCGGGCAGATGGCGGTCGTAGAAACCGGTGTCCATGCGGGCCGACGTGAACTCCTCGTGGCGCAGGGAGCGCACGAGGAGGTCCCGGTTGGTGGTCGGGCCGTGGACGGTCGCCTGTTCCAGCGCGCCCGCGAGTCTGCGGATCGCCTCCGCGCGCGTGGGGGCGTGGGCGACGACCTTGGCGAGCAGGGGGTCGTAGTGGACGCCGATCGGGTCGCCGTCCTCGAAGCCCGTGTCCAGGCGGACGCTCGTCGGGACGGTCAGTCGGTGCAGAACACCGGTCTGGGGGGTCCACTCCTTCGCCGGGTCCTCCGCGTAGAGGCGGGCCTCGACGGCGTGTCCACGCGCGTGTGGGGGTTCGGCGCCGAGCGCCCTGCCCTCCGCCACACGGATCTGCTCGGCCACCAGGTCCAGGCCGAAGACCGCCTCCGTGACGGGGTGTTCGACCTGGAGCCGGGTGTTCATCTCCAGGAAGTGCGCCCGGCCGTCGGCGACCAGGAACTCGACCGTGCCCGCGCCGACGTAGTCCACGGCGCGGGCGGCGCGTACGGCCAGCGTGCGCAGTTCGGAGTCCAGCTGCGGCGACAGACCGGGGGCCGGGGCCTCCTCGATCACCTTCTGGTGGCGGCGCTGCAGGGAGCAGTCGCGGGTGCCCAGCGCCCACACCGTGCCGTGGGCGTCGGCGAGGATCTGGACCTCGACATGGCGGCCGTCCTCGATGTACGGCTCGACGAACACCTCGCCGTCGCCGAAGGCGCTCGCCGCCTCCGCGCGGGCGGCCTCCAGGGCGGCGGCCAGGTCCTCCGGTCGGCGGACGACGCGCATGCCGCGCCCGCCGCCGCCCGCCGCCGCCTTCACCAGGACCGGCAGGTCGGCCTGTGTCACCGCATCCGGGGCCAGGGGCGCGAGGCCCATCAGCTCCTTCGCGCGCGTCTTGGACGCCATCGCCTCGATCGCCGCCGGCGGCGGGCCGATCCAGACCAGTCCCGCGTCCAGGACGGCGCGCGCGAACTCGGCGTTCTCGGAGAGGAAGCCGTAGCCGGGGTGCACGGCGTCCGCGCCCGCCTCGACGGCCGCCTTCACGATCAGGTCGCCGCGCAGGTAGGTGTCGGCGGAGGCCGCCCCCGGGAGTCGTACCGCCAGGTCGGCCACGCGCGCGTGGAGCGCGTTCTCGTCCGCGTCCGAGTGCACGGCGACCGTCCGGATGCCCGACTCGCCGCAGGTGCGGAAGATGCGGCAGGCGATCTCGCCGCGATTCGCCACCAGAACCGAAGTAATCATGAGCCTCACATCCGGAAGACGCCGAAGCCGCCGCGCGCACCTTCGTACGGCGCCGTGTGGATGGCTGACAGGCACAGTCCCAGGACCGTGCGGGTGTCGCGCGGGTCGATGACGCCGTCGTCGTAGAGCCGTCCCGACAGGAACATGGGCAGCGACTCCGACTCGATCTGCTGCTCCACCATGGCGCGCAGGGCGGCGTCGGCGTCCTCGTCGTAGGGCCGGCCCTTCGCCGCCGCCGACTGGCGGGCGACGATCGACAGGACGCCGGCGAGCTGCTGCGGGCCCATCACGGCCGACTTGGCGCTCGGCCAGGCGAAGAGGAAGCGCGGGTCGTAGGCGCGGCCGCACATGCCGTAGTGGCCGGCGCCGTACGACGCGCCCATGAGCACGGACAGATGCGGGACCCTCGAGTTGGAGACCGCGTTGATCATCATCGCGCCGTGCTTGATGATGCCGCCCTGCTCGTACTCCCTGCCGACCATGTAGCCGGTGGTGTTGTGCAGGAAGAGCAGCGGGATGTCGCGCTGGTTGGCGAGCTGGATGAACTGGGCGGCCTTCTGGGACTCCGCGGAGAAGAGCACTCCCTGGGCGTTCGCCAGGATGCCCACCGGATAGCCGTGCAGGGCCGCCCAGCCGGTCACCAGGCTGCTGCCGTACAGCGGCTTGAACTCGTCGAAGTCGGAGGCGTCGACGATCCGGGCGATGACCTCGCGCGGGTCGAAGGGAGTGCGCAGATCTCCGGGGACGATCCCCAGAAGCTCCTCCTCGTCATACTTGGGAGCTACGGCCGGGCCCGGATCCCGGTACGCCTTGCGGTGGTTGAGGCGGGCCACCACCCGCCGGGCCTGCCGCAGCGCGTCCCGCTCGTCGACGGCGAAGTAGTCGGCGAGACCCGACACACGCGCGTGCATCTCCGCGCCGCCCAGCGACTCGTCGTCGCTCTCCTCGCCGGTGGCCATCTTGACCAGCGGGGGCCCGCCGAGGAACACCTTCGCCCGCTCCTTGACCATGATCACGTGGTCGGACATGCCGGGGATGTACGCGCCGCCTGCGGTGGAGTTGCCGAAGACGACGGCGACGGTCGGGATGCCGGCGGCGGAGAGCCGGGTCAGGTCGCGGAAGACTGCGCCGCCCGGGATGAAGATCTCCTTCTGGGAGGGCAGGTCCGCGCCGCCCGACTCCACCAGGCTGATGAGGGGCAGCCGGTTGGCGAGGGCGATGTCGTTCGCGCGCAGGGCCTTCTTCAGGGACCAGGGGTTGCTGGCGCCGCCGCGCACGGTCGGGTCGTTGGCGGTGATCAGGCACTCGACGCCCTCGACGACCCCGATGCCGGTGACGAGGGACGCGCCCACCGTGTACTCGCTGCCCCAGGCCGCCAGCGGCGACAGCTCCAGGAACGGCGTGTCGGGGTCGAGGAGCAGCTCGATGCGCTCGCGCGCGAGGAGCTTGCCGCGTGCGCGGTGCCGGGCGACGTACTTCTCGCCGCCCCCCGCCAGCGCCTTCGCGTGTTCGGCGGTCAGGTCGGCGAGCTTGGCGAGCATGGCCTCGCGGTGCGCGCGGTGGTCGGGGCCGTGGGTGTCCAGGGTGGACGTGATGACCGTCACAGGAGGGCCTCCGGGATGTCCAGGCAGCGGGAGCGCAGCCATTCGCCGAGCGCCTTGGCCTGCGGGTCGAAGCGGTGCTGGGCGGCGACGCCGGCGCCGAGGACGCCCTCGACGACGAAGTTGAGGGCGCGCAGGTTCGGGAGGGCGTGGCGGGTGACGGTCAGCCCCTGGCTCTCAGGTATGAGCTGCTGGAACCTGGCGGCCGTCAGCTCGTGCGCGAGCCAGCGCCAGGCCTCGTCCGTGCGGACCCACACCCCCACGTTGGCGTTCCCGCCCTTGTCGCCGCTGCGGGCGCCGGCGACGAGCCCGAGGGGCGCGCGCCGCACGGGCCCCGGCGGCAGCGGATCCGGCAGTTCCGGTTCCGCCGCCGCTTCGAGCTCGCGGGTCTCGGCGGCCGGGGGCGCGGGGACGGGTTCCCGGCGCCCGTCGTCATGGACGGCGATGTGCTCGACGGCGTCCTGGGGGACGTACGCGGCCTCGAACACCCCGTAGGGGGAACCCTTCCCGGGCGGCGCGAGCACATGGAACCCGGGGTAGCTCGCAAGAGCCAGCTCCACGGCGGCTCCGCTCAACGCCCGCCCCACCATGGCCTGTTCCGGGTCCCGTACGACGAGGCGGAGCAGCGCGCTCGCCGTCTCCTCGGTGTCGGCGTCGGGTCGATCGGTGCGGACCAGCTCCCAACGCACCTCCTGTGGCCGGGACTTGGCGAACGCGTCCGCCATCTGCTCCCGCGCGAGGGCCGCCTTGGCCTCGATGTCGAGTCCGGTGAGCACGAAGACGACCTCGTTGCGGAAGCCGCCGAGGCGGGTGCGGCCGACCTTGAGGGTCGGGGGCGGGGCCTCGCCGCGCACGCCGTCGATCCGTACGCGGTCCGGGCCGTCCTGGGTGAGTCGTACGGTGTCCAGGCGGGCGGTGACGTCGGGGCCCGCGTACCGGGCGCCGCCCGTCTCGTACAGGAGCTGTGCGGTCACCGTGCCGACGTCGACGAAGCCGCCGGTGCCGGGGTGCTTGGCGATGACGCAGCTGCCGTCCTCATGGATCTCGGCGAGGGGGAAGCCGGGCCGCCGGAGGTCATGGCCGCCCGGCCGGTCTTCGGCGAAGAAGGCGTAGTTGCCGCCGGTGGCCTGTGTCCCGCACTCCAGGACGTGCCCGGCGACGACGGCCCCCGCGAGCCGGTCGTGGTCGCCCGGCCGCCAGCCGAAGTGGGCGGCGGCCGGCCCCATGACCAGCGCCGCGTCGGTGACACGTCCGGTGACGACGATGTCCGCGCCCTCCTGCAGACAGGCCGCGATACCGAAGCCGCCGAGGTAGGCGTGGGCGGTGAGACTGCCGGGGTGGCCGGGGCCGAGGTCGTCGCCCTCGACGTGTGCGACGCGCACGGGGACGCCGAGCCGGTCCGCCAACTGCCGTACGGCGTCGGCGAGTCCGGCCGGATTGAGGCCGCCCGCGTTGGTGACGATCCGGACGCGGCGGTCGTGGGCGAGGCCGAGGGACTCCTCCAGCTGCCGCAGAAAGGTGCGGGCGTATCCGGCGGACGGGTCCTTGAGCCGGTCCCGTCCCAGGATCAGCATGGTCAGTTCGGCGAGGTAGTCGCCGGTGAGGACGTCGAGTTCGCCGCCGGTGAGCATCTCGCGGACCGCGTCGAAGCGGTCGCCGTAGAAGCCGGAGGCGTTGCCGATGCGCAGGGGCGTCGCCGCAGGAGGGGCAGCCGGGGCCGTCACCGGGCGGTGCCCTTCGGCGGACGGCCCGCGCCGGGCGGGCCCGCGAAGGCCTGGGCGACGTCCAGCCAGCGGTCGGCGTCGGGGCCTTCGGCGTGCAGGGCGAGGTCGGCGCGGTGGGCGCGCCGGGTGACCAGGAGGCAGAAGTCGAGGGCGGGGCCGGTGACGCGGTCGTCGGCGTCCTCGGGCCCGTACACCCACGCATCGCCGGAGGGGCCGGTCAGTTCGACCCGGAACTCCTCGAACGGCACGGGCTGTCCGTGCAGGCCGAACGCGTAGTCGCGGGTGCGGACGCCGAGCCGGACGATGTGCCGCAGCCGGTCGGTGGGCGCGGGCGACGCGCCCAGCGCGTCCGCGACGTCCAGGCCGTGCGCCCAGGTCTCCATGAGCCGGGCGGTGGCCATCGAGGCGGCGGACATGGGCGGGCCGTACCAGGGGAAACGCGCTCCTGCGGGGGCCGCCCGCAGGGCGTTCTGCAGGGCCTCGCGCCCGGCCCGCCAGCCGCCGAGCAGCCGCACCGGCGGCTTCGCGGCGCCCTGCTCGGCTCCGTTGTCCACGAAGTCCCCGGGCTCGGCCAGCGCCTTCTCGACCTCACGGGCGAAGGCGACCTGGTCGGTCACGGCCAGCAGGGAGGAGTGGTCGGTCCAGGTGAGATGCGCGATCTGGTGCGCGACGGTCCAGCCGTCGGCCGGGGTCGGAAGCGCCCACTGATCCGGCCCCAACTCGGCGACGAGCCGGTCCAGTTCGTCGCTTTCGGCGCGGAGATCATCGAGCACGGGGGTCGGGTCGGCCATGGGGCGAGCTTGGCACCGACCCCAGAAACAATCAAGCATGCTTGCATTAATTTGGCCAAGCCGCTCAGCGGCCCAGGCGTTCACCGGCCTGAGCGGTCATCGGCCGAGGCGGTCACCGACCCAGGCGGTCATCGGCCCAGGCAGCCATCGGCAGAGGCGTTCATCGGCCCAGGCGCTCATCCCCGTCAGGCTTCCGGAACCGCCGCCCGCACGCGCTTCCCGCGCCCCACCTGCGTGCGCACCGCGCCCATGCTCGCCCCGACGACCAGGGCGATCGCCGCCGCCTGGGTGGTGGTCAGGGCCTGGTCGAGGATGAGGAAGCCCGCCGCCGCCGCGACGGCCGGTTCCAGGCTCATCAGGATCGCGAAGGTGGAGGCGGGCAGGCGGCGCAGGGCGAGGAGTTCGAGCGTGTACGGGAGGACCGAGGAGAGGACGGCCACCGCCGCGCCCAGGCCCAGCGTCACGGGGTCGGCCAGCTTCGTGCCCGACTCCGCGAGGCCCAGCGGGAGGAACAGCAGCGCGCCCACCGCCATCGCCAGGGCCAGACCGTCCGCCTGCGGGAAACGGCGGCCGGTGCGGGCGCTGAACACGATGTACGCGGCCCACATGGCCCCCGCACCCAGCGCGAACGCCACGCCCGTCGGGTCGAGGGCGCCGAAGCCCCCGCCTCCGTCGCCCCCGTGCCCCTCGCCGCCCCCTCCGGCGCTGAGCAGGAAGACGCCCGCGAGGGCCAGGCCCGCCCAGACCAGGTTCAGCGCGCGGCGCGAGGCGAAGACCGACAGCGCCAGCGGGCCCAGCACCTCCAGCGTCACCGCCGGGCCCAGCGGGATGCGGTCCACGGCCTGGTAGAAGAGGCCGTTCATCGCGGCCATCGTGACGCCGAAGGCGACGACCGT
Organism: Streptomyces sp. NPDC002623; assembly: GCF_053592635.1. Taxonomy (NCBI): domain Bacteria; kingdom Bacillati; phylum Actinomycetota; class Actinomycetes; order Kitasatosporales; family Streptomycetaceae; genus Streptomyces; species Streptomyces sp. NPDC002623. The sequence continues at coordinate 209,793 of NZ_JBSFWB010000007.1, read as the reverse complement.
CCCCCAGTCCGTGCGCGAGTGTCCGCGCAGCCGCGGCCGGCAGACGACCAGCAGCACCACCGCCGCCACCAGCAGCCGCAGCGCCACCACGCCGAGCGCGCCCGCCCTCGGCATCAGCGTCACCGCCAGCGCGCCGCCGAACTGCACCGAGATCCCGCCGGCCAGCACCAGGCCGACCGGGCCGAGGGAGCCGAACCGGCCCGGGGCCGCCGAGAGCTGCGGTGAGGTGACGGCGGCGGTCGCGGCTGCTGTGTCGGGGGGTGTCACGGGCGGTCCAGGTGCTCGGCTCGGTTCGTTCATCACGATGTACTACCGAGTCCAGATTAATGGACTCCGTCAGGTGTGTGAACCGTTATTGCCGCTGTCTCGGGCTGTGAGACGCCTGCCGCCCCTCGGATCCCGGGCCAGGGCGTCCGGCGGCGCAGACGGGGAAGGGCTATCGGCGAGCCATGTACAGGTCCAGCGCCTTCTGCAGCACCCGGTTGAGCGGGAAGTCCCACTCGCCCACGTACTCCACGGCCTGACCGCCCGTGCCGACCTTGAAGCGCAGCAGGCCGAGCAGGTGGTTGGACTCCTCCAGGGTGTCCGTGATCCCCCGCAGGTCGTAGACGGCCGCGCCGAGTTCATGGGCGTCGGCCATCATGCGCCACTGCATGGCGTTGTTGGGCTGGACCTCGCGCTTGCGGCTGGTGGAGGCGCCGTAGGAGTACCAGACGTGCTCGCCGACGGTCAGCATGGTGGCGGCGGCGAGGATCTCGCCGTCGTGGTGGGCGAGGTACAGCCGCATACGGTCGGGGTGTTCGGCGTTCAGCGCGTTCCACATGCGCTGGAAGTAAGGCAGCGGGCGCGGGATGAAGCGGTCCCGCTCGGCGGTCTCGGTGTAGAGGCCGTAGAACGCCGGCAGGTCCTCGTAGCCGCCCCGGACGACCTTCACGCCCGCCTTCTCCGCCTTCTTGATGTTGCGCCGCCACTGCTGGTTGAGGCCGCCGTGCACCTCCTCCAGGGACCGGCCGGCGAACGGGACCTGGAAGACGTAGCGCGGCTGGCCGGCCGCGAACCCCTCCTCCCCCTCCGACTCGGTCTGCTGCCAGCCGGAGCGGCGCAGCCGGTCGACGACCTCGAAGGCGCGCGGATCGTACGAGCTCGGCTCCGCGTCCCGCAGCCGGTGGGCGGCGGGGTGGGCGATGGCCGCCTTGACGGCGTCGGCGCTCCAGCGTCGTACGGCGACGGGCGGGCCCAGCTTCACCGAGAACGCGCCCAGCGCCTGCAGATGCGCGAGCAGCGGATCCAGCCAGCGCTCGACCAGATCGGGCGCGTACCAGTCGATGACCGGCCCCTCGGGCAGATAGGCCAGGTACTTCTTCAGCTTCAGCCGGGGCAGCGGCCGCAGCAGCGCCAGCCCGGCCCCCACGAGCACCCCCGCCTCGTCGATCCACCCCAGGCTCTCCGCCCGCCAGTCCGGCTTGACCTCGCCCCACGAGGGGATCTGCATATGGCTGGCGGAGGGGCGGGCCGCGATGAACGCCAGGTGCTCGGCGCGACTGATGGACTGGACACGCAGGCTCGTACGACTCATACGCGGGGGCTCCTTCGAACGGTTGTGCAGACGAGCCAGCCTAGGAGTCGACCGCGGTCATCCCCGGGACCGAGGCCGTCGACCACCGCCGTGTCGGCCACACACGCGTGCAGATGGCCGACGCGCGTCACCCGTCCCGCAATCCCCCGTCCCGAAAGTCACCGTCCCGAAAGTCACCGTCCCGCAATTCCCGTCCCGCAAGTCACCCGTCCCGAAAGTCACCCATCCGGTCAGTCACCCGTCCGGTCAGTCACCCGCTTCCAACCCCTCCGCCAGCACCTCCGCAAGATGCCGCCCCCGCACCCCCGCCAGCTGCTCCAGCTGTGTCCGGCAGGAGAACCCGTCCGCGAGGACCACGGCCCCCTCCGGGGCGTCCCGCACGGCCGGCAGCAGCTGCTCCTCCGCGCACGCCGTGGACACCTCGAAGTGGCCTTTCTCGAAACCGAAGTTGCCGGCGAGGCCGCAGCACCCCCCGCTCAGCGCACCGGTGAGCCCCGCGGCCTCGCGGAGCCGCCGCTCGGCCGCGTCGCCCAGAACCGCATGCTGGTGGCAGTGGGTCTGACCGACCGCCGGACGGTCCAGCCGGGGCGGCGTCCAGCCGGGGGCATGGCGCTCCAGGGTCTCCGCGAAGGTGAGGACACGGGCGGCGAGACGGGCCGCGCGCGGGTCGTCGTGCAGCAGCTCGGGCAGGTCGGTGCGCAGGGCGGCCGCGCAGCTCGGCTCCAGGACGACGACCGGTGCGCCGCTCTCCAGCACCGGTTCCATCAGGTCGAGCGTGCGGCGCAGCACCACGCGCGCGTGGTCGAGCTGGCCGGTGGAGACGTAGGTCAGCCCGCAGCAGACCCGGCCCCGGCGGGCGGTCAGCAGCGCGGCCGCGTTCCTCGACCGGCCGTCGCCCACCGGCCGTCCCCGCAGCAGCAGGGTCGGCGGCAGCGCCACCCGCAGCCCCGCCGCCTCCAGGACGCGGACGGCGGCCCGGCCCACGGACGGCGCGAGGTGCTCGGTGAAGGTGTCGGGCCACAGGACGACCAGCTCACCGCCGTCTGCGTCGGCCCGGGGCTTTCGGCGTCGCCACCACGCGCCGAACGTCTCCCGCGCCAGCCGCGGAATCTCCCGCTCCGGTGCGATCCCGCCCAGCCGCTTGGCGGCGCCCGCGAGCAGACCGACGGCGGCGAGCGCGTTGAGCAGCGGGGCCGCCCGCACCCGGCTCGCCCACCGCAGCCAGACCGGCAGCCACCCCATGCTGTAGTGCGCGGCCGGGCGTCGCCGCCCCTCGTAGTGGTGGTGCAGGAACTCCGCCTTGTAGGTGGCCATGTCGACCTCGACCGGGCAGTCGGAGCGGCAGCCCTTGCAGGACAGGCACAGGTCGAGCGCGTCCCGCACCTCCGTGGAGCGCCAGCCGTCGGTCACCAGCTCACCGGCCAGCATCTCGTGCAGCAGCCGGGCACGCCCGCGCGTGGAGTGCTCCTCCCGCCCGGTCGCACGGAACGACGGACACATCACCCCCGCCCCGGCCGCGGACGTCGTCCGGCACTTGGCGACGCCCACACAGCGGCGCACCGCCGCCGAGAAGTCGCCGCCGTCGGACGGGTATCCGAAGGCCACGTCGACCGGCTCGCGCGGGAGGACGGCGAAGCGGAGATTGCCGTCGAGCGGCGCGGGACGGACCAGCATCCCCGGGTTGAGCAGATCGTCCGGGTCCCAGACGCCCTTCGCCCGCTCGAACAGCGCGACCATGTCGGACCCGTACATCCTGGGCAGCAGTTCGGCCCGGGCCTGCCCGTCGCCGTGCTCCCCGGACAGCGAGCCGCCGTGGGCCACGACCAGGTCGGCCAGCTCCTCGGAGAACCGCCGGAAGCGGGCGACCCCGGCCTGCGTCAGCAGATCGAAGTCGATCCGGACATGGATGCAGCCGTCCCCGAAGTGCCCGTAAGGGGTGCCGCGCAGGCCGTGCTGCCCGAGCAGCCCGCGGAACTCGCGCAGGTAGGCGCCGAGCCGGGCGGGCGGCACCGCGCAGTCCTCCCAGCCGGGCCAGGCCTCGGAGCCGTCCGGCATCCGGGTCGCCGTGCCGCTCGCGTCCTCGCGGATGCGCCACAGCGCCCGCTGCCCGGCGGGGTCGCGCACGATCCGCGCGTCCAGGACGTCCGCCGCGCGGACGATCGTCTCCGCACGCGCGTGTGCCTCGCTCGCCGACTCGCCGCCCGTCTCGACGAACAGCCAGGCCCCGCCCCGCGGCAGCCCCGCCCGGTCCCCGGCCGCAACCAGGTCGGCCGCCATGCCCTCCACGGTCAGCGGCCCGTACGGCAGCAGCCCGGCCGCGGCCTCGGCGGCGGCGCCCTCGTCGGCGTAGCCGAGAACCGCGAGCACACACGCGCGTGGAGCCTCGACGAGCTCGACGACAGCCTCCGTCACCACACCCAGGGTGCCCTCGCTGCCGCAGAAGGAGCGGGCGACGTCGACGCCGTTCTCCGGCAGCAGCGCGTCCAGCGCATACCCGGAGATACGGCGGGGCAGCTCGGGAAAGCCGGTCCGCAGCCGGGCCAGCTCGCCCTCCACGAGGTCCCGCAGCCCGTCCGGCGCGCCGGCCCACCCCTGGCCGAGCCGCAGCCGCCGCCCGCGCGCGGTGACGACGTCCAGCTCGCGCACGCTGTCCGCCGTCGTCCCCCACGCCACCGAGTGGGAGCCGCACGAGTTGTTGCCGATCATCCCGCCGAGCGTGCACCGGCTGTGCGTGGACGGATCCGGGCCGAAGCGCAGCCCGTGCGGAGCGGCGGCCTCCTGGAGCCGGTCGAGCACGAGCCCCGGCTGCACGACGGCGGTCCGCGCCTCGGGATCGAGAGAGACCACCCGGTTCATGTACCGGGTGAAGTCCAGCACGACCCCCGTCCCGGTCGCCTGCCCCGCGATCGAGGTCCCCCCGCCGCGCGCCACGACCGGCGTCCCCCGCCCCCGGCACACCTCCAGGACGGCCGCCACGTCGTCCGCGTCCCGAGGTGCGACGACCCCCAGGGGGACCCGCCGGTAGTTGGACGCGTCCATGGTCACCAGAGCCCGGTCCGTCACCCCGAACCCCACGTCCCCCCGGACGACCCGCCGCAGCGCACGTTCAAGACCGTCAGGACCGTCGGAGCTCTCGCCATGCGTCATACGTCCCAGCAAACCAAATACCTCGTCTCACCCGACGGACGATGTTGCGGCCAGGTTTCCTCCACCGGATACCCTCCCCTCGTGGCTGAGATCCAGATTCCTGCTGACATCAAGCCCGCCGACGGTCGTTTCGGCGCGGGCCCCTCCAAGGTGCGGGTGGAGGCGCTGGACGCCCTGGCCGCCACCGGTACGTCCCTCCTCGGCACCTCCCACCGCCAGGCCCCGGTCAAGAACCTGGTCGGCAAGGTGCGCGAGGGCATCTCCGAGCTGTTCTCCCTCCCCGAGGGCTACGAGGTCATCCTCGGCAACGGCGGGTCGACGGCCTTCTGGGACGTCGCGACGCACGGCCTGATCGAGAACAAGTCGCAGCACCTCACGTTCGGTGAGTTCAGCTCGAAGTTCGCGAAGGCCGCGAGGCTCGCCCCCTGGCTGGCCGAGCCGACCGTCATCTCCTCCGACCCGGGCACCCACCCCGAGGCGGCGGCCGAGGCGGGCGTCGACGTCTACGCGTTCACCCACAACGAGACCTCGACCGGTGTCGCCGCCCCGCTGAAGCGGGTCGCGGGCGCGGACGCCGGTTCGCTGGTCCTGGTGGACGCCACCTCCGGCGCCGGCGGCCTCCCGGTCGACATCGCCGAGACGGACGTCTACTACTTCGCCCCGCAGAAGTCCTTCGCCTCCGACGGCGGCCTGTGGATCGGCGTGTTCTCCCCGGCGGCGATCGAGCGCGCGGAACGCATCCACGCGAGCGGCCGCCACATCCCGGAGTTCTTCAGCCTCCCCACGGCGATCGACAACTCCCGCAAGAACCAGACGTACAACACCCCGGCGCTCGCCACCCTCTTCCTGCTGAACGAGCAGCTGGAGTGGATCAACGGCCAGGGCGGTCTGTCCTTCTCCGCCGGCCGCACCAAGGACTCGTCGACGCGCCTGTACACCTGGGCCGAGGAGTCGAAGCACGCCACGCCGTTCGTCACCGACCCGGCCAAGCGCTCCCAGGTCATCGGCACGATCGACTTCGCGGACGAGATCGACGCCGCCGCGATCGCCAAGGTGCTGCGCGCCAACGGCATCGTCGACACCGAGCCCTACCGCAAGCTCGGCCGCAACCAGCTGCGCGTGGCGATGTTCCCGGCGATCGACCCGGCGGACGTCGAGGCGCTCACGAACTGCATCGACTACGTGATCGAGAAGCTCTGATCACTGCGGTACGACGATGAAGGGCGCCCGACGCGACACCGCGTCGGGCGCCTTCGTCGTCCGAGGGGGGCGGGGGGTCAGGGGGTCCGGAGGTACCCGGCCGGCTTGCCGCGGAGGCGGGGTCGGCGAAGGCGAAGTCCCTCGTCCGCCACAGCAAGGCCCCTCACGGCACATGGGGACGGCCCCGGGAGCGGTATCCGGCTCCCGAGGCCTGTTGTGCCACCCATTTGCGCACACCGGCGGCGTTTAAGAGTCGCGGATCATTCTGAGGTCGACGCGTTCTGCCTTTGAACTACCGTGCCACGGAAGGAAATGAAGAGGTGGAGAGAAGGAGAGGCACAGAGGGGACTTGAACCCCTATTCGTCGACGATCGTCCGCGCTCGGTCGATCCGGCGTTCGGTGGCGAATACTGAGACTGGAGCGAGAATCTGAGATTCATGGGGCCGCCTCTGCCATTTGGGCCACCCCGGCCTGTGTGCCGGGGGAGGGATTCGAACCCCCAACTGTCACCCCTGGTTCAGCTTCAACATCAGTTTCAGCTTGCGCTCTTCGCGCACCCCTCGCTCGCACGAGGGGCATTCAGGGGGCTACCGGAACAGGTAGCCGAACACCGCGTCACCCACCCTCTGTTCGGTGACCTCGATGCCGTTGGCCTCCTCGCGGGCGTACTTCACGGCCTGCTGCAGCTTCTCGACCCGGTCGATCAGCTCGTTGACCCTGCGGGCCGGCAGCGCGCCGGAGAACTTGACCGTGGTCCAGTAACCCACGGGCACATCCTCGTAGTACACCTCGACCTGGGCCGGATGCTTCTCCGTGGCCTCGGCCTTCACATGGTTGCGCGGGACCTTCTTCGTACGGATGGTCCGTACCGCCTCCGTCTTCCACCCGTCCGTCGACGGATCGAACGTCCACGACTCGGAGGCGTCCAGCACCGGCAGCTTGCGCACGAAGGTGTTCAGATCCGTGAGCTGCTTCTCCAGGAACAGGAGATACGGCACCGGGACGGCGGACAGCAGCACGGTGCCGTCGACGACCACGTCGGCGACCGCCGTACGGTTCGCCCAGTCCTTCGCCGCCGTCACGTCGAACAGCCGGGTGAGCGTCGCGGCCGCGGACCGCAGCACGTCCTCCGCCTTGACCTGGACCCGCGTGGACTCCGGCGGCAACTGCTCGCCCTCTTCGTCCTTCGCCTGGTACGTGCGGGAGATTCCCGCCAGCAACGCGGGCTTCTGCACATCGTGATGGGCCTGCGTGAGTTCCTGCAGGGACTTCGACTTGACGCCCTTTTCCACGGCGATGATCTGGTTCAGCTTCGGCACGCGAGGAAGCTACCAAAACGCCACACCGACACGCATTCGATTTACGAGAGACGGCCCGGCGCAGCGCCTCGATCGCTTTCGAACGGCTCGCCCACGACCGGGTCTCGTACGCGCGCTCGTGAGTGAAGCGCCCGGCACCGACGCCAGGCGCTCCTCCTCCACCAGCCGGAAACCTCACGCCGCCGTGCAGCTCACCGCCGGCACACCCCCGCCCCCCGGCGCGCCCCCGAACCCGAAGCTCGCCGAACCGCCCGCCGGCACCGCCCCGTTGTGGGAGGCGTTCACGGCGGTCACCGTGGCGCCGCTCTGGGTGTACGAGGCGTTCCACATGCTCGTCACCTGCTGTGCGCCGCTCCAGGTCCAGGTGACCTTCCAGGACGAGAGGGCCGTCGTCCCGCTGTTGGTGACCTTGACCTCCGCGTTGAAGCCGCCGCCCCAGTCGCTGCTGACGGCGTAGGCGGCCGTGCAGGACGCCGTGGTCCCGCCGCCGCCCCCGCCCCCGCCCCCGCCGCCCGTGCTCGGGAAGCCCGGAGCCTTGACGCTCGCCAGATACCCGTCCTTCACCGTGTCCACCGTCACCCAGTCGTCCTTCAGGATCCCGCCCGTGTCACCGGAGTTGGGGTTCCAGGACCAGAAGGTCCAGTGGAAGGAGTCCGCGCCGTACGTCGAGGTCGGCCGGAGGTAGCTCACCAGCGCCGCCAGCCACTTCTGGTCCACCGTCGAGGCGAGCGTCGTGCCGAACTCGCCCACCCACACGGGCGCGATGTTCTGCTTGAAGATGTAGCCCCAGTACTTGTCCCAGATCCCCGGCATGTTGGCGGGGAAGGTCGGGTCGCTGAACCAGCTCTGTTGCGCGACGCTGGTGGCGTAGTCGTGGGCGGAGTACACCACCCGGTCGGCCACGCTCAGCTGCACCGGGTACTGGGCCACGCCCATCAGGTTGCCGCCCCACCATCCCGAGACGCCGTTGAAGGTCTGCACGCCCTCTACGAAGATCAGCAGCTCGGGGTTGACGGACAGGACCGCGTTGCCCGCGCGCTGGGCGGCCAGTCGCCAGTCCGTGGCCGTGTCGCCGCAGCCCCAACAGGCGGGATCGTGGGGCTCGTTGTGCAGGTCGATGCCGACGACCGTGGACTGGCCGACGTAACGGGCCGCCAGGGAGCGGAGGTTGGCGATCCACGTCGACTCGGGGACCGCGGCCGTGTACCAGAGCGCGGACTGGCCGCCGGCGTCCGGGCGGTGGCGGTCGAGGATGACCTTCAGGCCGTCCTGGCCCGCGTACGCGACGATCTTGTCCAACACGCCGAGCGGGCCGAGTCCCTGCAGGTCGGCGTTCTTGCCGCTGCTGAAGTCGATGCTGTTGGGGACCGTGGAGCTCTTGAAGATGTCGTCGCTGAACGGGATGCGGATCGTGTTGTAGCCCAGCGACTTCATCTGGTCGATCATGCTCTTGTAGTCCCGGGACCAGAGGCCGTGGACGACGTAGTTGCCGGTCTCGAAGCCGAACCAGTTGATCCCGGCGATCCGGACCGGCTGCCCGGCGGCGTCCAGGATCTGGCGGCCGCTGGTGTGCCAGTAGCCGGCTCCCGGCACCGCGGCGGCATCCGCCGCATTCGCCGCATCCGCCGTGTGGACTCCGGCCAGCGGTATCAGCAACGCGGCGGCAACCGTGCACAGCACTCTTCGCAAGCTGCGGAACATCTCGCTGCTTCCTCTCGGGTGGCGCGGGACCGGAACAGAATGGGAGCGCTCCCACACGCCGCGCACCACCCAGGAAACTGACACACCATGAACCCGTCAAGACGCGCGGCAACGGCGGCGCCGGAAAAGGGGTGCCGCCGCTGCGGAAAGACCCGGATGCCCGTCAGACGCTGACGTCGGGGCCCTCTTCGACTTCGAGACGTGCCACGGCCCGCACCGTGGCGCCGGAAGCGCCCCTCACCGGCCGAGCCGCTGGAACCTCCGTACGGCCAGCGGCAGGAAGACGGCCGTGAGCACCAGCGGCCACACCCCCGCCATCAGCAGCGCGTGCTGCTCCACCCATGAGTCGCCGCTCCCGACCGGCGTCCCGAACAGATCGCGGGCGGCCGCCGCGGTGGACGAGATCGGATTCCACGCGGCGACGAAGCCCAGCCAGTCGGGCATGAGTTGGGGGGCGACGAAGATGCTGGAGATCATCGTCAGCGGGAAGGCGACCGCGAACAGCCCGCCCGCCGCCTCCGGGTTGGGGACCAGCAGGCCCAGCCACACGCCGATCCAGATCAGCGCGAACCGCAGCCACAGCAGCAGCCCGAACGCGGCGAGGAAGCGCCAGCCGCCGTCCGGCCGCCAGCCCATGGCCAGCGCGGTGAGCATCATGATGCACAGCTCCGCGCAGGCGACGACCAGATCGTTCACCCCGCGGCCGGCGACCACGGCCGAGGATGCCATCGGCATGGACCGGAAGCGGTCGATGACGCCCTTGGTGGAGTCGTGGACCACGACCGTCGCCGTGTTGATGAAGCCGAACGCCATCGTCATCGCGAACATCCCCGGCATCAGGAAGTCCTTGTAGTCCCCGCCGCCGGGCACCTGCAGCGCGCTGCCGAAGACATAGCCGTACAGCAGCACGGACAGGATCGGGAAGCCCAACTGCCAGGCGATGTTGACGGGTTGGCGCTGGTAGTGGGTGAGCCCGCGGCGGACCACGTTCCAGCAGTCGGAGAGCAGCCAGTACGTCCGGCCGTGCCGCGCACCGATGTCCAGGGCGCTCATGCGGCAGCCTCCTTCGGCTCCGTGCGGTGTCCGGTCAGGCTCAGGAAGACGTCGTCGAGGCTGGGCCTGCGCAGCCCGATGTCCTCCACACGGACGCCCTCGTCCCGCAGGGTCCGGGTCACGTCCGTGAGCGCGGCGACCCGGTCGGTCACCGGGGCGTGCACGCGCAGCTCCGCCTCGTCCGCCTCGGGTTCGCCGTCCGAGACCCGGGCGACGGCCTTCACCACGCGGGGGATCTCGGACCGCTCGGCGACCACGACCTCGATGCGGTCGCCGCCGATGCGGTTCTTCAGCCCGTCCGGGGTGTCGTCGGCGATGGCGCGCCCCTGGTCGATGACGGTGATCCGCGCGGCGAGCCGGTCGGCCTCCTCCAGATACTGCGTGGTCAGCAGCACGGTCGTGCCGCCCGCCACCAACGCCCGTACGGAGTCCCAGACTTCGCCGCGACTGCGCGGGTCGAGCCCGGTCGTGGGCTCGTCCAGGAAGAGGACCGCCGGAGCCAGGATCATCGACGCGGCGAGGTCGAGGCGGCGGCGCATCCCGCCGCTGTAGCCGCCGACGCCCAGGTCGGCGGCGTCGGCGAGGTCGAAGCGGTCGAGCAGTTCGGCGGCGCGCACCTTGGCCCGCCGGCCGCCCAGATGGAACAGGCGCCCGAACATCTCCAGGTTCTGCCGGCCGGTGAGCACCTCGTCCACGGCCGCGTACTGCCCGGTGAGGCCGATCCGCGCCCGCACCTCGCGCGGGCGCAGGCCCACGTCCAGCCCCGCCACCGTCGCCCGGCCGCCGTCCAGCCGGACGAGTGTGGACAGGATGCGCACGGCGGTGGTCTTGCCGGCCCCGTTCGGCCCCAGCAGTCCGTGCACGGTGCCCTCCCGGACGGCCAGATCGAAGCCGTCGAGGGCGTGCTTGTCGCCGTAGCGCTTCTCCAGCCCCTCGGCGAGCACGGCATGTCCGTCGCTCATCGGGTCCCCCTTCCCCAAATGGTCTCCCCAGGGCCGTCTCCCCGGGTCACCCCATTAACCGAGTACACCGTACCCGATTACGCGTACGGTGTACTCGGTTTTTCGGCGGCGAACTAAGCTGCGCCCATGACGAGCAGCACGGAGACCAGCGGCAGCGGCGACATCACCCGCACCCTCGAACTGCTGTGGGACACCGGCAAGCGCCCGAGCCGCGGACCCAAGCCGGGCCTGACGCTGGACCTGATCGTGGAGCGAGCCGTCGAGATCGCGGACCGGGACGGACTCCCCGGGGTCTCGATGCGCCGGATCGCCACGGAGCTGGGAACGGGCGCGATGTCCCTCTACCGCTACGTCCCCGGCAAGGCCGAGCTGCTCGACCTGATGCTGGACCGCGTCCAGCGCCCCTCCGAGAACCCGGCCGACCTCGGCGACGGCACCTGGCGCTCCGCCCTGGAGGCCATGGCCCACGCCACCCTCGCCCTCTACCGCGGCCACCCCTGGCTACTGGAGGTCAACCAGACCCGCCCGCTGCTGGGCCCGAGCGCGCTGGACGGCATGGAGAAGGTGCTCACCCTCATCCGGCCGATGGGCCTGACCGACCCCGAACTCGTCTCGGCGATCATCATGGTCGACGGCTATGTCGTCGGTGCCGCGCGCACACAGGTCTACCAGGAGGCGGCCGAGCGCACGTCGGGCATGACGACCGCCGACTTCTACTCGGCCCAGGCGCCGTTCCTCGAAAGGGTCATGGCCACCGGCCGCTACCCCGTCCTCGCCACCTTGGCCGAGGACACCTGGGGCCCCGGCTTCGACCACTTCACGTTCGGCCTGCAACGGATCCTGGACGGGCTGGAGCTCCTGGTCGCCCAGCGAAAGCCATGAGCGTGACGCTCAGTGCGGTCGGTGCGGTCGGTGCGCTCAATGCGCTGGTCGGTGCGGTCGGTGCGCTCAGCCGCGGCGCCGCAGTCGGCGGAGGCCGAAGAAGACGGCGCAGACCGCGGCGACGGCCAGCGCGCCGAACTTGACGCTGCCGGAGGCCGAGGAGCCGTCGCCGCCGTCGCCCGACGCGCTCGAACCACCGCCGCCCGAGGGAGACTTGGAGCCGGAAGCCGCCGCACCGTCGGGCGCGTCCTCCGCCTCCACCTCGCTCCCGGACCCCTCGGTCCCGTACATGAGCTTGGTGCCGTCGGCGGAGTAGCTGACGGACTCCCCCTGCCGCTGCAGGGGCACGTCGAGCCGCCCCTTGCGCTCGATCTTCCCGCCGTTCCAGTCGTAGTAGATGCCCCCGAAGTAGCCGCGGACGGCGAGCTGGGAACCGTCCGGGGAGAAAGCGGCGTCGGTGGCCCACAGCTCCACGGGGACGGTGGGCTTGAAGACGTTCTCGCCGGACGTGGAGAGCTTCGCGGGCCCCTCGTACAGATGCCCCCCGTCCTCGTGCTTGTCGATGATGTACACGCGGCCGGTCTTGGGATGGACGATCAGGGACTCGGCGTCGCGGGTGCCGTCCGTGTACTTCACGACGTACTGCTTGGCCCGGACGCTCTGGTCCTTGAGCTCCTTGGGCTCGGGGAGCTGATAGATCCAGACGTAGGGCCAGGTCACCCCGTCGTTGTCGCCGATGTCACCGACCCAGAGCTGGTTGTCGGGACCCATCGCGATGGCCTCTACGTCACGCGGGGTGCCCACGCCGGTCAGGGTGATCGTGGCGACGGTCTTTCCGGTGCCGCTGTCCACGGCGTAGAGGCAGGCGCAGGTGTCCTGGTCGTTGTGCGTCCAGTAGACGCCCGGGTGCTGACGGGACGCCGCCAGGCCGCTGGACTCGGTGATCCGGGGGTCGGTGATGGTGAACCCCTTGTCGCCGTCGGCGGCGGTCGCGGGCGCGGCGAGCACCCCCGTGAGGAGGACCGCGGCAAGGAACGCAAGCAAGCGACGCATGCGCCAAGCCTGCCATCCCGGCCGAGGTTTCACGGCGCGTGGCCCGTCTCACACCCCCGCCCGTCCCCTCCCTCCCGCCGATCCCCGATGATGAGCGGATGCTCAGGTTCATGCCCGTCGGCGATTCCCAGACGATCGGAAGCGCCGGCGAACACACATGGCGCTATCGGATGTGGCAACACCTGCGCACGACGTACGGCGGCCCGTTCGCCGTCGTCGGACCGCGCGAGACGCTGTACGACAAGGCGACGGAAGCGCCCACCTCCTACGAGTACGCCGATCCGGACTTCCCCCGCGCCCATCTGGCCGGCTGGGGCGAGGGCTGGCTGCACATGGCCCCCCTGATCGGCGGGGCGGTCCGCGCGCACCGGGCCGATGTGCTGCTGGTCGCCCTCGGCCTCATCGACCTGGGCTTCTACACGAACGCGGGGCAAACCGCCGCCAATGTACGGACGTTCGTGGCCGAGGCACGGGCGGCCAACCCCCGGGTGGGGATCGTCGCCCTGCCGGTGATCCCGAACGTCCGCGCGCAGACCGAGCCCGACTTCGCCGCCGAGGTCGCCGCCTTCAACGAACTCCTCGCCAAGGCCCTCGCCGACCTCGACGAGCCCCGCTCACCCCTCCTGCTGGCGTCACCCCCGCCCGGCTACGAGACGCACCTCGACACCTACGACGGCACGCACCCCAACGCGAGCGGCGAACACAAGATCGCGGAGGCCTTCGCGGAGGCGCTGTACCAGGGCTGGGAGCTGGGCGGGGAGTACGAACGCTCGGCGTGAGGTCGCCCGTGACATGGTCACCGTGCGTATCGTTGTACTGCGCGGCGGCACTCGTGCATGGGGTCGCCGGGGAGGAGCGCCACGATGACCGTCACTGAGGACAGGATCACGATGGCCGAGGAGAGCGGCGAGCTGTCTCTGGACGTCATGTTCGAGTTGCTCGAGAAGATGCCCATCCCCGAGGGAACGAAGGTTGAGATCGTCGGGGGAAACATCTTCATGTCACCGCAACGGCAGAATCACTGGGAGATCATCTCGGCCGTCTTCGAGCAGTTGCGGAGCAAGTATCCCCGCAAGCGGCTCGCATCCGACGTACGCATCGACTTCCCTGGTCATCTGAACGGCTTCGCATGCGACATGGCGGCCATGGCAGACCGCTCGGTGAAAGACAGCAAGGGGCGCTGGCGCTACCAGGACGTCGAGTTCGTGGCCGAGGTCATCTCCAAGGACACGGCAGCGAACGACTACGGGCCGAAGAAGCTCGCCTACGCCACCGCCGAGGTCCCGGTCTACCTCATCGCCGACCCCTACAAGGGCCGCTGCTACCTCTACACCCACCCCAAAGAAGGCGACTACGCCACGCGGACGAAGATCGACTTCGGCGACGACATCGACCTCACCGGCACCGTCGTCGACCTGACCCTCAAGACCGACGACTTCCCCCGCGACTGACCGAACCCCCCTTGCCTGGAGCGCACTCGAAGCCGTTGGCTTGAGTTCCATGGAGTACACGCAGCTCGGACGCACCGGACTCAAGGTCAGCCGCCTCGTCCTCGGCACCATGAACTTCGGCCCGCAGACGGACGAAGCCGACAGCCACGCGATCATGGACGCGGCGCTCGGCGCGGGCATCAACTTCTTCGACACCGCGAACGTGTACGGCTGGGGTGAGAACAAGGGCCGTACCGAGGAGATCATCGGCAACTGGTTCGCGAAGGGCGGCGAGCGCCGCGACAAGGTCGTCCTCGCCACCAAGGTGTACGGGAACATGGCCGGCGACGGCCCCTCATGGCCGAACCACGACAAGCTCTCCGCCCTCAACATCCGACGGGCCGTCGACGCGTCGCTGAAGCGGCTGCAGACCGACTACATCGATGTCTACCAGTTCCATCACGTCGACCGCAGCACTCCCTTCGAGGAGATCTGGCAGGCGATCGACGTCCTCGTCCAGCAGGGCAAGATCCTCTACGTGGGGTCCAGCAACTTCCCCGGCTACAAGATCGCCCAGGCGAACGAGATCGCGGCCCGCCGCTCCGGGACCATCGGCCTCGTCAGCGAGCAGTGCCTCTACAACCTCGCCGAGCGGCGCGCCGAGATGGAGGTCATCCCGGCCGCGCAGGAGTACGGGCTCGGGGTCATCCCGTGGTCCCCGCTGCAGGGCGGTCTGCTGGGCGGGGTCATCAAGAAGCAGGTCGAGGGCGGTCGCCGGGCGAGTGGCCGGGCCGCCGACACGCTCGCCGACCCCACCGCACGCGCCCAGATCCAGGCCTACGAGGACCTGCTCGACAAGCACGGCCTGGAGCCTGGCGAGGCCGCGCTGGCCTGGCTGCTCACCCGTCCCGGCGTGACCGGCCCGATCGTCGGTCCGCGCACCGCCGAGCAGCTCGACTCCGCACTGCGCGCGGTCGAGCTGGAGCTGAGCGAGGAGCTGCTGACGGGGCTCGACGAGATCTTCCCGGGTCCGGGCCCGTCGCCGGAGGCATTCGCCTGGTAAGGCCGCCGACAACGCCCATGGGCGGGCATGGCACGGCGGCGGCCGTCGTCGCGTCGGCTACTTTCCGACGGCCGCCGCCACCGCCACCACGACGAACATCAGCACAAGCGCACCGGCCATGATCCGGTTCCGGGTCTTCGGGTCCACGCGTCGAGCCTAACCGGCCCCGCCGAGCGGCCAACGCCCGACCGGCTCGTAACGGGGCTGCGCCCCGGGAACGCCGGACTTCGGCAGGTTGCTGCACACCAGCACCAGCTCCCCCACCGTCCAGGTACGGCCCACGAAGGTGTCCAGCGCCTCGACGTACGGCCGGACGTCCAGCGCGTCCCGGCTGCGGGCCAGCGTCAGGTGGGCCTTGTAGCGGCGGTGTTCGTCCATCTCCACGCCCGCCTTGCGGGCCGCGGCCTCCGCCCGGCCGGCCAGCAGTCGCAGCGCCGGCACGTCCTCGGCCGCGCCCGCCCACAGGGCCCGCCCGCGCCCGAACTGTCCTCCGCCGCGCACCGCCAGGGCAAAGGGCGCGCTGCGGTGCGCGGCCCGCTCCAGCCGTGCCGACAGGTCCGGGACGAGGTCGTCGTCGACCTCGCCGTAGAAGGCGAGGGTGAAGTGCCAGCCGGGGCGGCCCGTCCAGCGCAGTCCCTCCGCACCGGGCAGTGCGCGCAACCGGGCCACCTCGGCGGCGAGTTCGTCGGCGACGTCGTCCGGGGGCAGCACTGCGGCGAAGAGTCTCATGCCCCGATTGTCCCGGCTCCGGGGAGCGCGCGCCGGGCATGATGGACGTCATGCAGATCACCATCAGAGAAGGCGGCCCCGACGACGTCCCCGTGATACTCGGCATGCTGGACAGCAGCGTGGAGTGGCTGGTCTCACAGGGGCGCACCGGTCAGTGGGGTACGAAGCCCCTGTCGGAGAGTCCGAGCGTGCTGGAGTCGGTCGTCCGGTACATGGAGGACGGCGAGGTGTTCATCGCCGAGGCCGACGGGGTGCCGGCCGGGACCCTCACCCTCAACGGCGCGCCCGGCGCCTACCTCTCCCATCTCCCGCCGCCGGGCGAGCCCGAGCGATACATCCACTGGCTGGCGTCCGACCGCCGCTTCAAGGGCCACGGGGTGGGCAGCGCCCTCCTGGCGCACGCCGCCGAGGCGACCCGCCGCGCAGGCGTCGCGCTGCTCCGGGTGGACTGCTACGCCGGTGACGACGGAGCCCTCGTCGCCTACTACGAACGCAACGGCTTCACCGCGACGCAGGCGTTCACCGTCGGCGACAACGACTGGCCGGGCCAGTTGCTGGCCCGGCGCGTGTAGCGACAGGCGTCACGACACCGGGGTGAGTTCCCGGGTCTCTCGGGGTACGAGTCGGACCGTCGGGTGGCCGGCGGTCCAGCCGAGGGAGAGGCGGAGGTTGCCCACCCGGGCCAGGACCAGGCCGATGGCGAGGGCGGCGGTGGCCGCGATCACGCCGCCGACCGCCAGGCCGGCCCGGACGCCGTACGCGTCCGTGATCCAGCCCGCTATCGGCGCGCCCACGGGCGAGCCGCCCAGGAAGACCATCATGTAGAGGGCCATGACCCGGCCCCGCATGGCCGGGTCGGTGCCCATCTGGATGCTGGTGTTCGCGGTGACGTTGACCGTCATCCCGAACATCCCGATCGGGACCATGAGCAGGGCGAACAGCCAGAGCGAGGGAGCGCCGGCGGCGACTGTCTCCATGACGCCGAAGGCGACCGCCGCCGCGATCATCACGCGCATCTTGGCCGTGCCGCGCCGGGCGGCGAGGAGGGCGCCGGCGAGCGAGCCGACCGCCATCAGCGTGTTGAAGAGGCTGTAGGAGCCGGCGCCCGCGTGGAAGACGTCGTCGGCGAAGGCCGAGAGGTAGACGGGGAAGTTGAAGCCGAAGGTGCCGATGAACCCGACCAGGGTGATCGTCCAGATCAGGTCGGGGCGGCCGGCCACGTAGTGCAGGCCCTCGCGCAGCTGGCCCTTGGCGCGCGGGGCGCGCTCGACGGCGTGCAGTTCGCGCGCCCGCATCAGCAGCAGGCCGGTGATGGGCGCGACGAAGGACAGGCCGTTGGCGAGGAACGCCCAGCCGGTGCCCACGCCGGTGATCATCAGACCGGCGACGGCGGGGCCGACGAGGCGCGCGGACTGGAAGTTCGCGGAGTTGAGACTGACCGCGTTCTGCAGCTGGTCGGGGCCTACCATCTCGGAGACGAAGGACTGGCGGGCCGGGTTGTCGACGACGGTCGCGAGACCGACGGAGAAGGCCGCCACGTAGACGTGCCAGACCTCGACGTGTCCGGAGAGGGTGAGCAGGGCCAGTGCGATGCCGGTGACGGCCATCGCGGACTGGGTGAACAGCAGTGCGCGGCGCTTGGGCAGGCGGTCGACGAGGACGCCGCCGTAGAGGCCGAAGAGAAGCATCGGCAGGAACTGCAGGGCCGTCGTGAAGCCGACGGCCGTGGCGGAGCCGGTGAGGCTGAGGACCAGCCAGTCCTGGGCGATGCGCTGCATCCAGGTGCCGATGTTCGAGACGACCTGGCCCATGAAGAACAGGCGGTAGTTCCTGATTCTCAGGGAGCTGAACATCGACGACGTACGAGCGGGGGCGGAGTCTGCTCCGGGTCCCGTACTCAAAAGGGTTCGCCTCCTCGAATGCTGCCTACAGGTGCGCGAGGCACCGATGCGCGAGTTGCCGGTGCGCAGGATGCCGGTGCGCAGGATGCCGATGCGCAAATTACAGGTGCGCGAGCCTCTCCAGCACCGGAGCCGCGGCGCGCAGCTTCGCCCACTCGTCCTCGTCGAGGCCGTCGACCAGGGTGGCGAGGAAGGCGTTCCGCTTGGCGCGGCTCTCCTCGAGCATGGCCTCGGCCTGCTCGGTCTTCGTGACGACCTTCTGGCGGCGGTCGTCGGGGTGCGGCTCGAGCCGGACCAGTCCCTTGGCCTCCAGGAGCGCCACGATGCGGGTCATCGAGGGCGGCTGGACGTGCTCCTTGCGGGCGAGTTCGCCCGGGGTGGCACTGCCGTAGAGGGAGAGGGTGCCGAGCACCGACATCTCGGTGGGGCTCAGGGACTCGTCGACCCGCTGGTGCTTGAGCCGACGGGACAGTCGCATCACGGCGGAGCGCAGGGAGTTCACGGCGGCAGCGTCGTCGCCATGGGTGAGGTCAGGCATCTCTTTAGGGTAACTCATTACTCTGGCTAAACAAGCTGGGGCGCGCCGGGATTCCCGTGACACCGGCCACGGAAACCCCTTCATCACTCGAACGAGTGAGTCCGCAGCGGAAAGTGACCGAAGTGCGGTACGCGCCCGCGACCCTCGTCTCATGGGGACCAGTGTGCTCAGCCTGCGCATAGACGGGGAGCTGCTCGAACGGCTCCGGCAGCATGCCGCCAAAAGGGGAATGAGCGTCCAGGACTACGTAGTCCAGACGCTCATTCGCGACGACTTCGACGAGCGGTTCCAGACCGCCGTCGAGGAGACGGAGAAGTTCTACGGGCTCACGTAGGGCCTGCCCTGGCGCGGACAGACCCCAGGGCCGTCAGGGCTCACGTGAGGCCGAGGGCCGGCATCAGGTAGTAGAAGACGAACACGGCGGAGACCACGTACATCGGCACCGGCACGTCCTTGCCGCGCCCGACCGCCAGGCGCAACAGGACGAAGGCGATGAAGCCCATGCCGATGCCGTTGGTGATCGAGTAGGTGAACGGCATCATCACCATGGTGATGAAGGCCGGGATGGCGATGGTGTGGTCGGCCCAGTCGATCTCCTTGACCGAGCCGGCCAGGATCAGATAGCCGACCGCGAGCAGGGCGGGCGTCGCGGCCTGGGACGGGACCATCGTGGCGACCGGCGTGAGGAACAGCGCGACCGTGAAGAGGCCGCCGGTGACGAGGTTCGCGAAGCCCGTGCGCGCGCCCTCGCCGACGCCGGCCGTGGACTCCACGAAGGCGGTGGTGGCGGAGGAGGAGCTGGCGCCGCCCGCGGCGACCGCGAGGCCGTCCACGAAGAGGACCTTGTTGATGCCGGGCATCTCGCCGTGGGCGTCGGTCAGCTTGGCCTCGTCGCTGACGCCCATGATCGTGCCCATCGCGTCGAAGAAGCACGACAGCAGGACCGTGAAGACGAAGAGGATGCCGGTCAGCACGCCGACCTCGTCGAAGCCGCCGAACAGGCTGACCTCGCCGATCAGCCCGAAGTCGGGGCTGGCGACGGGGTTGCCGGGCCACTCGGGGGTGGTGAGACCCCAGGAGGGGACGGTCGCGACGGCGTCGATGATCAGCGCGAGGACGGTCATCGCGACGATCGAGATCAGGATCGCGCCGGGCACCTTGCGGGTGATCAGGGCCAGCGTGAGCAGCGCGCCCAGGATGAAGACGAGAACCGGCCAGCCGTTCAGGTGACCGTCGCCGCCGAGCTGGAGCGGGACGGTGGTCTGGGCGGCGTCCGGGATGCGGCTGACGAAGCCGGCGTCGACGAGCCCGATCAGCATGATGAACAGGCCGATGCCGATGCTGATCGCCTTGCGCAGGCCGAAGGGGACCGCGTTCATGACGCGCTCGCGCAGACCGGTGGCGACCAGCAGCATGACGACGAAGCCCGCGAGGACCACCATGCCCATCGCGTCCGGCCAGGACATCCGGGGCGCGAGCTGGAGCGCGACCACCGAGTTCACGCCGAGGCCGGCGGCCAGCGCGATGGGCACGTTGCCGATCACGCCCATGAGGAGCGTGGTGAACGCGGCCGTCACACAGGTGGCGGTGACCAGCTGGCCGTTGTCGAGCTGATGCCCGTACATGTCCTTCGCGCTGCCGAGGATGATCGGGTTCAGCACGATGATGTACGCCATCGCGAAGAAGGTGGCGAAACCGCCACGGATCTCCCGGGGCAGGGTGCTGCCCCGCTCAGAGATCTTGAAGTAGCGGTCGATCATTAGAGGTTCCTACGATCAGAAGTAGCCAAGATGCGGACAAGATGGGGACGAACGCAAAACGGGTTCAGTATGAACATATAAAGCCGCGGACGCTATCTCCGCGCGTAGATGTCTTCCTCTCGTAAGCTGAGCCCATGGCGAAGTGGACCCCTACGCACGAGGCGCCGGAGCCCCTGGAGGGCCCCGTGGTCGCCACCATCACCGGCGGCACGATCCTCTGGTTCGTCCTCTTCCTCGTCCAGCTCCCGTTCTACGGCTGGTTCGACGACCAGGGCCATCTGTGGTGGCTGTGGACGTGCCTGGCCGGCGCCGGGCTCGGCCTCATCGGCATCTGGTACGTCCGCAAGCGGGACGCGGCGATCAAGCGCGCGGCGACGACGGCCGAGCAGGCTCCCGCGGAGTAGGGGAACACGCTCCGGTGGCACTAGGGGAACATCCCTACACCCGGCGTACTACCCCTGTCCTCCCCAGGTCGGATCTTCCGCCCCCTCGGGGGGTGAACCCCCAAATCCGCACGTACCGTCGATGCCATGACCCATATCGACGCGCCCGCCACTGTGCCGACGGCGACCGGTCTCACCGCCGCCGAGGTCGCGCAGCGCGTCGCGCGCGGTCAGGTCAACGACGTGCCCGTCCGCAGCAGCCGCTCGGTCGGCGAGATCGTCCGGGGAAACGTCTTCACCCGCTTCAACGCCATCATCGGCGTCCTGTGGCTGATCATGCTCGCCGTCGCGCCCATCCAGGACGGCCTCTTCGGCTTCGTGATCCTCGCCAACACCGGCATCGGCATCATCCAGGAGTGGCGGGCGAAGCAGACCCTGGACTCCCTCGCGGTCGTCGGCGAGGCCCGGCCCACCGTCCGCCGCGACGGCGCCGCGACCGAGGTCTCCACCTCCGAACTCGTCCTGGACGACCTCATCGAGATCGGACCCGGCGACAAGGTCGCCGTGGACGGGGTGTGCGTCGAGGCGGACGGGCTGGAGATCGACGAGTCCCTGCTCACCGGCGAGGCCGACCCCGTCGTGAAGCGACCGGGCGACCCGGTCATGTCGGGCAGCTTCGTGGTGGCCGGCGGCGGCGCGTTCCAGGCCACCAAGGTCGGCCGCGAGGCCTATGCCGCCCAGCTCGCCGAGGAGGCCTCCCGCTTCACGCTCGTCCACTCCGAGCTGCGCTCCGGCATCTCCACGATCCTGAAGTACGTGACGTGGATGATGGTCCCGGCCGCGCTCGGGCTGATCGTCACCCAGCTCGTCGTCAAGGAGAACGACCTCTCGGACTCCGTCGCCCGTACCGTCGGCGGCATCGTCCCGATGGTCCCGGAGGGGCTCGTCCTGCTCACCTCGGTCGCCTTCGCGATCGGCGTCATCCGGCTCGGCCGGCAGCAGTGCCTGGTGCAGGAGCTGCCGGCCATCGAGGGCCTCGCCCGCGTCGACACCGTCTGCCTGGACAAGACCGGCACCCTCACCGAGGGCGGGATGGACGTCACCGAGCTGCGCACCCTCGACGGCGGCGACGAGAGCTACGTACGGCGGGTGCTCGGCGCGCTCGGGGAGTCCGACCCGCGGCCGAACGCCTCCCTCCAGGCGATCATCGACGCCTACCCGGACGCCGAGGACTGGCGCTGCACCGAGTCCCTGCCGTTTTCCTCCGCGCGCAAGTACAGCGGCGCCAGCTTCAGCGAGGGCAACGGGGAGAGCAGCACCTGGCTGCTGGGCGCGCCGGACGTGCTGCTGGCCGAGGACGATCCCGCCCTCGCCGAGACCGAGCGGCTCAACGAGCAGGGCCTGCGGGTGCTGCTGCTGGCCCGCACCGCCCGCGACCTCGACGCCCCCGAGCCCGCGCACGGGGCCCGGCCCGCCGCCCTCGTCGTCCTCGAACAGCGGCTGCGGCCGGACGCCGCGGACACCCTGCGCTACTTCGCCGAGCAGAACGTCCACGCCAAGGTCATCTCCGGCGACAACGCGGTGTCGGTGGGGGCGGTGGCGGCGAAGCTCGGGCTGGACGGCGCCACGGTGGACGCCCGCCGGCTGCCCGCCGACCGGGCCGGCATGGGGCAGGCCCTGGACGAGGGCACGGTGTTCGGCCGGGTCACCCCGCAGCAGAAGCGGGACATGGTCGGCGCGCTGCAGTCACGCGGGCACACCGTGGCGATGACCGGGGACGGCGTCAACGACGTCCTCGCGCTGAAGGACGCGGACATCGGCGTCGCGATGGGGTCGGGCTCCGAGGCCACCCGGGCGGTCGCGCAGATCGTGCTGCTGAACAACAGCTTCGCGACCCTGCCGTCGGTGGTGGCCGAGGGCCGGCGGGTCATCGGCAACATCACCCGCGTGGCGACCCTCTTCCTGGTGAAGACGGTCTACTCCGTGCTGCTGGCCCTGCTGGTGGTCTGCTGGCAGGTCGAATACCCCTTCCTGCCACGCCACCTGACCCTGCTCTCCACCCTCACGATCGGCATCCCGGCCTTCTTCCTGGCCCTCGCCCCCAACACGGAACGGGCCCGCCCGCACTTCGTCAGACGCGTGATGCGGTACTCGGTGCCGGGCGGGCTGACGGCAGGCGTCGCGACCTTCTTGACCTATCTGATCGCCCGTCACTACTACACCGGCGAGGGCTCGTTGGAGGCGGAGACCAGCGCGGCGACGCTCACGCTGTTCCTGATCTCGATGTGGGTGCTGGCGATCATCGCCCGCCCGTACACCTGGTGGCGGCTGCTGCTGGTGGCCTCGATGGGCGCGGCGTTCCTGCTCGTGCTGGTGGTCCCGTGGCTGCAGCACTTCTTCGCGCTGAAGCTGGTCGGGATGACGATGCCGTGGATCGCCGTGGGCATCGCGGCGGTGGCGGCGGTCGCCCTGGAGTTCTCCTGGAAGTGGGTCGACCGCCGTTTCCCGGCGTAGCTGAACCGTTTACTCTGCCGAACCGTCCACTGGACGGAACCGTTTACTTCACGTCGACGAAGTCGCCCGCCGCGCTGACCGCCGGGGTCGTCGAGTTGCCGGCGAAGGTGTAGCGGTAGTAGCCGTCGACGGTCGCCTTGACCGTGGTCTTCAGCGTGCCGGTCGAGCTGGTCCTGATGGTCTTGACCGTGCTGTAGACCGTGCTGCCCTTCTTCTTGAACTGCAGCTTCACCGACTGGGTCGCGTAGCCGCCGTACTTGTTGGTGTCCCAGTTGGCGCGGGTCAGCTTGCCCGTGATGGTGAGCGTCTTGCCCTTCTTCACCGGCTCGGGCGTGGCGTCGGTCGTCAGCGCCGACTTGCGCTGGACGTTGATGGCGCCCAGGTTGCTCTGCCACTTGAAGTCGTCGAGGCTGGTGGCGTCGTTGGGGACGGCGAGCGCGCCCACCTTCCAGGCGCCGGCCTCGCTGTTGCCCAGGTCGGTGGAGGGCCGGAACTGGATCTTGGCCGTGCAGTGCAGGACCGTCGTGGAGGCCGCGGTGCAGGTGCCCGGGTTGTCGCCGGCGATGGTGTCGGAGTCGGCGTTGAGCGTGGTGCCCCGGTAGAGCAGCGGGCCGCTCACGAACGAGCTCGCGCTGAGGGTCGCGGGCTTCGTCACGGTGTAGGTGGCGTTGACGACGACCTGGGCCGAGGGGCCGACCACGACGGCCTTGCCCGCGTTGACCTTCACCTGGGAGAAGGTCACGGCGGGCGCCGCCGTCGGCGCGGCCTGCGCGGCCGGGACGGCGAGGGCGGAGAGAGCGAGGGCGCCGGAAGCGGCGACCACGATGGCGCGTATGCGCATGTGCGTTCCTCGGATGGAGCGAAGTGAAAGGGAGAGGGTGGGACAGAGAGAGGTGAGACGGCGAGGGGTGAAGGAAAGAGGGGTGAAGGAAAGAGGCGTGCAAGAAGGCGGCGTGAGAACGGTGAGAAGTCGCCGAGCCGCGGACGGCCGGCCCCGGAGACCGGGGCCGGCCGTCTGCACGTGCCGCGTTCTGCCTACTTCACGTCGGCTTACTTCACGTCGGCTTACTTCACGTCGATGAAGTCGCCCGCCGCGTTGACCGCCGGGGTCGTCGCGTTGCCGGCGAAGGTGAAGCGGTAGTAGCCGTCCACGGTCGCCTTGACCGTGGTCTTCAGGCCACCGGTGGTGCTGCTCTTGATGGTCTTGACCGTGGTGTAGGTGCTGCTGCCCTTCTTGCGGAACTGCAGCTTCACCGACTGGGTGGAGACGCCGCCGTACAGGCCGGTGTCCCAGTTGGCGCGGGACAGCTTGCCCGTGACGGTGATGGTCTTGCCCTTCTTCACCGGCTCCGGGGCGGCGTTGACCGTCAGCGCCGACTTGCGCTGGAGCTTGGTGGTGCCCAGGGCGTCGTTCTCGACGTAGCCGACCTTGGTCAGGTCGATCTCGTCGTCGGTGTACGGGTCGACGTCGTTCCAGTCGACGATGTAGCCGAGCGCCTTCCAGGTGGTGGCGTCGGCGTTGTAGAGCTCCTCGGCCGGGAGGATGTCGATGGTGCCCTTGCAGGTGGCGACCGTGGCCGAGGTGTTGGTGCAGCTCGGGTAGTCGTCGCCGAGGAGGAAGTTGGCCGGGTCGGCGGACGAGCCGCGGTAGATGACCAGGTCCAGCTCGGTGTCTTCCGCGGTGACGTCGACGTCCGCGCCGTGCGTGACCTTGAAAGTGACCGGGACGGTGACCTTGCCGCCGGTGCTCGCGACGATCGGAAAGCCGTTGTTGATCTTCACGTTGGTGAACTGGGCGTTCAGCGCGTACGGGGTGCCGGTGTCGGCGGCGGTCTCGCCGACGTAGGCGCTCTTGCCGGAGACGGCCGCGCGGAGGGCCTTCAGGGTGTCGATCGAGTTGTGCGAGTCGCTGCCGGTGGCCTGTGCGGCCGGCACGGCGAAGGCAGACAGGACCAGGGCGCCGGAGACGGCGACCACGGTGGCGCGTTTGCGCATTCGTTTCCCCCTGAGGAGAGGGGCCCGGACGGTTGCCGTTCGCACGGCTCGCATCACATCCGGGGCCCACATTGATCATGGAGTCTGTTGACTCACCCCATCAGATGTCCGACGGGGGGTCATGGTTGTACGAGCAGTGAGAAATTCGTGCAGAAAATTCGTACGACGGGCTCTCCGGCCGATCGGACGGGTTCCTTCGTCCGATCAGTCGAACCAGCGGTCGCGGGCCAGTTCCCCGGTCCGTGACGGGTCCTCCAGCAGGGCCGCGACCTCGAACCGGCGCGGCCACTGCCGCGCCGCCCAGGCGAGCCCGGCGGCGACGCCCTCCACGGTGGCCGCGTGCAGGACGCCGTCACCGGTCAGCCGCCAGTCGATCTCCACGCCGTCGACGACGAGCTCGTCGTGCTCGACGTAGGTGTCGGGCGTGCGCGGCCCGAGCAGCACCCGCACCGACTCGGGCACGTCGTGCTCGACGCCGTCGGAGTCGACGCCTCCCGTCACGGACTCGCTCAGCCGCCGCACCTGGAACAGCTCGGCCAGTTCGGCGGCCCGGGACGGCGGCACGGGCAGCAGCGGGACGCCGTCCGTGAACGGCAGCAGGTCGGGTGAGTCGACGACGACGGCGTCCGCCGCGTCCACCACCTCGGCCCGCCCGTCGACGACGGCCCGCAGCTCGTCCGGCAGGGTCACCTGATCGGGGTCCAGCTCGGCCAACGCGCCGTACAGACCGTGCAGTTGGGCGGTGCCGACGGGCCGGTCGGGGTCGGCGAGCCGGTCGAGGAGTTCGGCGGCGCCGCCGGGCTCGTCGAGGAGCGCGGCGACGGAGGTCCGCACGCCGAGGGCGCGCAGCACCTGCTCGTCGTCGAAGCCGGTGGCGTCGGCCTCCTCGTACAGGCCGTGCAGGAGCGGGTCGCCGCCGGCGGCCAGCAGACCGGCGGGGCGGCGGCCGTCGAGGACCGGGTTCCCGCGCAGCCACCAGGCCGTGTACGGCCGGACGATCTCGTGGGTGCCGTCGGGGAGGAGGATGCGGACGGGCTGGGTGAGGGCGTCGCGCAGCGGCGGCCGGGCGAGCAGCGCGAGGGCCTGCGGCCAGCGGTCCTCGTCGACGAGGTCGAGATCGCGGACGGCGACCAGCTCGGTGGCGACGGGCGGCACCGGGCTGTCGGGGAAGCGGTCGAGGATGTCCTCGCACCACACGTCGACGGCGTCCAGCAGCCCCGCGTCGTCCGGCTCGGCGAAGTCCCCGTCCCGCGGCTCCAGTTCGTCCGGGTCGAGGACGACGTCCGTGGCGCGGACGAGCGCGAAGTTGGCGAGAACACCGCAGGCCGCCAGCGGCCGTTCGCCCCATTTGTCCGCCAACTCGGCGTCGACGAAGGCGAGTTCGTCTTCCCGGATGACGGAGGCGAACGGGCTGCCGGGCAGGACCAGTTCCCCGGCCGGGACCAGCTCGCCCTCCTCGTCGGGCAGGGCGAGCGCGCCCA
This sequence comes from Streptomyces sp. NPDC002623, assembly GCF_053592635.1. NCBI lineage: Bacteria > Bacillati > Actinomycetota > Actinomycetes > Kitasatosporales > Streptomycetaceae > Streptomyces > Streptomyces sp. NPDC002623. Next base: position 183,105 of record NZ_JBSFWB010000007.1, on the reverse strand, counting down.
GCCACGGCTCGTCGCCGGGCTCCAGGGCCGCGCCGCGGACGAGCGCGAGCACGGTGTCGGCGAGTTCCTCGGCGTCCGGCGCGTCCTGGTCGTCCCAGGCCCCGCGGTCGTCGTCCAGGGAGGCCGCGACGGCGGCCCGCACCTGCGGGGTGGTCAGGACCGCGCGGGGGGTGGCGGGCAGCGCGCCGAGCTTCTCCAGCAGGGGGTGCGCGGCGTCCTGGTGGGCGACCTTGAGGCCGAGGCGGGCCAGGATCTCCGGGTCGAGGCCGGCCGCGTCCGGGGTGGGCAGCAGCACCTGGCGCGGACCGATGGTGGTCCGCCCGTCGGCGAGCGGCACCGGCAGCCCGGAGAGCCGGTCGGGGTCGACCCCGGCCAGGCTGTCGTAGAGCCGGTACCACCAGTTGGGGTCCTTCTCCAGACCGGCCAGCCGGTCCACGGCGTCCGCGAGCGGGATCCGGGCGACGCCCAGCGTGCGCAGCTCGACGCGCCGCTCCAGCCCGGCGGGCAGCAGCGTCGGCAGCACCTCGGCCAGCACCCGCACGGTGTCGGCGCCCGCGCCCTCGACGACCTCGGCGTCACGCGGCCGGAGCGCCTCGGGCAGCTCGACGCCCTCGTCGCCCGCGTCCTCGTCCTTGACGGGCTCGACGGCGGGCGGCAGGAAGGCGGTGCGCGGCAGCCGCTCCAGGATCGCCTGCCGCAGCGACCCGTCCAGCTCGCCCTTCCCCAGCGGTCCGGGCACCAGGTCGATGATCCCGGGGCCCACCGGCCGCCAGTCGGCGAGGAGTTGGGCGTAGGCGTCCGCCGCGCGCTGCACCAGATGGTCGGTCAGCGGCCCGGGGGCGGCGTGCCGGCGGGTGGTGTCGAGCGGGAAGGAGCCGATGAGCAGCGCGGGCACGCCGAGCGGCTCGTCGCTGGGGGTGGGGGCGTGCACGACGGGCGTGGTGCGGGGCCGGGCGGGCGAGCCGTCGTCGTCGACGGGCACGGCCCAGGTGACCGACCAGTGCGGCCGCAGCCGCTCCTCCACCGGCCGGTCGGCCAGCAGCTCGGGGGCGAGAGCCCCGTGGGCGGCGACCGTCCGCCAGCGGGTGGTCCCCTCCCGGGTGTCCGCGACGACGGTCAGCGGGCCGTCGGCGAAGCGGCTCAGGGTACGGGGAGCGTCGTCGCCGATCTCGATCACGACCTCCTCCAGGCCCGGCAGGGCGAGGAGAAGGGCGTCGTCCACGGCGCCGAGGAGCCGCTCCGCGAGGTCGGCGGCCGCGGTGTCGCGCAGGGGCAGGATGACGGCCGTGTCGTACGGGTCGGGGGCGGTGCCCTGGGCGGCGAAGGGCAGCCGGAGCAGGGGCACATGCCCGTCCCGCCGCCGGATCTCGTCGCCGAGGCCGGGGCTGTGCCGGGCGGTGTCGGAGGCGAGATCGCGGGCCTCCGCCAGGTCCCAGCGGACGCCGCCGTGCCGTCCGACGACGGCCGGCTCGTCGGTGACGGCGATGACGGCGGCGAACCCGACGCCGAACCGTCCGACGGCCACCGCCGGCTGCTCGCCGTCGCGCTGCCGGCTCTCCCGCTTGGCGGAGGCGCGGAGCGTGGCGAGGGACTCGACGCCGGCGGCGTCCAGCGGCGCGCCGGTGTTGGCGGCGACCAGGACTCCGTCGCGGAGGGTGAGCCGCAGCCGCCCCGGCACCCCGCCCCTGGCCGCGGCGTCGGCGGCGTTCTGCGCGAGCTCGACGACGAGCCGGTCCCGGTACCCCCCGAGGACCAGGTCCTCCTCGGCGTTGGCGTCCTCCCGGAACCGGGCGGGGCTCGTGGCCCAGGCGTCCAGGACCCCGCGGCGCAGGCGGGCCGTGCCGAAGGGGTCCGCGCCCTCAGGCGCCGGCCGCACGAACTTGCTCACGTTCACTCTCCTCATCGGCGTGAGGACGAAGGTACCCCTCACGGAAGAGTGCCGTGTTCCAGGAGCCCTGGGCGCCTGATGCCGCCACGATGCACAGCGGGCACGGACCGAACCGCGACGAAACAGCGCAGTTCGAATCCCGTTCAGTCGAGTGCTGCGTAGTTAGGGACCGCGCCCCGCACCGCGCGCCACGGGTCCGCGACGCTTGGTGATCGTTTTTCGCGGCCATAACGACTGTGCAGCCGGCACTCAGGCGACCCAGCGGCAGAAGGCATGCAAGTGGCAGAATACTCCCATGTCCAACTCGTATGCGCAGCCCATCCTTAGAACAGCGGATCTCTCGGAGGGGTTGCGAATTGTCGAGCGGTTGCTCGGGATCGCCGACCTCGAAGAACTCGAAGTCGATTTCGAGGCACAAGTCTCCTCGACGCAAACTCTTTCAGCACTGCTGGAATTGCTGCCGGATATTGATTGGGGGGTACCAGGAGACGTAGGAGGCTCATCCACGAAGGGAGACGATCCGTCGGAGCACCTCCCCATCTGGCTGCGGGCCTGGGCCATGCCACCGGAGACCGTGACGCCGTTTCTCAACGCGGTGGGCGACAGCCCAGCCACGGTGCGGTGGGACTTCGCGGGCTGGCCCGAGGCCCCTGAGGTGGGCCTGGGCGAGGGCGGCACCAGGGGCGCATTCGTGACGCTATGCGTGAATGTCCGCGATCTCGAACTGAAGGAGCCCTCGACCGATCACACGGTTTTTGTCCATGTCAAACAGATCGAGGCCGAACGCGCACCGTGGCTCGCGGCTCAGGTCGGCCTCACGGTGATCGGCGATCTGGTGATGGCTCCGTACTGAGCGCCTGCCGTGCACACAGGCGTGCCCCCGCGGAATCTACTGTTCCGCGGGGGCGCACTCGAGGTTCAGGAATGCTCTGGCGCGGTCTAGATCGGCGGGTTCACCTTGTCCGAAGGTTCCACGGCCTCATGGAAGCCGAAGGGATCGAAGAAGTCCTTACCCATCTCCAACAATCCGCCCCCGAAGCCGAAGCTACGGACGTAACTGTTGCTCTGCGCGAAGGGCATCAGTGATCCTGCGACGCCGAAGATGCGGCCACGAATCCTCGGACTGACTCGCGATGCGTTCACCTTGCCGGTCACAGCACTGAACACCCTGCCCGAGTCGAAACCGCTGCCTGGATGAATCACCCGGACACGAGGGTCGTTGGCGTACTTGTTGGCGACCATATTGGCTTGGGCCTCACTTGCGGTGACATAGATAACGTTATTTGTTTGCCCCTTCCTGCTCGGATCCATCTTGCCCTCGATATCTCCTTTGATTTTACCGAGTTCCTTCTTCGGGTCCTCGGTACCCGTCGCATCCATGTCGATCACATCTACGATCTTTCCGTTCTCGTAAGTTACCTTGATGAAGTCGGACGTCGTTCCGTTGAACCGTAGCTTTCCGTCCTTGTCCGTGAACGTCCCCTTACCCACAAGCAAGGTCCTCCGGTCGTCGTTCTGCGACAGCCAAATCTCACCGGTCCCGTTGTTGGAACCGTCGGTGTAGAGACCTGCCGCCCTGAGGTCGTCGTTCAGGTACTTCAGAGCGAGCTTCGCGCGGTCGTTGTCGCCCGTACCACCGATGACGTGCCCGATCCCGTATTCGTCGTAGATCACCGTGTTGCCGCCGACCTTCCCCTGCGTCAGCTTGGGAGTGGGGGTGGAACTACCCCCTCCGCCACCACCGCCGATGGCTTTGCCCGGGATCAGGATCGGGGCGAGACCGGTCGGGTCGGACTTGCTGACCGGGCTGTTGTTGGCGTACGCGTACCCGTTCATCTGAAGCGGGTCGGCGATGTCGGTGATCGGGTCGGCGGAGAGGAAGCGGCCGGATGCCTGGTCGTACTCGCGGGCGCCGATGTGGGTCAGGCCGGTCGCCGCGTCGTCGATGCCGACGCCGAGGTAGCCGCGCTTGTTCGGCCAGCTGGACGGCTTCGTGCCGCGGATCTCGCCGTACGGCTTGTAGGCGCGGCGTGCCACCGGCTGGGTGCCGGCGAGTTCGACCGCGGTGTCGGCCGTGCCGAGGTGGTCGGCGAGCATGACGTAGAGCTTGTGGCCGGTGGTCGCGCCGTTGGCCGTGCTGCGGATCACCGTCGGGGCGCCGGACTGGGCGTAGGCCCGGGAGGCCTTGGTGATCGCCCCGCTCGCGTTCGTCGTCACCTCGGTCTCGCCGAGGTACAGGGTCGAGCCCGACGGGGAGTTCTCCAGAATCCGGTTGCCGTCGGCGTCGTAGACGTACGTCGTCTTCGTGCCGTCGTCCGTGATCGTGTCGAGTCGGTTCTCCTGGGTCCAGGTCAGGTCCTGCGTGGTGCCCGACAGGGAGCGGGCCTCGGTGTTGCCGGCCGCGTCGTAGGTGTAGGAGCTGCCCTTGCCGGTAGGGCTGGAGCTGATCCAGTCGACCGTGTGGGGCTGCTTGCTGTCGTAGCCGTAGCTGTAGCCGATGTTCTTGGCCGGGTCCGCGGGGTCGTGCTCCGTCATCGCGGCGCGGTTGCCGAGCCAGTCGAAGGTGAAGGACTGGCGGTAGGCGGTGGTGCCCGTGGCGACGGTGGCCGCATCGGGCGCGGCTGCGGTCAGGGTCGACGTCAGCGAGGTGTCCGGGCTCGAGACGTCCGTCGAGGCGTCGGGGGCGTCGGCCACCGGGCCGGTCGAGGTCTCGTAGTCGGTGCGGTGGCCCCACGTCGTGCCATTCGCCGCCTTGCAGCCGGTGGCCTTGCCGTCGGGGGTGATCTTCGACGTCCAGGCGTTCACCATCTCGCCCATGGCGTCGTAGGTGAAGCACTGGGTGTCCCAGGTCGTGCCCGAGGCCTCGGTCAGGCTACGGGCGTTCGACGTAATGGTGCCGGAGGGGTCGTACGAGTAGTAGCTGTCGCTGATGCGGTGCGGGCTCGCGGTCTCGCGGTCGGCGACCGTGCGCTGAAGGCGTCCGGTGTGCGGGTCGACGAAGTTGGTCGTCCACACCCGGGCAGGCTGGGAGCCGGAGACCGTGCGCAGCGGCTCGCCGAAGGGCGAGTAGGTGACGTCGGACGTGTACCAGGCTCTTCCTGAGGTGGACTCGGCGAGACCATCACTGTTGTAGCGGGTGACGACCTTCTCGGCGGCGAGTCCACCGACGGCGGGCATGGTGTACGACAGCGGCTGTCCGGTGACCGGAGTGTAGGTGTACGTGTAGGGGTAGGTGCCGGCGAAGCCCGTGGTCATGGTGTTGGCGGGGATGACCGTCTCCCGGCTGGTGACACGGTATTCGGTGTCGTAGCCGGTGACCCGGTTGATGTAGTCGCCGTTCGCGGTGTGCCGGAGGGAGGCCACCTGCTTGCCGAGTGCGCCGGGCAGGGAGTCGTAGGTGAACTCCTTGGTGGGGGTGGCTGTCTCGGATCCCTCGCGGATCTTGGTGGGCCGGCCCAGGTTGTCGTACTCGGTGTAGGTCGTCTTCCCTCGGGAGTTGGTCGTCTTGTTGGGGCGGTCGGCGGCGTCGTACCAGGTCTCCGTCTTGCCGGTGTCCGGGTCGGTGGCGGAGGTGAGGCGGCCGCGAGCGTCGTAGGTGTACGACCAGTTGTTGCCGGCCGGGTCGGTGACCTTGGTGCGGTTGCCGCGGGCGTCGTACTCGTAAGCCGTCGTGCGCCCGGCGTCGCTCGCGGAGTCGTCCCGGCTGTAGTGCTTGACCGAGGTGATCCGGCCGAGGGCGTCGGTGTAGGTCCGGGTTCGGGGGGCGGTCCCGCCGACCGGGTCCACGTAGGTACTGGTGTCGGAGTAGCTGGTGTACGTGGCGTACCGGTAGTCGCCGTCGAAGTAGATCGAGTTGCGGACGGGCCGCTCCAGACCGTCGTAGCGGGTCTTGGTCCAGCTCGGGATCGACGCGGTCGACTTCGGGGTGAACAGCTCCACCGCGGGATCGCCCTTGGCGAGGTACCCGGCGGTCTGCTCGTCGACGAGTCCGTGGTCGTCGTACGAGGTGTCGGTGACGATCCGGCCGGGGCCGTGGGCCTCTTCCTGGGTCTGGACCTGACGCATCAGGCCGTCGTAGATCGTGACGTGCTTGTTGTAGGTGCCGTCGTCCTTGAGGGTCCTGACGGTGACCGCCGCCGGACGCGTCTTCTCGGAGGTGGCGATGGCGCTCTGGTATTCGATCAGGACGTCCGCGGACTTTCCGCCGGACGACCGGGACGCCGACCAGCCCTTGACCGAACGTCCGAGCGCGTCGTACTCGGTCCTCAGGACTCGGCCGTTGGGGTCGGTGACCGTGAGTGCCAGGCTGCGGCCGGGGTCGAAGGTCGTGGTGGTGGCGTGCCCCATGGCGTTGATCGCCTTGATCGAGGTGACCGGGCCGCCGTCCGCCGGAACGTACTGGGTCTCGGTTGTGCCCTCACCGGGCGCGGTGACGTAGCGCTTGCGGCCCAGGTCGTCGTAGGTCGTCGTGACGACCTTCGAGTAAGAGGTGCCGGCGCCGTCGATCGTGGCTGTCGAGGTGACGTCGCCGTTCGTCGGGGTGGCCCCGTAGTCCAGCTTGTCGTAGCTGTACCGCACCGCGGACTTGAGCTGTGTGGCCGGGTCGGCGGAGTCGTAGTTCGCGCAGGAGGTGCCGGTGGTGCGCTGTTCCTTGGTCAGGCCGATGAGCCAGGCCGAGGTGTTGTGAACGTACGACTTCTTGGTGCAGGTCTGGTCCGAGAGTGTCTCGCCGCCGGAGCCGCTCGGCTTCACCACGGCCGTCTCGACCTGGTAGGGCAGTCCGTAGGTGTCCTCGAAGGAGGAGAGTGTGCGTACGGCACGCCAGCTCGTATCGACCGTCTGGATCTCGTCCGTGCGCTTGATGGCGGCGCGGTGGGCCAGCAGTGGTTCGAGGTCGGTGCCGGTCTCGGCTTCGCGGGCGCGGGAAGCGGTCTGCTTCGACCAGGGGTAGTACAGGACGCGCTTCTGGATCTTCTTGTCGGAATCGAGGTAGGTGATCGACTCGGCGGTCAGGCCCGTGTACTGCTGAGCGTCGTCGTCCACCAGCGTGTAGGTACCGGTGGAGTCCTTGACCGCACCGCCGACGCCCTGGAAGTAGCGCGTCACGGAGTACGACTGGGACTGCGGGTCGCCCTGCTGCGATGTGGACTTGCTGCCCTTGCTCACGGCCACCTGACGGTAGCCGCGCCAGTCGCTGTAGGTCTGCAGGGCGGGTCGGGTGAACTCGTCGACGCTCTTGGACCAGGCTGGGCCGGTATAGGCGTACTTGGTGACGACCGGCTTGCCGTGCGAGGTGACCTTGTCGGTCTCGGTCACGGAGTGGACGACGTATTTGTTGAACCAGGATTTCGCCGGTGTCTTCTCGTCACCGTCCGGGGACCAGCGGACCGGGTAGCAGGTGCTGTTGTTCTTGCCCTTGTCCTCGGCCGGTTCGGTGGCGCAGCCGCCCGTGTACTCGACCTCGATGTCGCCGCCGTACTCCGTGGCGACGGTACCGATGCGGGGCCGGGTGAAGGCGGGGCGCTGGTCGTTCGGGCCTGCGAGGACCAGGTTCGGCAACTGGCGGTCCTGAAGGCGGGTGCGCAGCGGCGAGGTGGAGCCCACGGAGTATTCGGCGAAGCTGACGCCGTCCTTGTGCTGGAGTGTGCCGGTGGTGTCCCCGGGGGCGAAGCCGCGCCGGGTGATCGAGTTCAGCCACAGGCCCGGGGAGGTGTCGTACCAGTCCTCCGGGAACGACTGGTGCAGCTCATAGGTGTCCACTTTGCCGAGCCCCGTCTGGCCGGTGCGGGCGCCCTTCGTCGTCACTGTGTCCAGGCGCATCTGCGTCCAGAAGCTGGGAAAGGGCGGGCAGAGCTTCGAGGAGGATTTACAGTTCAGGTTCCCGGGTGTGTCCCACCAGGGGCGGTACGCGGCCGGGTCGTCGGTGTTGTTGAAGTTGTCCGCGTTACAGGCCGCTTCCGACTTCAGGCAGCGCTGCTTCACCCCGAACTCGATCGTCGCCGACGGCTTGGTGAGGTCCGAGCGCATGCCGTACTCGATAGTCGTTGGGTAGGCGAAGCGGTCGTACTGCTCCGGTGACTTGAACTTCTTCTTCACCGCGTAGTAATTCGACTCCTGCTTCCAGCTCACCACCATCGCATTGCCGTGTATATCGACGACCTTGTCCAGACCCCAGCGCCAGGCCTGCTTCTTGCCCGACCCGCAACGCGAGTCGGCGAACGCGTCAGCGTGGCAGGGCTCGCCCGGGTGGTTGCCGAAGACAGGGACGGCGGAGACGGAGTTCGTGTCGGCGTGACCACCGCCGACCTGGTTCAGGCCGTAGTAATACTTCGTGCCGTCCATGGTGGTGACGACCCAGTACTCGCCGTTGTTGTCGCCGTTGCTGCCGCCGGTCCTGCGCTCGACACGGGTGCCGTCGTCCTGGGTGGGACGGTAGATCTCGGTGTCGGTCTCAGGGTTGCTGCCGGCCGCCGCGTCCCGCACCAGTTCGGTGGTCTTGCCCATGAGGGACATCACCGCGTTGTAGGACGTCCAACACAGGTCGGACGTCTTGTCCTTCTTGGCGGTGTTGTTGGGCGTGCCGGAGTTCAGCTTCTTGCGGTCGTCCTGGCAGGTCCGGTAGCGGCGCTCGATGTGGCCAGGGTCGTAGTCCCAGCCCTCGCCGATCCAGGAGGACTGGGGCGAGGCGATGGCGGTACGCCCGTCCACCGACTGGGAGTTGTAGGTGAAGGCGACACCGGGAACCGGGCCGGCTGGGGCCGCCGGAATCGTCAGGGGGTACGACCAGGTGAACGCGCCGGAGGGACCGCCCGCCTCCCACTTGCCGTTGGAGACCAGAGGCGTCGCCTTGAAGGTTCCGCCCGCGCCGCCGCCCGAGTCCACTGCGCCGACGACCGCGCTGTCACCGGTCGCGGCGACCTGTGTGGCGGAAGAGGGCATCGACGTGCGGTACGCGGCCTGGGCGACGGTCGGACCGCCGGACCTGGCCACCTCGGCCGCCGCGGCCGGGGTCACCGTGCCGTCCGCCGCCGTGTCGACCGTCGCCGTGATCGACTGGGTCTTGGTGTCGTTGGTGGTCTCCAGTTCCTCGTACTCCTGGCACGCCTCGACGTCGGGCGTGGTCAGATAGCACTCGGGAAACTGGACGAAGCGCAGCCGGGAGGCCCAGTCGGCACCGTAGAGGTTCTTGAACTCGGCATAGTCGAGCTTGACCGAGATCGGTACGGAGCCGGTCGCAGGGGCCTGGACCTTGACGACGGCGCCGTCGACGCCCTGGGAAACGGCGGCGGCGCGGTCGTAGACCTGGACGCTCCAGGTACCGGTCGGGGCTGCCTGGTCCGGGGCCTGACCGAGGCTGACGGGGAGGTTTTCGACGGGAGTGACGGCGACCTGCCGGGCTGTCGCGCCCGCACGGTCCGAGGCCTGGGTCGCGCTCGTCGTCGAGTCGAAGCTGAGCGAGCCGGTAGCGGGGGCCGGGGCCGTCGCCGTACCTGCCGGGGCCTCTTGCAGATCCTCGGGGACCTCGGCCTTCAGAGACTCCAGGTCCCGCTCGAAGACCTCGCCCGTGACGGTCTTGTCCTGTTCGAGCATCTCCAGGTCGAGGGTCTCGCGTCCCTTCTCAGCGACGGACGGGTCGGGTGGCAAAGCCAGGGACTGCGCGGGCAGGAGGCCCACGAGCAGGACCGCGCCGATGGCGGGCACGACGACTCCGCGCAGGCGGCGACGGCGGACATTCGAGTAGCGACCGAACACGGCGAGGTCCCCCCGGACCACTCGAGGCGGGCCAGGAACGGACCACGCGTGATGACGTATCAGATGCCGGTGATTCTGTGACGGTCTTGTGAAGTTCCGCTAGATCGCCTGTATGGATGTGATGACAGTCACGGTGTGTAACGCTCGATAGTGGGTGGTGAAGCACAGACCCGCATCTACCGGAGGTACGGGAAAGTGGCGTCCATCCGCGATCAATCGCTTGATTCGCCGGTTCCCCTGGCAAATGGGCATCGAGTCAGAGGAGTTGAGGGATACTTTGCACCACTTCGCACTCAACTCCCCCGACGGGCGCGGCGATCACCGGCCGGACGACCCGACCTCCTTTACGGCCGAGCTGCTTGATCCGTTCATTCCACTCCATCGGCTGCGAAGCGTGACGACAGCCCGCTCATAGGTCATCATCGGCTCGCCCGGCGAGGCCTGTCCCGCCGGTTCCAAGGGGGGAAGGGGAACTCGCCCGATGACGCGCAAGGAGCGCAACTGGCATCGTGTGCCCGGCAGACGGACCACGGCCGCAGTACTCACCGCGGCACTTGCCGCCACCGGCATCACCTTCATCGGCCTCGGCCTGGATGAGCCCGGCTCGCGCGGCGGGTCGAGCGGGGACGGGAAGACGAAGCCGGTGAGTGAGGCCGCCGCGCTCACGCGGGCCGCCAAGACCGGGAAGTCCGTCGAGGTCACGGCGGCGCGCACGGCACGGTCCACCACGTGGGCACGGCCCGACGGCCAGATGGCGAAGAAGCTGTACTCCTCACCGATCCGGGCCAAGGTGGGCGGCGAGTGGAAGCCCATCGACTATGACCTGCACCGCACGGACAGAGGCTGGGAGCCCAATGCCACGAACGCGCGGATTGTGTTCTCGGCGGGCTCGAGGACGGGCGGGTCGAAGGCTGCCCATGACGGCGAGGAGCACGCCTCCCGCGCCGGCTTCGGTGTGCGCCGCGCCTCCCTCGTCAAGGGTGCGCGAACGGCCGCCGCGGACGCGAGCCCCCTGGTCACCCTCACCGTCGACGGCTACGACATTCAGCTGACCTGGCCGGGCGCGGTCCCCACCCCGATCATCGACGGGTCCCGGGCGCTGTACCCGGAGATATTCCCGGGTGCCGACCTGGTGCTGACGGCAGACGACGACGGCTTCGCCCAGCTACTCGTCCTCAAGAACCGACAGGCCGCGGCCGATCCACGCGCGCAGCAGCTGTCGTACGGCATCACGTCCGCGGACCTGACCTTCCGCCTGGACCCGGTCACGAGCGTACTCAGCGCGGAGAACGCGTACGGCAACGAGGTGGCGATCTCGCCGACCCCGCTGATGTGGGACAGCACTGGTTCCCCGGCGGTGACCGACGGCGAGGTCGGTGCCAGCGCTCAGCCGACGGCGTCGGAGAGCCCGGAGCCCAGCACGTCGGCGCCCGATTCGCCGAGCGACAGTCCGAGCACGACCGAGGAACTGATCGAGACCGACGAGCAGGGCGACACCCACCCCGAGACTCTTCCGCCGGCCGCCGACGGCCCCGCCCCGACGGTTTCGGAGTCGCCGTTGCCGTCCGCGCCGGCCGAGCCGACGCCCGCACCCTCGCAGACCGGTTCTTCGGCGACGTTCGGCCTGTCCGGGCTCGACGGCCCCTCGCCGGACTCGCGCGGTGAACTGGTCGAGGTCGACCTGTCCGGCGCGAACTGGCTACTCACGCCGAACCAGGAGTTCCTGAACGACCCGGCCACCAAGTACCCCGTCTTCGTCGACCCATCGGTGAAGAAGCACACTCAGAACTGGACCACCGCGTACAGCCGGCACCCCAACGCCACGTTCTACAACGGCAAGGGCTTCAACAAGGGCGGTACGCACGAGGCCCGCGTCGGCTTTGAGTCGGACACATGGGGCACCTCGCGCTCGTACTTCAACATCGCCTTCGACAAGGATCTCAAGGGCACGAAGATCACGAGTGCGAAGCTGCGCGTGCTGGAGACGTACTCCTGGTCGTGCGGCGCACGGTCGATGAGTGTGCACCTCACGGGATCGGTCGACGGGCACACCAACTGGAAGAACGCGCCCAAGCTGAGCGACGGCAACAAGTTCGCGACCAAGAGCTTCGCACACGGCTACAAGTCCGGGTGCCGGGACGCGTACGAGACCTTCGACGTGCGAGGGGCCGCGCAGAAGCGCGCCGACGAGGGAAAGGACAGCATCACCTTCGGCATGCGGGCCAGAGACGAGAACTCGCAGTACTCGTGGAAGAAGTTCCAGGCCAACGGCGACAACGCGCCCGTGCTGGAGCTGGTGTACAACCGCAAGCCGACCATCGACTCCAACTCGCTGGACCTCGGTCCCGAGGGCAAGTGCACCACCACCGAGCCGTACGCCCGCATGGGCTCGGGAAACCTGACGTTCAGCGCGCGGGGGTCCGACAAGGACAAGAACCTCGACTACCTCGACTTCGACCTGTGGGTGAACGGAAAGTGGGACACCACGGGTGACCTGCTGGGCTCCACCGGCAAGGTCTCGGTCGGCGGCGACAAGGACACCGCGCTGCGCACCACGGCCGGCTTCCCCACCAGCAAACTCACCAACGGCGCGATCTACTCGTGGCGCGTGCGGGCCGTCGACGACGCCGGTGCCTCCTCGTCGTACACACCGGTCAAGACACCCTGCCGTTTCATCCTCGACACCACGGCGCCCAAGCCACCGAAGGTCATCTCTTGGGACTTCCCCAACGCCGACGGCAGCGAGAACGGCTTCGGTAACGACGCCGAGGACGCCAACTGGTCCACCGTGAAGTTCGGCACGGGCGGAACATTCTTGTTCCGCGCTCTCAACACGGACGTCGTGCGGTACGAGTGGGGCTTCAACTCACCTACCTACACCGGAAGCATCCGCCGCCCCGAAGGGTCCGCGACCACCCGTACCACCGTTGTCCCCAGTCTCACACCGCCGTCTGCCGGGCCCAATGTGCTCTACATCCGGGCCGTCGACGCCGCGGGCAACCCGTCGCAGCCGACGAAGTACTTCTTCTACGTCAGCCCGCGCGACCAGGCCGACGCCCCTGGCGACTTCACCGGGGACAAGCTTGCCGACCTGATGGTGGTCACCGCGGAGGGCAACCTCGCCCTCTATCCCTCCCAGGCCACGACCGACCTCGCCAAGGGCACCGGCGACCTCGCCTACTCGATGCCCGGCGCCTATCGGGCCAACCCCGAGAAGGACCCGAACGGAGACGACCTGCCACCGTTCGTTGCCCCACCCTCCGGACACTTCAAGGGTGCGCTGATCGCTCACAACGGCGACATCTACGGCGGTGACGGCCTGCAGGACCTGGTCGTACGCCTCGGCGACAAGCTGTGGGTGTACCCGGGCGACGGCTACGGCGCGGTCAACATCGACAAGCGGGTGGAAATCCTGCTCCCGCCCAACGCGCCGAGCCCCGCCTCCCTCACCCAGATCGTCTCGGCGGGCGATGCCACCGGGGACGGGCGCACGGACTTCTTCGCCACCGCCGGTGACGCGCTGTGGGCCTTCACCGGGTACCACGGCGCCACCATCTACCAGGCGATCCGGCTGTCCAGTTCCGCCTGGACCGAGCGGGACATCGTCTTCGTAGGCGACTTCTCCGGCGACGGAGTGACGGACATGGTGTACCGCACCGACGTCTCTGGCCGGCTTCTCTCCCGCAAGGGCATCAAGGCGAGCGGCGGCGGCACCGACCTGAACTCCCTGGCCGCCGCCGCCAACTCCGCCGACGGCGCGGACGGCATCTACGGCGGCACGGGCTGGGGCAGCGGCAACATCTACCTGCTCATCGGCACGCCGGACGCCAACGGCGACTCCATCCCTGACATCTGGACCGTCCACACGAATGGCACCGTGCGGTTCTACGTCGGCAGCCGCACGGCCCTTTCGGGCTCGGGCACAGAGGTTATTGAGACAGCGAGCTACTGGAAAACCCGAATCGCCATCGGCTGAAACAGTCAAGGGGAACCAAGCAAGAGGGGCGGGCCAAGCCCGTCCCTCTTCGCGCGCCCCGGCGAATGCGTCCGACACGACCCACGGCGACGTCCCGACGCACAACCGAACGCTCAACTACCGCCCCGGACACACCCGACGCCCCTCCGAAACTGCGACGGCTGCGACCATGCCTTCAGGCCCCCTCAGCCCGGCATGTGCCCGGCTGCGCCTCGGCGGCGTCGTCAGAACGAGAGTCGCCCCAGGGAACATGACGCGACACTTTTGGTCGACGCATGTGCCAAACACGCGGTGCGCGACCGTCCGGGCTCGCGGCGACAGCAACGTCCACATCGGCTTTCCGTCAGCGCCTGGACTCCGTGGACGTCGTTCGGTCCACTCAGTACACATACCTTGGGCCAGTTGCGGAACAGCCTTCCCTTCCGCTGGAATCCTGAGCCTCGCGACGCTCACGCCTTGCCGACACACGGGGGCATCTCTCTTCCGGCAAGGCCCGCCAAAAAAATGAGACCTTCGTCACATCGAGCGGAAGCCTGCCCTAGGAGTGCCCCAGCTCCGCCGTGTCCTCGTCCGTCGCCGTCGGGACCGAGCCCGAGTCCGGGGCCGGGCGGAGCGGGAAGGGGTCCACGCGGGTCTCGTCGACCACCGGCGGGGCGGGCCGCGGGGGCGTCGGCATGATCGCCGCCTCCGAGTGGCCGCCGCAGCCGTACGACAGGGAGACCACACGGCCGTCGGCCGGCGAGAACTCGTTGGCGCAGACGCCGAAGGCCTGGCCCAGGGAGCCGCCGATGGGAGTGAGGAAGCCGCAGCTCACACAGGACGCCGGGGCCGCCTGGGCCATGGGCGTCTGGGAGCCGAAGCCCTCCTCCCAGCGGTCGGCGGCGGTGTGCAGGCCGTAGCGGGACAGGACCCGGGCTCTGCGCAGGCCCAGCTCCTGGGCCACCGCGGCGATCGTGCCCCGGACCGGCGAGGCCGCGAGCTCGGCCGGCGCGGCCGGGGTCACCTCCGCGTCCTCCGCCTCCGCGAGCTCGGCCATCTCCGCGGAGACGAGCGAGTTCGGCGGCGGCTCGTCCTCACCGGTGTAGCCGGGCTCCAGGCGGAGATCCTCCGCGTCCGTGGGGAGCAGGTCGCCCGGGCCCATGTCGCCGGGGCGCAGCCGCTCGCTCCACGGGACCCACTCGGGCGCCAGGACCGCGTCGGGACCGGGGAGCAGGACCACCTCGTCCAGCGTGACGATCTTCGCGCGGGAGGCCCGCGCCACCGTCGCCGCCCAGCGCCAGCCCCGGTAGCCCAGTTCCTTGCACTCGAAGTAGTGGGTGACCACGCGGTCGCCCTCGGAGAGCAGGCCTACGTGCTCGCCGACCACACCGGGGGCGGCTGCCTCCTCGGCTGCGGTACGTGCGAGGTCGACGGCCTCGGCGCACAGGCGGTCGGGGGTGCGGCTTCGCGTGGTCGCTGCGCTCACAGGTATCGCTTCTCTCCTACGCCGTCTCTCGGTGCGCCGGCCTGAAGGCGGCGGGTGCGGACGGAGCGGACCGTTGGGCCGCGTCGACGTCCGCGCCCGATCGCGCTCGGGCGCACCTGCTGTCATCCATTCTGCGGGATGGCCGGGAGGCGCGCGGCCGAGAACGATCGCCACGGCGCGCTACGCACGCTACCTGCTCGCGGACGCTCGGCCTACACCGACGGGACGTTTAGCGCCCACCAGAAGTCCGCGAGCGGCCCGCGGGAGCCCGGGAAAGCCTGCCCGCAGGCCCCCGAACTCCCTGCGAACCGGCCCGGCGCGCCGACGATCACACGGCCATACGCGCGGTAACCGCACTACGCACAGCTTTCTCGGGGCACTATGACGGGGTGGCAGCCGCAAGGACACCCCAGGGCGCCACCGGGATCGGTGCGACGAAGGGGAACAAGGGGAGGAGCCGGGTGAGCGGTTCGGGCCGGATGAGCGGGTCCGTCCGCGCGGTCGGACGCGCCCTGCACCTCCCGTTCACCGGCACCGCCCGCGGGATCCGCAAGGCCACCCATGCGCACGGCGCCGGCGAGTCCGGCCTCGGCAAGCTGATCGAGCTGCACGGTGTGAACGGCGCGGGCGATGTGATGATCACGGTCGCCCTCGCCTCGACGGTGTTCTTCTCCGTGCCCACCGACGAGGCCCGCGGCCGCGTCGCGCTCTACCTCGCCATCACCATGGCCCCCTTCACCGTCCTCGCCCCCGTGATCGGCCCCCTGCTCGACCGGCTCCCGCACGGGCGGCGCGCCGCCATGGCCGGGTCGATGCTCGCCCGGGCGCTGCTGGCGCTGATCCTGTCGGGCGCGGTCGCCACGGGCAGCATCGAGCTGTATCCGGCCGCGCTGGGCGTGCTCGTCGCCTCCAAGGCGTACGGGGTGGTCAGAAGCGCCGTCGTGCCCCGGCTGCTGCCGACCGGGTTCTCCCTCGTCAAGGCCAACTCACGGGTCACGCTCGGCGGCCTCCTCGCCACCGGCGTCGCCGCGCCCATCGGGGCCGGACTGCAGGCACTCGGCCCGCGCTATCCGCTCTACGGCGCCTTCGTGATCTTCATGGCCGGTGCGTTCCTGTCGTTCTCGCTGCCGGGCAAGGTCGACTCCGCCAAGGGCGAGGACGTGGCGCTGCTCGCCGCCGACGAGCAGCATCTGCACGGCCCGCACCGCCGGCCGGTGAAGCGGCCGGGCCTGCGGACCGTCGGCATCGCCGTCACCCACGCGCTGGGCGCCAACGCCGCCCTGCGCTGGTTGTCCGGGTTCCTGA
Organism: Streptomyces sp. NPDC002623; assembly: GCF_053592635.1. Classification (NCBI taxonomy): domain Bacteria; kingdom Bacillati; phylum Actinomycetota; class Actinomycetes; order Kitasatosporales; family Streptomycetaceae; genus Streptomyces; species Streptomyces sp. NPDC002623. The sequence goes on along the minus strand of NZ_JBSFWB010000007.1, from coordinate 166,719 downwards.
CGTTCTTCCTGGCGTTCCTGCTGCGCGAGCACCCGCTGACCGGGCAGAGCGCGGCGGTGTCGCTGGGCATGGTGGCCGTCTCGGCGGGCGTGGGCAACGCGCTGGGCACCTCGGTGGGCGCCTGGCTGCGCTCCAAGGCCCCGGAGCTGATCATCGTGACGGTGGTGGCGGTCGTGCTGGGCGCCGTGCTCATAGCCGCCGTCTTCTTCGGGGCGTTCCTGGTGGCGTGCATGGCGGCGATCGCCGGGTTCTCGCAGGCGCTGGCCAAGCTGTCCCTGGACGCGCTGATCCAGCGGGACGTGCCGGAGCTGGTGCGCACCTCGGCGTTCGCCCGCTCGGAGACGATTCTGCAGGTGTGCTGGGTGTTCGGCGGCGCGGTCGGCATCGTCATGCCGCTGAACGGCACGCTGGGCCTGTCGGTGGCCGCCGCGGTGGTCGCGCTGGGCTGGCTGTCCACGGTCCGCGGGCTGCTGTCCTCGGTACGGCACGGGGGCGGCGCGAAATCCCGGGTGGTGTGAGCGCATCGCGGAGCACTCGGCGTAGCTCTTGGCGTAGCTCTTGGCGCGGCGCTCGGCGTAGCACTCGGCGTGGCGCGTGGCGTAACACACAGCCACGCCGCACCCCACGTAAAGAGCCGACCGCGGGCGCCCGATAGCCTTCGGCCATGACCTCGATGCTGCCCCGCGGCGGAGCCGCCGATGTACACGGCGTTGTACGACGCCGCCGCGCCGTCGCCGCCGCCGGCGCCGTCTCCGCCGGCCTGCTCGTCCTGTCGGCCTGCGACAAGCCGACCCCCCTGTCCACGATCACCGTCGGCCGCTCCTCGGTCAGCTCCGAGGCCACCTGCGGCGGCGAGGGCGAGGCGCTGCAGGCCGCGGCGCTGACCAAGTGCCTCGCGGACAAGGACATCAAGTCCATCAGCGTCGACCCGGACGAGACCGTCCGCTTCGGCGTCGACCCCGACGTGGCCGACAAGCGCTGGACGATCCTGATGAACGGTCAGCCGCTCACCGAGGACAGCGACAAGACGTACCGGACGATCCCGGGCAGCGTCTTCTTCAACGCCCAGTACGGCGCGCAGGGCGACTCCACGCTCGTCACCATCAAGGCGGGCGACGGCAAGAAGGACAGCCAGGCGGCGACCGGCCTGTGGTCCTTCAAGCTCAAGAAGGACGACTGACCACGTCCCGCATCCGCGTGACACGCATCCTCGTGGCCACCGCGGTCCCCGCCGAGCGGGACGCGGTGGCACGGGCGTGCCCGCAGGAACCGGTGACGGAGACCCGGCTGCCGGGCGTGACGCTGCACCGCGCCGGGGAGACGTACGACCTGCTCGCCGCGGGAGTCGGCCCGGCCCTGGCCGCCGCCTCCGTCTCCGCCGCCCTGACGGCCGCCGCGCTGGCGGGCGCCCCCTACGACCTCGTCGTCTCGGCGGGCATCGCGGGCGGCTTCGCGCCCGACGCCCCCGTCGGCTCCCTGGTCGTGGCCGACGAGATCACCGCAGCCGACCTGGGCGCCGAGACCGCCGACGGCTTCCTGCCGGTCACCGAGCTGGGCTTCGGCGCCGTCACCCATCGTCCGCCCGAGTCCCTCGTACGGGAGTCCGCGGCCGCTGCCGGGGCCCGCGCCGGGGTCGTCCTGACCGTCTCCACGGTCACCGGCACCGCCGCCCGGGCCGCCGCCCTGCGCGAGCGGCATCCGCGCGCCCTGGCCGAGGCGATGGAGGGCTTCGGGGTCGCCGAGGCGGCCGCCGCGCACGGGGTGCCCGTGCTGGAGATCCGCGCGGTCTCCAACCCCGTCGGCCCGCGCGACCGCGCCGCCTGGCGCATCGGCGAGGCGCTGACGGCCCTGACGACCGGTTTCGGGAAGCTCACGCCCGTCTTCACGAGTTGGAACCCACATGGCCCAGATGACCCGGATGAGCGCTGAGACCGTGCAGATCGCGTACTCCCCCTGCCCGAACGACACCTTCGTCTTCGACGCCCTCGCCCATGGCCGCGTCCCGGACGCGCCCGCGCTGGAGGTGACCTTCGCGGACATCGACATCACCAACGGCATGGCCCAGCGAGGCGAGTCCGACGCGCTGAAGGTGTCGTACGCCGTGCTGCCGTACGTCCTCGACGAGTACGCGCTGCTGCCGTGCGGGGGCGCGCTGGGCCGGGGCTGCGGCCCGCTGGTGCTCACCCGGGAGGCCGGGGTCGACCTCACCGGCCGCACGGTCGCCGTGCCGAGCGAGACGTCGACCGCGTACCTGCTGTTCCGCCTCTGGGCGGCGGACACCCTCCCCGGCGGGTTCGGCGAGATCGTCGTCCTGCCGTTCCACGAGATCATGCCGGCCGTACGGGACGGCAAGGTCGACGCGGGGCTGGTCATCCACGAGGCCCGCTTCACCTACGGCGGCTACGGGCTGCACAAGCTCGCGGACATGGGCGAGCACTGGGAGTCCACGACCGGACTGCCGATCCCGCTGGGCGCGATCATCGCGAAGCGCTCGCTGGGCACGGAGTCCCTGACCCGGCTCGCCGACTCGATCCGCGCCTCGGTGCGCGCCGCCTGGGACGACCCCGAGGCGTCCCGCCCGTATGTGATGGCGCACGCCCAGGAAATGGACCCGGCCGTCGCCGACCAGCACATCGGCCTGTACGTCAACGAGTTCACGGCCGACCTGGGCGAGGACGGCTATGCGGCGGTACGCGGACTGCTGACTCGCGCGGCGGCCGAGGGACTGTTGCCGCCCCTCGGCCCCGGCGCACTCGATTTCCCGTAGGAGTTTCCGGCTCAGACGTCCAACTGGTCGGCGACCGCGCGCAGTAGACCGGCGATCTTCTTGCCGGAGTTCTTCTCCGGGTAGCGGCCCTTCTCGAGCATCGGCGTGATGTTCTCGAGGAGGGTGGTCAGATCCTGGACGATGGAGGCCAGTTCGTCGGGCTTCTTGCGCTGGGCGGCGGCGACCGACGGGGTCGGGTCCAGAATGACGACGGAGAGCGCCTGGTCACCGCGCTGTCCGGCGACGACGCCGAACTCCACTCGCTGGCCCGGCTTCAGTGCCTCGACTCCGGCAGGGAGGACCGAGGAATGTACGAAGACGTCACCGCCGTCGTCGCGGGAGAGAAAGCCGAAGCCCTTCTCGCTGTTGAACCACTTGACCTTGCCGGTAGGCACGTCTGTCCTCGTCCTCGTACTCGTCGGAAAACTGCTTCGGATACTTCGGATGCTTCAAAAACAGCACTGGAACGGCTGTTGACAGCACTTGGGCGGGTCGTCCATGACCCGCCGGTACCAAGGCTAATGGTCTTCGGGCCGGTGACAAGACGTCCCCCGGTTGTTCCTCAGGGCTGGGAACTACCCTGGTCCGGTGCGTGACAAAACCCAAACGAATTCCGCCGCTCCCGGTGACCGACTGATCCGTGCCGGTGCCATCGTCTTCTTCGTCGGCGCCGTGGCCACACTCGTCACGGTCGCCCCGCTGTTCTTCGGCACGACGCCTTTTCCGACGTACATGTTCGGACTGAGCATGCTCATGGGCGTCGGTTTCCTGATCGCGGGCGCGGGCGTCCTGCGTTCGATCGCCGCCGGCCGACGTCAGGCGAGGGGTGCCATGGGTTAGTCAACCGGGCGCTCCGCGAGGTGGGCGTGGAGCCAGGCGGGGAATTCGGTGAGGTCGGTGAGCACGACATCCGCACCTTCCGTCCGCAGTTCCTCCGCGTCGCACGGCCCGGTCGGCACGGTGACCGACAGCGCCCCGGCGGCGCGGGCGCCGCGGACGTCCCCCACGTGGTCGCCGACGTAGACGCTCGCGGCGTGCTCGCGCAGGGCCTGCGCCTTCTGCTCGGCCCACAGGTCGCCGATGACCTCGTCGGCGCCGAGGCGCACATGCTCCACCTGCAGCTTCGCGTTGGGCTGGTGCTTGGCGGTGACGACGATGGCCCGCCCGCCGACCGCCTGCACGGCCGCGATCGCCTCCCGGGCGCCGGGCAGCGCGGTCGCGCCGGTGACGCCGTGCTCCGGGTACAGCGAGCGGTAGAGGTCGGCCATGGCCGCGACCTGATCGGCCGGATACCAGTACGCCAGTTCGGTCTCCGGCGGCGGACCGAGCCGGGTGACGACCGCATCGGCGTCGATGTACGTCCCCGTCCGCTCGGCCAGCGCCAGATAGGTGGCGCGGATGCCGGGCCGGGAGTCGATCAGGGTCATGTCGAGGTCGAAGCCGACGGTGAGCACGGGTGACGTCATGCACCCATTCTGCCCATCGCCGATCCGGTGACCCCGCCGCCCGTCGCCGCCGGCTGTCGCCGCTATCGCTGCTTCTGCGAGCGCCAGACCAGGAACAGCGCCGACGCCACGGCCGCGCCCCGGATCACCCACGGCCAGGTCTGGGCGACCGCGTCGTTCATCCGCCCCTCGGCGATGGGGTCGCCCCAGCGTCCGTCGGAGCGCCCCCACAGCCAGACGAGCCCGGCCGTGAGCGAGAGCCCCGGCAGCCACATGACCGCCAGCTTCGTCTCCCGCTCGGTCAGCCGACGTGAGGCGTAGGCGATGAGCCACCCCAGGATCAGCCCGTACCAGTTCCCGAACACCGCGCCGAAGACGAGACAGCCGGCGGCGAGCAGGAGCAGGGGATTGCTCCAGCTCCGCCCTTCGCCGCCGGACTCCCCCGAGCCCCACGGCAACCGGAGCCGCCGACGGGGGCGGCCTGCTTCCTCGTCACCCGCGTCCCCGTCCCCGTCCCCGGCGACGACCGAGTCCGCGTCCTCTGCCCCGTCCCCCTCTTCCTCTTCGTCCTCCTCGGGCCTTCTGCGCGGGGGAGGTTTGAGGAGGTCGGGGATCTCCACGCCGCCGACGAACCCGTGCACGTCCTCGCCGGGGCCGAACGGGATCGGCTCGTGCAGCCACCAGTCGGGCGACTCCCGGGAGTCGCCCAGCTCGTGCGCGGGGGCGCGGTGCGGCGAGGACGCCGCGTCGGAGGGGGCGGCGGGCGGCGGTGTGCCGGAGCGGGGCCGCGGCACGACCCGCCGGATCCCCTTCGGCCGCGGCGCCTCCTCCGCACGGTCCCGCTGTACGGGCACGGAGGGCGCCGGGCCCTCCGGCGCGCCGGGGCCCCGCTCGGCCGCGGCGGCGACGATGTCGTCCGGGCTGCCGAGCCGGTCGATGATCCGGCGGACGGCCGCGGGAGAGTCGACGGCCGCCTTCGCCCGACGCCGGTCGATCTCGTTGCGCAGCTCGGAGACGAGCCGCATCCGCGTGGCCGAGGACAACTGCCGCTGCTGCGCGACATCCCCGACACGGCTCAGATACTCGTAGACGACTTGGTCGCTCTCGATCCCCACGGGAAGACGCTATCGCTTCTTCACTTTGCGGCACCGGCCACGGCACCACGGCCCGTCCGGCGTCACCTCTCAAGGACCGGTCAGGACAACTCAGCCCGTCCGGCGTCACCTCTCAAGGACCGGCCAGGACAACTCAGCCCGTCCGGCGTCACCTCTCAAGGACCGGCCAGGACAACTCAGCCCGTCCGGCGTCACCTCTCAAGGACCGGCCAGGACAACTC
>NZ_JBSFWB010000007.1:0-161074 GCF_053592635.1 Streptomyces sp. NPDC002623 | reverse complement strand
CTCAGCCCGTCCGGCGTCACCTCTCAAGGACCGGTCAGGACAACTCAGCCCGTCCGGCGATTGAGGACAAGGCCCCTTCAGGGCCGAAGCGGGGGTCTGGGGGCGCAGCCCCCGGGGACGGCAACCGATACCGTGGGCAAGATGAGCACCGAGGACCACCAGGCCCCCCGGTCCCTCGCGGAAGCGCTCCGCGCCCGGGACGACGCTTCCCTGGCCGCGCTTCTGCGCGCCCGCCCCGACCTCATCACCCCGGTCCCCACCGACCTCACCCAGCTCGCCACCCGCGCCGGCACCCGTGCCTCCGTGGTCCGCGCGCTGGAGCGGCTCGACCGGTTCGCCCTGCAGACCGCGGAGGCGCTGGCCGTGGCCGGCGAACCGGCGACGTACGACGAGCTGCTCGGCCTGATGGCGGGCGACGCGCGCGAGCCGGCCGTCGTCGAGGCGCTCCCCGGCGCGCTGGCGGCGCTGCGCGAACAGGCGCTGGTGTGGGGCGCGGACGACCGTCTCCGGCTCGTCCGCACCGCCCGTGAACTGCTCGCGCCGTCGCCGCAGCATCCGTCCCCGACCGGGCTCGGGCCCAGCGTGCGGGAGGCGACGGCGGGCATGTCGCCGGGTCGGATCCAGGAGATCGTGGCGACGGCCGGGCTGCCGTCCACGCACGACTCGGTGTCCGCCGTCGGTGCGCTCACCTCCCTCTTCACCCACCGCAAGAAGATGGCCGCCCTGCTCGCCGGGGCGTCCGCCGACTCGCTCGACGTGCTGGACCGGCTGGTGTGGGGGCCGCCGTACGGGCAGGTCACGGCGGAGCCGGCGGCGCGGCTGCGCTGGCTGCTCGACCGCGGGCTGCTGCTGCCGACGGCGCCCGGGACGGTCGCGCTCCCCCGCGAGGTCGCCCTGCATCTGCGCGGCGGCCTCGCCCATCGCACGCCGGAACCCCTGCCGCCGGGCGTCGAGCCGCTCGCCGTGCATCGTCCACAGGTTGTGGACGCGACGGCGGCCGGGCAGGCGTACACCGCGCTGACGACCGTCGAGGAGTTGCTGAAGGACTGGCACGAGGGCGGCCCGGCCGTCCTGCGGGCCGGCGGGCTGAGCGTGCGCGACCTCAAGCGGACGGCCGTGGCGCTGGACGTGTCCGAGCCGCTGGCCGCGTTCTGGGTCGAGCTGGCGTACGCGGCCGGGCTGCTCGCCTCCGACGGGGAGGCCGACGAGCGGTACGCGGCGACCCCGGAGTACGACGACTGGATGGAGCGGCCGCCCGCCGAGCGGTGGGCGCAGCTCGCGCAGGCCTGGCTGGCGGCGACCCGGACGTCCGGGGTGGTCGGCGGCCGGGACCTGAAGGAGCGGGCGCTGTCGGCGCTGGGCCCGGGCCTGGACCGGTCCGCCGCGCCCGAGGTGCGGCACCGGGTGCTGACGCTGCTGGCCGGGCTGCCCGAGGGCGCCGCGCCGGACGCGGAGGCGGTGTTGACCCGGCTGCGCTGGGAGCGTCCGCTGCGCGGACTGCAGAACGACGGCGATCTGCGCACCCGGCTCGCCCGCTGGGCCCTGACGGAGGCCGAACTGCTGGGCGTGACCGGCCGGGGCGCGTTGTCGGCGCAGGGCCGGGCGCTCCTGGGCGCGCCCCCGGCGCCGGCCCCGGCCACGTCCGGAGCCGCTCCCGGCGGCCCCGGCGACAAGCTGCCCACGCACCATCACCGCCACTCTCCCGTCACGGCCACCGCGGCGGCGTCCCTCTCGCCCCTCTCGCCCCTGTCGTCGCCCGAGCAGGCCGTGGCCACGGCGGCGGCCGCCCGTCTGCTCACTCCGCTCCTCCCGGAGCCGCTGGACCACGTCCTGCTCCAGGCGGACCTGACCGCGGTCGCCCCCGGCCCGCTGCGGCGGCCGCTCGCCGATGTGCTGAGCGTGCTCGCGGACGTCGAGTCCAAGGGCGGCGCGACCGTCTACCGCTTCACGCCCGGTTCGGTCCGGCGGGCCCTGGACGTCGGCCGCAGCGCCTCCGACCTGCACGCGTTCCTCGCCGAGCACTCGCGCACGCCGGTGCCGCAGCCGCTGACGTATCTGATCGACGACGTGGCGCGACGCCACGGTCATCTGCGGGTGGGCGCGGCCTCGGCCTATGTCCGCTGCGACGACGACGCCCTGCTGAACGAGATCCTCGCCGACAAGCGGGCGGTCGTCCTGCGGCTGCGCCGCCTGGCCCCCACGGTGCTCGCGGCCCAGGCGGACCCGGCGACGCTTCTGGAGGGCCTGCGCCAGATGGGCTTCGCGCCCGCCGCCGAGTCCGCCGAGGGCGACGTCCTGATCACCCGGGCCCACGCCCGTCGCACCCCGCCCCGCACGGCCCCCGAGCCGGTGCCGGACGGCCCGCCGATGCCCGACGGCACCCTTCTCACGGCGGCGATCCGCGCGATCCGGGCCGGTGACCTGGCGGCCACGACCCCCCGCAAACCGACCGAGGACGCGGCCCCGCTCGCCACGGGCGAACTGCCCCGCACCAGCTCCGCCGAGACCCTCGCCACCGTGCAGGCCGCGGTCCTCACCGGTGAGGCCCTGTGGATCGGCTACGTCAACGCGGAGGGCGCCGCCAGCCAGCGGGTCATCGCCCCGGTCCGCGTGGAGGGCGGCTTCGTGACGGCGTACGACCACACGGCGGACGAGGTCCGCACCTACCCGCTGCACCGGATCACGGGAGTCGCGGAGCTGGCGGACGACTAGCTCCCGTCCGGAGGGCCGGCGTCGGGGGTCAGCACTCTCCGACGGAGGCGTCCGCGGCCAGCCCGAAGTGGGCGCGGGCCTGTGTCTCCACTTCGGCGGACGACATCGGACTGCCGAGCGAGGACCGGACGAGGACGCCGAAGTGCGCATGGGTCCACCGCGTGTACCCGGCCCCGTCGGGCGGCTCCTCGCGGGAGACGACCCGGTAGCCCCCCTCGGCCGCCGCGTCCCGCTCCAGCCGGACCACCTGCGGATACTGCCCGGCGCTGCACTCCACCAGGCTGTCCTCCTGGACCCCGTACTCGACGCACAGCGTGTTCACGCCGGCCCGTACCTGGCCCTCGCGCTCCTCCAGTTCGAGCGCCTCCGCATGGCAGAACCAGCGGGCGCCGAGCGCGGGCAGGGTCTCGCCGTAGCCGCTGCCCACCGCCTCCGCGGCGATCCGGGCCTCGATCACCGGCCGCACCTCGGCCCACAGCCGCGCGTCGACCTCCCCGGGCCACATCACCCAGGTCCCCGTGGCCGCCAGCACCGCGGCGGCCCCGACCCCGACCGCCCCTCGACGGAACGACAGCACAGCCATACCGAACCCCCCACCGCGCCGCGCCCACCGCGCTGCTCGCCCGGTCAGACACCCTGAAGACGCGCAGGGTTGCGCGAGACGTTGCCCACGTCGGCCGTGGAGCACCGGACCCCCGTTCGGGGACGCCGTACGGCACACTGGAGGTTTGGCCGTGCGGAAGGGATGTGCGCGTACGTGAACGGTCCACTCATCGTCCAATCTGACAAGACCCTGCTCCTGGAGGTCGACCACGAGCAGGCCGGCGACTGCCGTCGGGCCATCGCGCCGTTCGCCGAGCTGGAGCGGGCGCCGGAGCACATCCACACCTACCGGCTGACCCCGCTGGGTCTGTGGAACGCACGGGCCGCCGGGCACGACGCCGAGCAGGTGGTGGACGCGCTGGTGCAGTACAGCCGCTACCCCGTGCCGCACGCGCTGCTCGTCGACATCGCCGAGACGATGGACCGGTACGGCCGGCTGACGCTCAGCAAGCATCCGGCGCACGGGCTGGTGCTCACCACCACCGACCGGCCGGTGCTGGAGGAGATCCTGCGGTCGAAGCGGGTCGCTCCGCTGGTCGGCAACCGGATCGACCCCGACACGGTGGCCGTGCACCCCTCCGAGCGCGGGCAGATCAAGCAGACGCTGCTGAAGCTGGGCTGGCCGGCCGAGGACCTCGCGGGGTACGTCGACGGCGAGGCCCACGCGATCGAGCTGGACGAGAACGGCTGGGCGCTCAGGCCCTATCAGAAGCAGGCCGTGGAGAACTTCTGGCACGGCGGCAGCGGCGTCGTGGTGCTGCCGTGCGGGGCCGGGAAGACGCTGGTCGGCGCCGGGGCCATGGCTCAGGCGAAGTCCACGACGCTGATCCTCGTCACCAACACCGTCTCCGCCCGGCAGTGGAAGCACGAGCTGGTGAAGCGGACCTCGCTGACCGAGGAGGAGATCGGCGAGTACAGCGGGACGCGGAAGGAGATCCGGCCCGTCACCATCGCCACCTACCAGGTGCTGACGACCCGGCGGAAGGGCGTCTACCCGCACCTCGAACTGTTCGACTCCCGGGACTGGGGGCTGATCCTCTACGACGAGGTGCACCTGCTGCCGGCGCCCGTCTTCAAGTTCACCGCCGACCTCCAGGCCCGGCGGCGGCTCGGACTGACCGCGACCCTCGTGCGCGAGGACGGCCGTGAGTCGGACGTCTTCTCCCTCATCGGCCCCAAGCGGTTCGACGCGCCCTGGAAGGAGATCGAGGCGCAGGGCTATATCGCGCCCGCCGACTGTGTCGAGGTGCGCGTCAACCTCACCGACTCCGAGCGGCTCGCCTACGCCACCGCCGAGGCCGAGGAGAAGTACCGCTTCTGTGCGACGACCGCGACGAAGCGGAAGGTGACCGAGGCGATCGTGCGGCGGTTCGCCGGGCAGCAGATCCTCGTCATCGGGCAGTACATCGACCAGCTCGACGAGCTCGGCGAGCATCTCGACGCCCCCGTCATCAAGGGCGAGACCTCCAACGCCCAGCGCGAGAAGCTCTTCGACGCCTTCCGGGAGGGCGAGATCAGCGTGCTGGTCGTGTCGAAGGTCGCGAACTTCTCGATCGACCTGCCGGAGGCGACCGTCGCCATCCAGGTCTCCGGCACCTTCGGGTCACGGCAGGAGGAGGCCCAGCGGCTCGGGCGGGTGCTGCGCCCCAAGGCGGACGGCCACCAGGCCCACTTCTACTCCGTGGTCGCCCGCGACACCATCGACCAGGACTTCGCGGCGCACCGCCAGCGCTTCCTGGCGGAGCAGGGCTATGCGTACCGGATCATGGACGCGGACGAGCTGCTGGCCGAGGAGACCTGAGCCGACCCGGGTCATCTGCGACGCACGCCGGCTTCCTCCGCGTACTCGCCGAGCAGTACGACGTCGAAGGCGGCGCGGGCGAACACCTTCAGCGCGCGCAGGGCGTCGCCGACGCGGTGCTGGTGACGGTGGGTGTGGGTGCCGGTCAGCGGGGTGGCGCCGGCCGGGCCGGGGGCTGGGCTGATGGTCGCTGCACTCATGTCTCCATGATGGAGGCCGAGGCATAAAGCGGGCATCGGTCTCAGGTCCCCCGTCCGCGTGCTACTTGAGTACCCCCGGAGGGTGGAGCCGTCCCCTACGGAGGACGGAGCCATCCCCTACGGGACGGAGCGTCCGTCCCCCAAGACCCTGGGCATCCGCCGCTAAAACCATTGGCACCCGCCTCGCCCGTTCACCTAGAATCCCCGCTCTTGCCCGCCTCCCTTCGCGGAGCGCCGCCGTCCGGACGGAAACCGGACGGCACCACCGCAGCACCCCCCCGTACCGGCCCGGAGGCACCCCCTTGTCCGCGACGTCCACGCCGTCCACGCCCGTCGACGACGACCCCCTCGCCCGCGAGCGCGCCCATCTCACCTCCTCCCGCGCCGCCCTGCGCGCCATGCGTGAGGACGTCGAGGCGCTCGACATCAGCGACGTCACCGCGAACTGGGTCAACGCCCAGATCCTGGAACGCCAGATCGGGGAGCGCATCAAGGCGCTCGCCGACCTCAGCCACACCCCGCTCTTCTTCGGCCGCCTCGACTACCTGCACGCCCCCGGCGCCGACCAGGCGGAAGGGGCCGAGGGGGAGCGCTTCTACATCGGGCGTCGGCATGTGCACGACGGCGGCGGCGATCCGATGGTCATCGACTGGCGTGCGCCGGTCTCGCAGCCGTTCTACCGGGCCTCCAGGAAGAACCCGATGGACGTCGGGCTGCGTCGCCGCTTCGGTTACACCGGCGGCGACCTCACCGCGTACGAGGACGAGCACCTCTCCGACCCTGCCGAGGCCGCCGGCGCCAGCAAGCTGCTCCAGCAGGAGATCGAGCGGCCGCGCGTCGGTCCGATGCGCGACATCGTCGCGACCATCCAGCCCGAGCAGGACGAGATCGTGCGCAGCGGGCTGGGCGGGACGGTCTGCGTCCAGGGCGGGCCGGGGACCGGGAAGACGGCCGTCGGTCTGCACCGGGTGGCGTATCTGCTGTACGCCCACCGCGAGCGGCTGGCCCGCACGGGCACCCTGGTCATCGGGCCGAACCGGTCCTTCCTGCACTACATCGAGCAAGTGCTGCCCGCGCTGGGTGAGTTGACGGTCCGCCAGGGCACGGTCGACGACCTGGTGGCCCATGTGGAGGTCCGGGGCGTGGACGACGCGGCGGCGGCGATCGTGAAGGGCGACGCGAGGATGGCGCAGGTGCTGCGGCGCGCCGTCTACGCGCAGGTCAGCATGGAGAGCGAGCCGATCGTCGTGGTGCGCGGCTCCCGGCGCTGGCGGGTTCCGGCGTATGAACTGGAGGCCATGGTCCGGGAGTTGCTCGACCGGGACATCCGCTACGGCGCCGCCCGCGAGGCCCTGCCGCAGCGCATCGCGCACGCCGTGCTGGTGCAGATGGAGCGCTCCGGCGAGGCCCCGGACGACCGGGTGCAGGACGCCGTCGCCCGCAACAGCGCGGTGAAGGCGGCGGTGAAGGCCGTGTGGCCGGCCGTCGACCCGGCGAAGCTGGTGCTGCGGCTGCTCACCGACCCGGAGTTCCTCGCCACGCACGCGGAGGGCGTGCTCGGCGCGGACGAGCAGAAGACGATCCTGTGGCAGAAGCCGGTGCGCTCGGTGAAGGCGGCCAGATGGTCGGCGGCGGACGCGGTGCTGATCGACGAGGCGACCGACCTCGTCGAGCGCACGCACTCGCTCGGCCATGTGGTCCTGGACGAGGCGCAGGACCTGTCCCCGATGCAGTACCGGGCGGTCGGCCGCCGTTGCACGACGGGCTCGGCGACCGTGCTGGGCGACCTCGCGCAGGGCACCACCCCGTGGGCGACCCGGAGCTGGCAGGAGGCCCTCGTCCACCTCGGCAAGGCGGACGCGGTGGTCGAGGAGCTGACGGCCGGTTTCCGCGTCCCGACGGACGTCATCGCCTACGCCTCCCGGCTGCTCCCGGACATCGCTCCGGGTCTCACGCCGGTCGCGTCGGTCCGTGAGAACCCCGGCTTCTTCGACGTCCGGCCGGTCTCCGGGGACGGCGAGGTCCTCGCGGCCTGCGAGGAGTTGCTGCGCAACGAGGGCTCGACGGGCCTGATCGCGGCGGACGCCCGGATCCCGGCCCTGGCCGAAGCCCTGACGGCCGCGGGGATCGGCCATCTGGCCCCCGGCGAGGAGACGACGGCCGAGACCCGCCTCACCCTGGTCCCGGCGTCCCTCGCCAAGGGCCTGGAGTACGACTACGTCGTCCTGGACGAACCCCAGGCCGTGGTCGACGGCGAGCCGGACGAGCGGACGGGCCTGCGCCGCCTGTACGTGGCACTGACCCGAGCCGTGTCGGGCCTGGTCGTCACCCACACGGCGCCGCTGCCGCCCCAGCTCGGCTGACGCGGCCCGCCCCGGGGGCCCAGGCCGTGTCCGGCCTAGGTCGCCCGGTCGGCGGGGATCCCGTCGACCGTCCGCCGCCACCGCGCCACCGCCTGTGCCGAGACCGGCGCGGTCCAGCCTCCCGGGCGGGCCGCGCCGCCGATGTGGAAGGCGTCGACGCCTTCCGAGCGCAGGAGCGGTACGTGGTCGAGGCGCAGGCCTCCGCCGACGAGGAGCTGCTGCTCGTAGCCCTGTTCGCCGTGCCGGGCCGCCTCCGCGAGGAGGGTGGGGAGGCCGGCGTCGACGCCGTCCGGGGAGCCGGCCGTGAGGTAGGTGTCCAGTCCGGGCAGGCCGTCCAGCTGCTTGCGCAGGGCGTCGCGGTCGCCGACGTGGTCCAGGGCGCGGTGGAAGGTCCAGCGGCAGCCGTCCAGCTCGGCGACGACCCGCTCCACCGCGGCCAGGTCGACCCCGCCCTCGGCGTCGAGGAACCCGAGCACGAACTCGTCCGCGCCGGCCGCCCGCAGCCCGTCGGCGACGCGCACCAGGCGGTCGACGTCCCCCGCCGCGAAGCCGTCGGTGAGTCTCAGCATGACGCGCAGGGAGAGGTCGACGGCGGACCGGATGCCGGTGAAGGCCGCGATCGGCGGGGTGAGCCCGTCGGCGGCCATGTCGGTGACCAGTTCGAGACGGTCGGCGCCTCCGGCCTGGGCGGCGACCGCGTCCTCGACGTCGAGGGCGATCACCTCCAGCACTGCACGCTTGCTCATGGGACCCCATTCATCGGCTGCATCAGCTTCATCGGACGACTACAGGTCTAGTCCAATTCAAGAATACGCCCGGAGAACCCGGCCGCACGCGCGACAATGAGCCCATGGCCGATCTCGACGCCCTGCGCACCCGTTTCAGCCACGCCCTGGAGAGAGCCCGGCCCCCCGTCGGCGGCCCCGACCCGGCGCCGTACGCCGACGATCTCCTCGCCCGCTGGCAGGAGCCGCAGCGCCGCTACCACACGCTCACGCACCTCACCGAGGTCCTCGACCGGATCGACGTCCTCCAGGCGCACGCCGCCGACCCGGACGTCGTCCGGCTGGCCGCCTGGTTCCACGACGCCGTCTACCTGCCCGACCGCTCCGAGAACGAGGAGCGCTCGGCCCGGCTCGTCGAGCGCGCCCTGCCCGAGGCCGGGGTGTCGCCGGCGAAGACCGTCGAGGTCGCGCGGCTCGTCCGGCTCACCGTGACCCACGACCCGGCCGACGACGACCCCGACGGCCAGGTCCTGTGCGACGCCGACCTCGCGATCCTCGCCGCGCCGCCCTCCGCGTACGCCGTCTACACCCTCGCCGTCCGCGAGGAGTACCACTTCGTCCCGAACGAGGCCTTCCGCACCGGCCGGGCCGACGTCCTGCGCCAACTCCTCGACCTGCCCCGGCTGTTCAGAACCCCGTACGGCGCCGAGCGGTGGGAGGAGACGGCCCGCCACAACCTGCGGGGCGAGCTGGAGCTGCTGACCTCATGACGACCACCGCCCGCAGCGGCATCCCCGCCGACCGTCTGACCCTCGAAGCCGTCAGCCCCAGCGCCGCCGCCGGACTGCGCGCGGGCGGCGGCGGAGGCTTCCGCTGGCTCGGGGGCGGACCGTTCGAGGGGACGCGGGACGCCGCCGGGATGATCACCAAAGCGTATGTGTCCGGCGTGCTCCGGCCCGATTTCGGCCTCTACGTCCTCGTCCGGCGCGAGGACGGCCGGGCCGTCGGCAGCATGGGCTTCCACGCGGCTCCGGACGACGACGGCCGTACGGAGATCGGCTACGACCTGGTCGAAGCCGCCCGCGGCCACGGCTACGCCACCGAGGCGCTGCGCGCGCTGGCCGACTGGGCGCTGGCGCGGGACGACGTACAGCGCCTGTTCGCGGTCGTGGAACACGCCAACGCCGCCTCCCGGGCCGTGCTGGAGCGGGCCGGTTTCGTCCGGGTCGGCGAGGGGGACGGCGAGTACGCGTACGAGCTGCGGGCCCCGCAGCGCCTCAGCTGACCCGGCCGTTCCAGCCGGCCTGGTCGCCCTTGCGTCTGCGCAGGCCGGACGCCGTCAGCAGCCGCACCACCTCGCGGCTGCTCACCTCCACCGCGCCGCCCGCCACCACCTCGGCGTAGCGATGCGACGGGATGTCGTAGTGATCGCGTTCGAAGGCGCGGCGCGGGACGCCCAGCCCGTGGGCGAAGGCGTGCAGCTCGGCGTACGAGACGTCGCTGACCAGGTGCGACCACATCCGGCCGTGCCCCGGCCAGTCCGGCGGGTCGATGTAGACCGTCACGACGAGACCGTTCCCCCGGTCGCCGAACCCCCGGTCGCCGATCCCAGCGTCCCCACCGCGGCGACCTTCACGCCCGCCTGGTGGCACACCCAGTGCGGGTCCGGTCCCAGCTCGGGCTCGACGTCGAGGGCGTGCGGGTCGCCGGAGCCGCAGACCGGGCACAACGGCCAGCGCCCGTACCGCTCCAGCAGCGCGTCCTGCACGTCCTGCGCCACCAGCCCCGCCACGTACGCCGCGCCGTCCGGCCACTGCTCGACCCACCAGCGCCGCTGCGCGACGGAGTCCTCCACCATGGACACCACATCCGCCGCGGCGACCTGGCCCGCGGCCAGATCGGCGAGCACGAGGGCGCGCGCGGCGTGCAACGCCTGCTCCAGGGGGCTCACGGGTTCCATGCACCCATTGTGCGCACTCTTGACCGCGGTCCTGACCAAAAATATCTTTCGTCCCGTGACCCAGGACGCGAAGGAAACTTTCAGCCTCCCCGCTCCCGCCGCTCCTGCCACGCCCGCCGCCCTCGCCGCCAAGGTCCGCACGCTCGCGCCCACCGCGACCCGTTCCATGCAGCGCGTCGCCGAGACCGTCGCGGGCGACCCCGCGGGCTGCGCCGCCCTCACCGTCACCGGCCTCGCGATACGCACCGGCACCAGCGAGGCGACCGTCGTGCGCACCGCCCGCCTCCTCGGCTACACCGGCTACCGCGACCTGCGCCTCGCCCTCGCCGGGCTCGCGGCCCAGCAGCAGTCCGGCCGGTCGCCCGCCCTCACCACCGACATCGCCGTCGACGACTCCCTCGCGGACGTCGTCGCCAAACTCGCCCACGACGAGCAGCAGACCCTCGCCGACACCGCCGCCGCCCTCGACACCGGCCAGCTCGAAGCGGCGGTCGGCGCGGCGGCGGGCGCGCGGCGCATCGACGTGTACGGGGTCGGGGCGTCCGGGCTGGTCGCCCAGGACCTCACCCAGAAGCTGCTGCGGATAGGGCGCATCGCGCACGCCCACAGCGACACCCACCTCGCGGTGACCACCGCGGTGCAGCTCGGCCCCGGCGATCTCGCCGTCGCCATCACCCACTCGGGGTCGACGCGGGACGTCGTCGAGCCGCTGCGGGTGGCGTTCGAGCGGGGGGCCACGACCGTTGCCGTCACCGGGCGGCCGCAGAGCGCGGTCACGCAGTACGCGGATCATGTGCTGACCACCTCCACCGCGCGGGAGAGTGAGCTGCGGCCTGCGGCGATGTCCTCCCGGACGAGTCAGTTGCTGGTGGTCGACTGTCTGTTCGTGGGGGTGGCTCAGCGGACCTATTCAACGGCCGGGCCCGCGTTGGCGGCGAGTTACGAGGCGCTGGCCCATCGGCACCGGTAGAGGTGGTCGCACCGGACCCTCGTCGGAAAGAGCACCCTCGATGAACTCCCCTGACCTCCGTGACCAACTGAACTCCCTGCCCACCGAAGCGTTCCGGGCCGAGTTCGCCGAGATCGATCGGCTTCCCACCCTCGAGCTCGCCCGGCTGATGAACGGGGAGGACTCCGGGGTCCCCGCCGCCGTGGCCACGCAGCTCCCCCGCATCGCCGCCGTCGTCGACGCCGTGGCCGAGCGGATGGCGCGCGGCGGGCGGCTGGTCTATGCCGGGGCCGGTACCGCCGGGCGGCTCGGGGTGCTCGACGCCTCCGAGTGTCCGCCGACCTTCAACACCGCTCCCGATCAGGTCGTCGGGCTCATCGCGGGCGGCCCGCAGGCCATGGTCACCTCCGTCGAGGGCGCCGAGGACTCCCGGGAACTGGCCGAGGCGGACCTCGCCGCGCTCTCCCTCACCTCCGCCGACACCGTGATCGGGGTCTCCGCCTCCGGCCGCACCCCGTACGCCGTCGGCGCGGTGCAGTACGCCCGCTCCCGGGGTGCGCTGACCGTCGGGCTGGCCTGCAACCCGGGCAGTGCGCTGGCCGCGGCCGCCGAGCACGGCATCGAGGTGGTCGTGGGTCCCGAGCTGCTCACCGGCTCCACCCGGCTGAAGGCCGGCACGGCGCAGAAGCTGGTGCTGAACATGGTCTCGACGATCACGATGATCCGGCTGGGCAAGACGTACGGGAACCTGATGGTCGACGTCCGGGCCTCGAACGAGAAGCTGCGCGCGCGTTCCCGGCGGATCGTCGCCCTGGCGACGGGCGCGGCGGACGACGAGATCGAGGCCGCCCTGGCGGCGGCCGACGGCGAGGTGAAGAACGCGATCCTCGTCCTGCTGGCCGGGGTGGACGGGCCGACGGCCGCCCGCCTTCTGGAGGAGTCCGGGGGACATCTGCGCGCCGCGCTCGTCGCGGCGGGCCGCTGAGCCGCACGCTCGGAGGGTGCGTATCGACTCCTCCTCCACGGCCGCCGCGATCCTGCCCCTGGTCGGCGGCCCCGCGAACGTCACGTCCGTCGCCCACTGCATGACCCGGCTGCGGCTGGGCCTCGCCGATCCGTCCCGGGCGGACGAGGAGGCGCTGCGGGCGGTGCCCGGGGTGCTGGGGGTCGTCGTGGCGGACGACACCTATCAGGTCGTCCTCGGACCGGGCGTGGTGACGAGGGTGACCGCCGAGTTCGAGAAGCTGACGACCGTGGCCGTGGACGCACCGGCCTCCCGCGGCGCCGAGCTGAAGGCGGCGCGGGCGCAGCGCAACGCGACCCCGCTGAAGCGCGCCCTGCGCCGGCTCGCCGCCGTCTTCGTCCCGCTCATCCCGGCGCTGATCGGCTGCGGGATCCTCGCCGGTCTCAACGGCCTGCTCCTCAACGCCGGGTGGCTGCCGGGACTGACCCCCGCCCTGGCCGCCGTCGCCTCCGCCTTCATGGCGCTGATCGCCGTGTTCGTCGGCCACAACACGGCGAAGGAGTTCGGCGGCACCCCGATCCTGGGCGGCGCGGTCGCGGCGATCGTCGTCCACCCGGGCGTCGCGAAGGTGACCGCGTTCGGGGTGACGCTCGCCCCCGGCCAGGGCGGGGTCCTCGGCGCGCTGGCGGCCGCCCTGCTGGCGACATGCGTGGAACGGTGGTGCCGCGGCCGGGTCCCGGAGGCCCTGGACGTCCTCCTCACCCCCGCCGTGACCGTCCTCGTCGCCGGCCTCGGCACGCTGTACGGCCTGATGTACGCGGCCGGCGCGGTCTCCTCGGCCATCGGCACGGCGGCGAACTGGCTGCTCGCCACGACCGGCCCGGTCGCGGGTCTCGTGCTCGGCGGCCTCTTCCTGCCCCTGGTGATGCTCGGCCTCCATCAGGCCCTCATCCCCATCCACACCACCCTCATCGAGCAGCAGGGCCACTCGGCGCTCCTGCCCATCCTGGCGATGGCCGGCGCGGGCCAGGTGGGCGCGGCGGTCGCGGTGTACGTCCGACTGCGCCACGACACGTCCGAACACGCGTACACCTCCCTCCGGACGACGATCAGGTCGGCGCTCCCCGCCGGGCTGCTGGGCGTCGGCGAGCCCCTGATCTACGGGGTGTCGCTGCCCCTGGGCCGGCCCTTCCTCACGGCCTGCGCGGGCGGCGCGGCGGGCGGGGCCTTCGTCGGGTTCTTCGCGATGCTCGGCGACCAGGTGGGCGCGACGGCGATCGGCCCGTCCGGCTGGGCCCTGTTCCCGCTGCTGGCCGGGAACCGGGGGCTGGGCGCGACGGCGGCGATCTACGCGGGCGGGCTGCTGACGGGGTACGCGGTCGGCTTCGCGGCGACGTACGCGTTCGGCGGGGTGAGGGCGGCTGCCGCGGCCGCCCACAGCTCCTGAGCGGAGGATGCGCCCATGCTCATCGTGGAGATTCATGTGCCGTTGACGCCCGCGCCGGCGTCGGACGTGCCGAACGGCGCGTACCCGTACCCCTGGATCGACGAGGTCGAGGACTTCCTGGCGGAGCTGGAGGAGGAGGGCGCCGCGGAGGTCTTCGACGAGGGCGTGGAGCACGAGGACTGCTATGTCTTCTTCGTCACGGGGGCGGCGGAGACGACGCTGCTGGGGGTCGCCTCCCGGGTGGCCGCGCTGCCCGGGGTCCCGACCGGGGCCTTCGCGGTGGTGACCGACGATCCGGCGCAGGCCCCGGAGGGAGAGATCGGACGCGGCCGGCGGGTGGAGCTGCCGCAACCGCTGCCGCAACCGCCCGCGCCCTGATCGCCGCTACTTCCCGGGTGCCTGGCTCCCGCGGTCTCCATGAGTCCCGTGGGCCTTGCGGCCCGAGACCTTCGCGATCCAGGCGATGAAGTCGCCCGGGTCCTGGTCCGCGCCGTGGCCGCCGTCCCAGTAGTAGGACGTGTTCACGTCGTCGCCGAGGTTGCCCAGGCGGGTGGCGAGGTTGGCGACCACCGACAGGGAGGTGTCGCTGTCCTTGGTGCCGACGCGGATCCACCAGTGCTTCGCGCGGTGCGGGTTGACCTTGTCGACGAGGTGGAACATCGGGTTCATCAGGTGGAGCTTGGCCGGGATGTCCGCGTCGAGGCGGGCGCTGTCGCCGGACTCGTGGCGCAGGCTGTACAGCGTGAAGTGACGGGCCCTGGTGGCGCCGGCGCCGAAGAGGTTGCACTCGGGCGTGGCCAGGTCGAAGCCGTCGAAGGAGGGCGCGTTCTTCTTCCTCGGGCCGACGTGGGTGAGGAAGTCCGCCCAGGCGAAGGTCGCCCGGCCGGCGGACCAGGCGATGAAGGGGTGCGCCGCGAGGTAGGCGTCGCGGGCGGTGTCCGTGAGGGCCGCCAGGTACTTGGCGGCCGACGGCTGGATGAAGGTCTCCAGGATGTACGTGTCCAGGTTGCGCACGGTGAGGGCGCCGTAGCCCCTGGCCCGCAGCCTGAGGGAGGCGAGGTAGTCGGTGTACTGGGCCTTGAGGTCGGCGGACACGGTCGCGTCGACCGTCGCGCCCGAGGCCAGCGGGTTGGCGCCCCAGTTCCACTCGTAGGCGGCGTCGGAGTGCTCCAGGTCGGCTATGGGGCACCAGTCGCCGCTGGCGAAGATCGCGTCGGAGGCGTCGGCCGCGCCGATCTCCGCCAGGTAGGGGGCGTAGAGCGGGCTGTCGCCGGAGGCGCCGAGGAGCGCGGAGAGGGCGCCGCCCGCGCTGACCCCGGACGACACGATCCGGTCGGTGTCGCCCGGCACCCGGCCCTTGTTGAACTTCAGGTACCGCACCGCGGCCTTGAGGTCGACGATCGCGGCGGGCGCGGTGCCGTAGTAGACGCCGTTCGCGTCGACCAGGCTGCGGCCGCGTGCGCCCGGCTCCACGACGACGTACCCGGCGGCGAGCGCCAGCCCCTGCCGGCTGGTGCCGCCGCCCATCCCGGACGCGCTGATCCCGGTGGCGTTCGCCACGGACGACGGCATGTAACCGCCGACCTGGTTGGCGAGGAGGATGGGCGCGTCGGAGGCGTCCACGGCGACGCCGTCGATCGCGACCGGGACGCTGACGTTCAGGGACTGGTACGCCGCGTTCACCGGGGCGGCCACATAGCTGGCGACCTTGAAGAAGCGGTAGGTCACGCTGTGGGCGGTGCCGGTGGTGTCCTTGATGGCGATGGTCTGCTCGGTGTAGGCGGCGGGATCGAAGACCAGGGCGGAGTCGGTGGCGGCCCTGGCGACTCCGGTGAACCCGACTCCGGGCACAGCCGCCGCCGCGGCGGTGAGTCCCATCCCCTGGACCACAGTCCTACGCGTCACTCTCGTCGCTCGCTTCACTCGACTTCACTTCCGTCTCTTCAGTAGGCAGCTCTCACCCCCAATCGTCATCGAAATTGTCAACAATGCTAGTCCGCGGTCCCAACTTGGCCGAGAGCCGCCCCTGCCCCCGCCGCCCCTACCCTGGATGCCATGAACCACGCCCAGCTCACCGCGCTCGGCCGCGCCCTCCGTCTTCTCGGCGAGCACGGCGACGCGCTCACCGGCGACACCCCGGACGCCAAGCTGCACGAGGTCAAGGCCGATCTACGGCGCGCCCTGGAGCTGCTGGACGAGAGCGTCGTCGGCGCCGCGCCCACCACCCGCTGCGCCGAGCATCCGTACGGACCGGTCGACGAAGCGGCCCCCGACCTGTGCCTGCTGTGCGAGACGCGCCGCCGGTCGGCCCGCCGCGCCGAGTTCAACGGCCCGGCCCCGCAGGCGCCGTACACCGCCCCCACCCCCTCCGTCTCCCGCTACGGCACCCGCGCCGACCGCCCGCAGCCTCAGCAGCGCTGGCTGGCGGAGCTGTGGAACGGCCAGGAGTGGCACCTCTGCGGAACGCCCCGGAGGGACCGGCGCGAGGCCGAGCAGTACATCAACGCCCTGCGCCGCGGCTCCCGCCCCGCGATGGCCTACCGGCTCGTGCACGAGTTCACCGACTACGAGGTGCTGCGGATCTGGGGCACCCCGGTGAAGGTCGACATCGAGCCGCTCGGCAACCTGTAGCGCCTGGGGCCTGTCCGGCCGATCATGCCGCAGACGCGGGGTGTGGCACGCACTCCCCCAGAGGGGGGACCCCATCACCCCGCTCACCGGCGCTGATTCGGCACCGCCGATTTCCTGCCGCCTGCTCGGCCGGACCGGCCCTGGTCAGCCGCCGATCAACGGCAGCGGCGGGAACTCGTGCCCCTCCCACAGCCGCCGGGAGGTCTCCTCCGGGTACGGGCGCACCTCCGGCTCCACGTCCAGCACCTGCACCAGCCGGCGCTCCCTGTCGTAGGCCGGCCAGCCCGGGTCTCCGGTCCGCGCGAAGGACGTCCACGAGGCGTGGAAGCGCGCCGTCAGCGCCCGGGCCTCCTCCGGCACCTCCACCCCCGCGAAGAGCAGGTTCCCCAGGTCCGCCCCGTAGGTCCCGAACAGCAGCGGGATGTCCAGGCCGTGGCACGCGCCCAGGGCGCCGCCGCCTCCGGGGGCCGGCCAGGTCAGTTCGTAGACGTGGGCCCGGCCGCCGCCCGCCACCTGAGCCTCGGCCAGGTGCAGGGAGGGTATGTGGAACAGCCAGTCCGACTGCACCCGCTCGTACAGCTCGCTCGGGTCGGCCTCCGGGAACGCCGACCGGTAGGCGTGCTCGCCCTCCGCTCCCCCGCCCGGGGCGAACAGCCGCAGGGCGGCCGTCGCCTGC
This sequence comes from Streptomyces sp. NPDC002623, assembly GCF_053592635.1. Classification (NCBI taxonomy): domain Bacteria; kingdom Bacillati; phylum Actinomycetota; class Actinomycetes; order Kitasatosporales; family Streptomycetaceae; genus Streptomyces; species Streptomyces sp. NPDC002623. The sequence continues at coordinate 144,043 of NZ_JBSFWB010000007.1, read as the reverse complement.
TCCTCGGTCACCTTGCCCAGCAGGCCGCCCATCGCGAGGAACAGGCGGAACTCCTGCGCGTTGTGACCGACGATCAGCTCGACCTCCCGTGCGGCGCCCGCCGCCAGGGCCTGCCAGGGGGTCGTCGGCAGGATCTCGCCGTCGACCACGGGGGAGAACGGGGTGACGGTGGGCGCGACCTGCCCCCATCTGTCCACCCGCTCCGCCATCTTCGCGCCCAGCGCCGCCCCGGCCTCGGTGAGCTTGCGCGGGTCCACCGTCGCCAGGTCGGCGGCCGTCGGACGCAGACCCGCCTCCGCGGCGATCTCGGTCGCGAGGTCGCGGGCCAGTTCGTCGGAGAAGTAGGTGCCGGGCACGCTCTGCGCGATGGCCCGCCCGAACAGGCCCCGGGCGCTCGGCATGGCCAGCAGCGCGGCCACCGAACCGGCGCCCGCCGACTCGCCGAAGACGGTCACCCGGCCGGGGTCGCCCCCGAACGCCGCGATGTTGTCCCGGACCCACTCCAGCGCGGCGACCTGGTCGAGCAGCCCCCGGTTGGCGGGCGCGCCCTCGATCCGCGCGAACCCCTCTATCCCGACGCGGTAGTTGAAGGTGACGATGACCAGATCCCCGGCGCGGGCGAGATGCTGCGCGTCATAGCCCGGGCTGCCGGAGTGACCGAGCTTGTAGGCGCCCCCGTAGATCCACACCATCACCGGCCGACCCGCCGACGGCGACTCCGACCCGAGGTCCGGGGTCCAGACGTTGACCGTCAGCCAGTCGTCACCCGTAGGCGCGTCCAGCACTCCCGTCCGCCCCTGGATGCCCGCCTCCTGCGGGGGCGGCGGGCCGAAGGCGTGCGCGTCGCGGATGCCGTCCCACGGGTGGGGCGGGCGGGGAGCCTGGAAGCGGGCCTCGCCGACCGGGGGCGCGGCGAAGGGCATCCCGCGGAAGACCGTGAGGTCCTCCTCACGGCGACCGCGCACGGCTCCGGCGGCGGTCTGCACGACAAGCTGTTCGGCGGACGCGGGGGTGTCAGAGGTACCGGGGGTGCCGGGGGTGCCGGGGACAGCGGGTGTCGTCATCGATCACTCCTGGAAGGCAGTTCAAGTGCGGCTGCTCGTGGAACGGGCCGTGGTCGGCGAAAGTGCCGGAAGCGGCCGTCACCCCTCGTGTGGGTGACGGCCGCCGCTAGGGCCTGTCCGGCCGATCAAGTCGCAGGAAATCGGCGGTGCCGAATCAGCGCCGGTGAGCGGGGTGTGGTGCGTGCAGCTGCAAGGCGGAGGAGGGCGTCGACGCGGAGCGTCGGCAACCGACGACAACGCGGCAGATGGGCGTGCCACACCCCGCGTCTGCGGCATGATCGGCCGGACAGGCCCTAGGACCTGTCAGGTCGGTCGGTCACGCCCGCACCGGCGCGGCCTCCTCGACCTCGTCCGTCGCCGCGGACTCGGCCGCGACGGCCTTCCGCTTCGGGATGAACGTGGCGAGGAGGAAGGCCAGCAGGGCCGCTCCCGCACCGATGGCCATGACGACCTTGAAGCCGTTCTCGGAGGGCAGCGCGTACCCGCCGAAGTCGGTGGTCATCTGAGCGAGGATCACACCGGCGATGGCGCTGGCGAAGCTGGTGCCCAGGGACCGCATCAAGGTGTTGAGGCTGTTGGCCGCGCCCGTCTGGGAGGGGTCGACCGCGCCCATGATCAGGGCCGGGAGGGCGCCGTAGGTGAAGCCGACGCCGGCGCCGATGATGCAGGACACCAGGATCAGGTGCCACACCTCGGACATCAGCAGGATGTTCAGCCCGTAGCCGGAGGCGACGATCAGCGCGCCGATCATCAGGGTGACCTTGGGCCCCTTGGCCTTGGTGATCTTGGCGGACACGGCCGACATGACCATCATGACCAGACCCTGCGGGGCCAGCACCAGGCCGACGGTCAGCATCGACCTGCCCAGGCCGTAGCCGGTCTGCTCGGGCAGCTGCAGCAGCTGGGGCAGGACCAGGGACATGGCGAACATCGAGAAGCCGAGGGCGATCGAGGCGAGGTTGGTGAAGAGCACCTGGGGCTTGGCGGTGGTGCGCAGATCGACCAGCGGCTGCTTGGCCTTGAGCTCCCAGACGCCCCAGGCTCCCAGGATCACGACGGCGGCGACGCCCAGGCCCAGCGTCGTACCGGAGGTCCAGCCCCAGTCGGCGCCCTTGGACACGGCCAGCAGCAGCGTGACCAGACCGGCGGAGAGTCCGATAGAGCCGACGAGGTCGAAGCGTCCGCCGACCCGGTTCTTCGACTCCGGGACGAACGTCAGGACGAGGAGGAGAGACACGACGCCGAGGGCCGCGGAGGTCCAGAAGAGGATGTGCCAGTCCCAGCGGTCCGCGATGAACGCGGCGGTGGGCAGACCGAGCGCGCCGCCGACACCGAGGGAGGCGCTCATCACCGCCGTCGAACCGGCGAGCTTCTCGGCGGGGACCGTGTCCCGCAGGATGCTGATGCCCAACGGCACCACGGCGGCCGACAGGCCCTGCAGGGCGCGGCCGACGATCATCGGCACGAGCGAGTCGGACAGGGCGCAGACCACCGAGCCGGTCACCAGCAGCACGATGCTGACCAGCAGCATCCGCCGCTTGCCGACCATGTCGCCGAGGCGTCCCACGACCGGGGTGGCCACGGCGGCGGCGAGCAGGGTGGCGGTGACGGCCCAGGCGGTGTCGGAAGCGGGCGCGTCCAGCAGCTTGGGCAGCTCGGGGACGATCGGGATGACCAGCGTCTGCATCAGCGAGACGACGATCCCGGCCAGGGCCAGCACCGCCACCACGGCGTTCGACCTCGGTGGGGCGGATGTTCCCGCCGCAGCGGGTCGGGCAAGGGCGTCGGACATGACAGGGCCTCCGTCGGATGCACGAGGGGTTTGAACTGCTTGACTCAAGCAAGCTTATGCAGATTGATTGAGTTAAGCAAGCGAAACCTGCCACGGCGATGGCCGCACCGAAGGGATCGGCCGCACTCGCCCGCGTTCAGCCCTGCTCAGCCGTGCTGAGCCCGCTCTCAGCCGTGCCGCGCGATGATCTCCCGAGTCCGCTCCTCGTCCAGCTCGTAGACGGTCTCGTGGGCCCGCGGATCCCGCGCGTGGAGGGTGTGGAAGATCGGCCCGGTCGCCCCGCCCAGCTCCACCAGGGACGCGGACGCGCCCCGCACCGCCCGCTCGGTCCCGGGCGCGGTGGCCAGGTCGATGCGGTTCACGACCCCGGGCGTCACCCACACCGGCACCGACGCCAGGAAGCCGCACAGCTGAAGGTGGAAGTGCCCGGTCAGGACGGCCCGTACGTCACTCCCCCGGATCGCCTCCGCCAGCCCCTCCGGGTCCCGGAGCCCGAAGACCTGCTGGGTGGCCGAGACGCCGAGAGCGATCGGCGGGTGATGGAAGGCGAGGACGGTGCCGTGCTCGGCCGGCGTGCTCAACACGTCCCGCAGCCACTCCAGTTGACCCGCACCGAGCCGGCCGTACACCTTCCCCGGCACCAGCGAGTCGAGGGTGACGATCCGCCAGCCCCCGATCGTGCTGACGGCGGCCCGCTCGGTGCCGGGAAGGTCGCGAACGGCGTCCGCGTGCCCGTTGCCCAGCACCTTTGTGAAGGCGGACCGCTCGTCGTGGTTGCCGGTCGTATAGAAGACCGGCGCATCCAGGGAGCGTGCGAACGCGCCGACAAGCTCCCGCACGGTCGTGTACGCCTCCACCGAGCCGTCGTCGGCGAGATCACCGGTGACGACGACGGCGTCCACGTCCCGTTGGTGGCGCAGCTCATGCAGGATGAGCCGCAGGGAGTCGGTGGCGTCGACGCGTCGGCCGTCGGGGCCGTCGACCCGTCCGATATGGGTGTCCGAGAGATGGATGATCCTCATCTCCCGGACCATACCCGGGAGTTGGCGGTCAGCTGAGGGTCTTCAGCGCGGCCGCGTCGTACGCCTTCAGCTCGTCGGCCCGGCCGCCGAGGACCTTGGCGGCCCACTCCGGGTCCTGCAGCAGCGCCCGCCCGACGGCCACCATGTCGAACTCGTCGCGCTCCAGCCGGTCGAGGAGGTCGTCGATGCCCTTGACCGGGGACCCCTCGCCCGCGAAGCCCTTGATGAAGTCGCCGTCGAGGCCGACCGAGCCCACGGTGATGGCCGGGCGGCCGGTGAGCTTCTTCGTCCAGCCCGCGAGATTGAGGTCGGAGCCGTCGAACTCCGGGAGCCAGTAGCGGCGGGTGGAGGCGTGGAACGCGTCGACGCCGGCCGCGGCGAGCGGGGCGAGGACGGCCTCCAGCTCCTCGGGGGTCTCTGCGAGCCGCGCGTCGTAGGCCTCCGACTTCCACTGCGAGTAGCGGAAGATGATCGGGAACTCGGCCGAGACGGTCTCGCGGACGGCGGCGACGATCTCAGCGGCGAACTTCGTACGGTCCACGTGGTCGCCGCCGTAGGCGTCGGCCCGGCGGTTGGTGCCGGCCCACAGGAACTGGTCGAGCAGATAGCCGTGGGCGCCGTGCAGCTCGACGCCGTCGAAGCCGATGCGCTCGGCGGCGGCCGCGGCCTCGGCGAACGCGCCGATGACGTCGTCCAGGTCGCGCTGGGTCATCGCCTTGCCGGCGCCCTCGGTGCCGTCGAGGCGCAGGCCGGACGGGCCGACGGCCGGAGCGTCCGCGTACGGCGGCTCACCCTGCTTGCGCACCATGCCGATGTGCCACAGCTGCGGCACGATCGTCCCGCCGCCCGCGTGCACGGCCTCGGCGACCTTCGCCCAGCCCGCGAGCTGCTCCTCGCCGTGGAACCGGGGAACCCGGTCGCTCTGCCCGGCGGACTCGTGCCCGACGTACGTCCCCTCGGTGACGATGAGACCGACCCCGGCCGCGGCGCGCCGGGAGTAGTACGACGCCACGTCCTCGCCGGGAATGCCGTCCGGCGAGAACATACGGGTCATGGGCGCCATGGCGATGCGGTTCGGGACGGTCAGTCCGTTGATGGAGACCGGCCGGGAGAGGATCTCGGCGGCGCGCTCGGGGACGGAGGCGGGAACGGGCTGGCTGACGCTCACGTGGGGGGCTCCTCTTGACGGGGACGATGGACCGGCTGGTATGTGCACATGCATCAAGTGCCTGTGCAACGAGAACTCCCCCGCCCCCCGCCCGCATTCCGGCCCGCACGGCATACACCCTGTGATCCCGGCCACCCACGGACGTGACCAGCGCACATGAACAGGGCAGGGAGCGCTTCCACATGAAGCGGAGCATGAGACCCCTTGACCTGTTTTATCCTGAAACGGGAAATTAGAGGTGGCATGTCACGGCTGGGCTGGCTGGACGCGCTGCGCGGGATCGCGGCGCTCGTCGTCGTGTTCGACCACTCCTCGTACGCCTTCATGGCCGAGACACGGCAGGCCCTGATGCCGGAGTTCAGCACCGGCCGCTACGGCATCATGGTGTTCTTCCTGGTCAGCGGCTACATCATCCCGGCGTCGCTGGAGCGCCGAGGCTGCGTCCGGACGTTCTGGATCAGCCGGCTGTTCCGCGTGTACCCACTGGCCGCGACCGTCGTGGCAGCGGTCCTGACCGCACAACTGCTGGGTTTCGCGGAGCTGCGCACGGATTTCGGCGGCCAGAGCCCGCTGACGGCGGCCGCCGCCCACGCCACCCTCCTCCAGGAGCTGCTGGGAACGCCCAACCTCCTGCTCGTGCTGTGGACGCTCTCCTACGAGATGGCCTTCTACCTGCTGATCGTCGCCCTGTTCACGGTCCGGCAGCACCAGCGGTCGGCGACGGTCTCGGCGACCCTCGCGGTACTGGCGGTACTGGCTTCGGCGAGTGCGGCGGCGGGGGTCGCACTCCCCGCCTCCGCCCTGTCCGACCGGCTCGGCGCCGGCTCCCTGATCGCCTTCACCGCGATGGCCCTGCTGCTCGCCGTCTGCTGCGCGAGTTCCGCCTCCCGGGCGCTGCAGGTCTTCGGAGGCGTCCTGGGCGGCCTGCTGGCACTGGCCCTGGTCGCCCTCAACGGCACGGTCCCCCTGTGGGAGGGCCTGGTCATCCTCGCGGTGATGTTCCTCGGCACGGTCGTCCACCGAGCCGAACACGGCCGGACCACCTGGCGGTACGCGGCCGCCACGGCCGTCGTCGTGATCGGCTGCGCGGTGGCGAGCGCGTCCTGGCACGGCGACGGAACCCATGCCACCCAGCGCGGCTGGATCACGGCCTTCCTGCTGGCCGTCCTCACCTTCGGCATCGGCCTGGCGCTGCGCGACCGCCGCATCCCGCGCGCGCTGGCCGCACTGGGCACGATCAGCTACTCGCTCTACCTCGTGCACCCCGCCCTCCTGGCGATCACCGACGCCACGATCGGCCGCCGCCCCCACGACAACCCTCTGCTCGAAGCGGCGTTCCTCGCGGCACTGCTCCCCCTGAGCGCACTGACCTACCGCTACATCGAGGCCCCGGCCCAGAGATGGGGCCGCCGACTGGCGCATGCGAGGCGCCCCCGAAGCTCAAGCACCCAGCGCCGAGCCCTCTTTGTTCGGATTGGGTAGTGGGCCTCAACCCACCCTCCCACCCGGCGAGTTGACGCGGAGCGACCGACTTGCCACGGAAGGTCACCAAGCTCTGGCGTGCGGATGACGAAACAGCCCCCGCCAGGTGCTACCAACACCTGCGGGGGCCTGACCTACAAGATCGAGAGAAGTTCGATCCGTGGCTTCAAGCAAGCTCAGTGCCGCCCCTCTCCCCGTGCACGCATCCCCGCACCCGATGGCCAATCCGGGTTACGGAAAGCGCTCCGCACCGGGCCAACTCCGCCGCACCCATCACGACTTCGCGCACCTCCCGCCCCGCGAGGCGGCCATCGCCCCACCCGCTCCCGCGCAGGCCCTGCCAGGGGGCGTGTGTCGCGGCTGCCGAGGCGAACGCGCACCCGCCCACTCCCACACGCCTCTCTCTGCGTCGGCAATCCACTCCCGCACGGCCGAGATCCGTGCGGCGATGTCCCTGGGACCACGAGAAAGGACACCCGGATGACCGCACCTACGGTCCGGCGTCATTACCCCGGGGCACGCCGACTGAAACGCCCGAGGGCGGCACCCCCCGTTTCCGGGAAGTGCCGCCCTCGGTGTGAAGGACAGGCGATCGGCCAGAGGTCGATCAGAAGTCCATGTCACCGCCCGGCATGCCGCCGCCGGCCGGCGCGGACGCCTTCTCCGGCTTGTCGGCGATGACGGCCTCGGTGGTGAGGAACAGCGCGGCGATGGAGGCCGCGTTCTGCAGCGCGGAACGCGTCACCTTCGCCGGGTCGATGATGCCCTCGGCGATCATGTCGACGTACTCGCCGGTCGCAGCGTTCAGGCCGTGACCGACCTGGAGGTTGCGGACCTTCTCCACGACGACGCCACCCTCGAGACCACCGTTGATGGCGATCTGCTTGAGCGGGGCCTCCAGGGCGAGCCGCACGGCGTTGGCGCCGGTCGCCTCGTCACCCTCGAGCTCCAGCTTCTCGAAGACGGCGGAGGCCTGGATGAGCGCCACGCCACCACCGGCGACGATGCCCTCCTCGACGGCGGCCTTCGCGTTGCGGACGGCGTCCTCGATGCGGTGCTTGCGCTCCTTGAGCTCCACCTCGGTGGCGGCGCCGGCCTTGATGACCGCGACACCGCCGGCGAGCTTCGCCAGGCGCTCCTGCAGCTTCTCGCGGTCGTAGTCCGAGTCGCTGTTCTCGATCTCGGCGCGGATCTGGTTGACCCGACCGGCGACCTGGTCCGAGGAGCCGGAGCCGTCGACGATGGTCGTCTCGTCCTTGGTGATGACGACCTTGCGGGCCTTGCCCAGCAGGTCCAGGGAGGTGTTCTCGAGCTTGAGACCGACCTCCTCGGAGATGACCTCGCCACCGGTGAGGATGGCGATGTCGTTCAGCATCGCCTTGCGGCGGTCGCCGAAGCCCGGGGCCTTGACCGCGACGGACTTGAAGGTGCCGCGGATCTTGTTGACGACCAGGGTCGACAGGGCCTCGCCCTCGACGTCCTCGGCGATGATCAGCAGCGGCTTGCCCGACTGCATGACCTTCTCCAGGAGCGGGAGCAGGTCCTTGACGTTCGCGATCTTGGAGTTCGCGATCAGGATGTACGGGTCGTCGAGGACGGCCTCCATACGCTCCATGTCGGTGGCGAAGTACGCCGAGATGTAGCCCTTGTCGAAGCGCATACCCTCGGTGAGCTCCAGCTCCAGACCGAAGGTCTGGGACTCCTCGACGGTGATGACGCCTTCCTTGCCGACCTTGTCCATCGCCTCGGCGATGAGCTCGCCGATCTGGGTGTCGGCGGCGGAGATGGAGGCCGTGGAAGCGATCTGCTCCTTGGTCTCGACATCCTTGGCCTGCTCCAGCAGGGCACCGGAGACGGCCTCGACGGCCTTCTCGATACCGCGCTTGAGAGCCATCGGGTTGGCGCCGGCGGCCACGTTGCGCAGACCCTCGCGCACCAGGGCCTGGGCCAGGACGGTCGCGGTCGTCGTGCCGTCACCGGCTACGTCGTCCGTCTTCTTCGCGACTTCCTTGACCAGCTCGGCGCCGATCTTCTCGTACGGGTCCTCGAGCTCGATCTCCTTGGCGATGGAGACACCATCGTTGGTGATCGTGGGGGCGCCCCACTTCTTCTCGAGGACGACGTTGCGGCCCTTGGGGCCGAGCGTCACCTTCACGGCGTCCGCGAGCTGGTTCATGCCGCGCTCGAGGCCGCGCCGTGCCTCCTCGTCGAACGCGATGATCTTGGCCATGTGAAGTGGTCCTCCCGGACTGGGGTGGATTGCTCCGGACCGCGCTGGCGCCCGCGACGGACGGCTCGCCGGCCTGGCGGTTCCTTGCCCCACCTGGCCTGCGGGCCTCACCGACCCGGTCCTCGTTGTCACTCTCACCTTCAGAGTGCTAACGCCAATGATTAGCACTCGGCATAGGTGAGTGCAAGCTACTCGGGAGGATCCGCAGGTGAACAACGGTGCGACCAGAGGGGCGCGGGAGGCTCCGGACGCACCGGACGCACCGGACGCACCGGACGCACCGGACGCACCGGACGCACCGAAGGGCTCGTACCCCCCCAGGAGGTACAAGCCCTTCGGATGTGACGTACAGAAGAACGACGCTGTCAGTCGGCGCGCGCTTCAGCCGGTCGCGAGACGGACCATGTCCGCCTGCGGCCCCTTCTGACCCTGCGAGATCTCGAAATCGACCCGCTGACCCTCTTCCAGGGTGCGGTAGCCGTCCATCTGAATCGCGCTGTAGTGGACGAAAACATCCGCACCACCGTCGACCGCGATGAAGCCGTACCCCTTCTCCGCGTTGAACCATTTGACGGTGCCCTGAGCCATGCCTAACTCCCCTATTACTGGCCCTTGCACAGATCCACACTTCGCGGATCCGGGTCAGACCTCACCCCCCAACGATTGGGGGCGTGCGCCGGAACGCGTCGACCGCGGCTGAATGTATCTGTCCAACTGCCCTCTGCAACAGGTCACTTGGACGAGAATTCTGGACGCAATGGATCCGGAATGTGGCGAGAATTCGCCTGAATTCAGGGCAAGTCGGGCCCCATGAAAGCCACAAAAGCCGCGAAAGGTATACACACTTTGGCTGCTTCTTATCGGGCACGGGGCAGAAATCAAAGACTCCGGATCCGGTGATCCGGACCGGGTTCCCCAACTGTACCGCGCTCAACCACACTGAATTGCCCCCTCCGCTTCTATCGCGGAGAGGGCAATTCGATGAACGCTCGGTAATCGCTGTTACCGACGGTTACTACCAACGGGTACTGAACAGCGGTCAGTCACTGCCCGGCCGCCGCCCGGCCGCCGCTCAGCCGCCCGCGACCGCCGGGATGATCGAGACGCCGGCGCCGTCCGGAGTCGGCGTCTGAAGCCCCTGCTCGAAGCGGACGTCGTCGTCGTTGACGTACACGTTGACGAACCGACGCAGCTTGCCCTGATCGTCGAGAACGCGGGCGGCGATGCCGGTGTGGTTCTTCTCGAGGTCGGCGATGACCTCGCCGAGGGTCGCCCCCTCGGCCTTCACCTCGGCCGAGCCGCCGGTGTAGGTGCGCAGGATGGTGGGGATGCGGACGGTGACGCTCATGACTTTCGACCTCCGGTCAGGTGGAGCGCCCCGCGGGGGCGCGGGGCAGTGACTAGCCGAGACCCGCGTCGCGGAACGACTCGAGGTTGGGGCGGATCGTCGCGGTCAGTCCCGTGCCGGCCACCGCGTCGAGCGTCTTGAGACCGTCGCCCGTGTTCAGCACGACCGTCGTGAGCGTCGGGTCGAGCAGACCGTTCTCGATCAGCTTGCGCGTCACACCCACCGTCACTCCACCGGCGGTCTCCGCGAAGATGCCCTCGGTCCGCGCCAGCAGCTTGATCGCGTCGACGATCTGCTCGTCCGTCACGTCCTCCACCGCACCGCCGGTACGACGCGCGATGTCGAGCACGTACGGACCGTCCGCCGGGTTGCCGATGGCCAGCGACTTGGCGATGGTGTTCGGCTTCTGCGGACGGACGACGTCGTGCCCCGCCTTGTACGCGACGGACACCGGGCTGCAGCCCTCGGCCTGAGCGCCGAAGATCTTGTACGGCCTGTCCTCGACGAGCCCGAGCTTGATCAGCTCCTGCAGCCCCTTGTCGATCTTCGTGAGCTGCGAGCCGGAGGCGATCGGCACGACCAGCTGGTCGGGAAGCACCCAGCCGAGCTGCTCGCAGATCTCGTACGCCAGGGTCTTGGACCCCTCCGCGTAGTACGGCCGCAGGTTGACGTTGACGAAGCCCCAGCCCTCGCCCGCCGGGTCGCCGATGAGCTCGGAGCAGAAGCGGTTGACGTCGTCGTAGTTGCCCTCGATGCCGACGAGCTCGCCGCCGTAGACCGCGGCCATGACGACCTTGCCCTGTTCCAGGTCGTGCGGGATGAACACGCAGGAGCGGAAGCCGGCGCGGGCCGCCGCGGCGCCCACCGCGCCGGCCAGGTTGCCGGTCGAGGAGCACGAGAGGGTGGTGAAGCCGAAGGCGCGCGCCGCCTCGATGGCCTGCGCGACGACGCGGTCCTTGAAGGAGTGCGTCGGGTTGCCGGAGTCGTCCTTGACGAAGAGCTTTCCGGCGTCGACGCCCAGCTCACGGGCGAGGTTGTCGGCCTGGACGAGCTTGGTCCAGCCCGGGTTGATGTTCGGCTTGTCCGCGACGTCGGCCGGGACCGGCAGGAGGGGCGCGTAGCGCCAGACGTTCGCGGGTCCCGCCTCGATGCGCTTGCGGAGCTCCTCCGTGTCGTAGGAGGAGAAGTCGTACGCGATCTCGAGCGGGCCGAAACACTCCTCGCAGGCGAAGACCGGCCCGAGGGGCACGCGGTGACCGCACTCACGGCAGTTCAACGCCGCGGCGGGACCGAGGTCGACGGCCGAGGCGGAGCTGGAGCTGGAGGCGGAGGAAACGGTGGATTCGGTTGCAACGTTCTGCGCAGCCATGTGAGGGGAGGCCCTTTCTCCTCATCTTCCTCACGACGCACTTCGCCGTGAGACGGATTTGGCACCTTCCCGAGCCGGGAGCCTCACCACGACGACGTGGTCAGACCGGCTGGAGGGTTGCCGGGGCTTCATCGGGCCGTATCCCTCTGCCCCTCTGGATGAGCGGTATTCGGTTGTTGATCTCAATGAGTGCGTTGATCTCATTGAACCGTGGACGACCTCGGACATGCGATGGTCATCCGCGTTGTTCAAGACTGTAACCGAAGCCCAGGATCGTTGAGATAGTCGTCCGAACCGCGAGATGTACGCGAGATGTGAGGAGCCGCCGTGCTGGAAGAGGTCGAGCGCTGGCTGGCCACCCGCTCCTGGTCGGGGACCGATCGCCCGCTGCACCGGATCCTGGCCGCCAAGCGCGCCACGAACCAGTCGGTGTCCGTGGTGCTGCCCGCGCTGAACGAGGAGGAGACGGTCGGCGACATCGTCGCGATCATCCGCCACGACCTCATGCAGCAGGTCCCGCTCGTCGACGAGATCGTGGTCGTCGACTCGGGATCGACCGACCGGACCTCCGAGGTCGCCGCGGCGGCCGGAGCCCGGGTCGTCCACCGGGACGACATCCTGCCGCGCATCCCGGCCGTGCCCGGCAAGGGCGAGGTCCTGTGGCGCTCGCTGCTCGTCACCGGCGGGGACATCGTCTGCTTCATCGACGCCGACCTGAAGGAGTTCTCCTCCGACTTCGTCTCGGGCATCGTCGGCCCGCTGCTGACCGACCCCGGGGTGGACCTCGTCAAGGGCATGTACGACCGTCCGCTGGGCGGCGCGGCCGGCCAGGGCGGGCGGGTCACCGAGCTGATGGCCCGGCCCCTGCTGAACATGCACTGGCCGCAGCTGGCCGGGTTCGTGCAGCCGCTCGGCGGCGAGTACGCGGCCCGCCGCAGCCTGCTGGAGCAGCTGCCCTTCCCGGTCGGCTACGGCGTGGAGCTGGGCATGCTCGTCGACGCCCTGCACCTGGTGGGCCTCGACGCCCTCGCCCAGGTCGACGTCGGCGTCCGCAAGCACCGCCACCAGGACGGTCAGGCCCTCGGCCGGATGGCCGCGGCGATCTACCGCACCGCCCAGCTCCGGCTGGCCCGCGGACACCTGATCCGCCCCTCCCTCACCCAGTTCGAACGCAGCCCGGACGGCTTCGAACCGCGCACCTACTCCGTGGACACCGAGGAGCGGCCGCCGATGGCGGAGATCGCGGAGTACCAGTCCCGCAAGGTCGCGTAACACCGCACACCCGTTGTATACGTCCTGGCCACACAGGGCGACCGTACGTTTGAGCGTTTCCGGAGCGGGCTAGGTTGAGGTCTATGGCTACCACCGGTGGAGCTGCTCAGGTCCTGGTCGCGTCCAACCGCGGCCCGGTCTCGTACACGGTCGACGAGGGCGGCTCGCTGCGCGCGAAACGCGGCGGCGGCGGGCTGGTCTCCGGCCTGTCGGCCATCGGGCCGGACGCGGGCGCGCTGTGGGTGTGCTCGGCGTTGTCCGACGGCGACCGGGAGGCGGTCCGGCGCGGGGTCGGCGAGGAGGGCGTGCGCATGCTGCCCATCCCGGCCGATGTGCACGCCGACGCGTACAACGGCATCGCCAACTCGGTCCTGTGGTTCGTCCACCACCTGCTCTACCAGACCCCGCTGGAACCGGTCTTCGACGCGGAGTTCCGCCGCCAGTGGGCCTCGTACGAGACGTACAACCACGCGTTCGCGCAGGCCCTGGCGGAGGAGGCGGCGGACGGCGCGGCCGTCCTCGTCCAGGACTACCACCTGTGTCTGGTCCCGGGGATGCTCCGCGCACTCCGCCCCGACCTGCGGATCGCGCACTTCTCCCACACGCCGTGGGCCCCCTCGGACTACTTCGGCCTGCTGCCCGCGGACATCCGCGAACAGCTGCTGAGCGGCATGCTCGGCGCGGACCGCCTGGGCTTCCTGACCCACCGCTGGGCGGACGCGTTCACCGCGTGCTGCGCGGAGTACGCCGGCGGGCCGGGGAAGACGCAGGTCGGCGTGCACGGCCTCGGGGCCGACGCCGACTTCCTGCGGGAGCGCTCGCACCGGGCGGACGTCGAGGAACGGATCGCCGCCCTGCGCGAGGAGATCGGCGGCACGGACCGGAAGGCGATCGTCCGCGTCGACCGCACCGAGCTGTCCAAGAACATCGTGCGCGGGCTGCTGGCCTACCGGCAGCTGCTCGACGACCACCCGGAATGGCGCGAGCGGGTCGTCCACGTGGCGTTCGCCTACCCCTCCCGCCAGGACCTCGCCGTCTACCGGGACTACATGGCCGAGGTGCAGCGTCTGACGGACGAGATCAACTCCGCGTACGGCACGCCCGGCTGGACGCCGGTCCTGCTGAACCTCAAGGACGACTTCGCCCGCTCCCTCGCCGCCTACCGCCTCGCGGACGTCGCCCTGGTCAACCCCATCCGCGACGGCATGAACCTGGTCGCCAAGGAGGTCCCGGTCGTCTCCGACGAGGGCTGCGCCCTGGTGCTGTCCCGGGAGGCGGGGGCGTACTGGGAACTGGGCGAGGACGCGCTCGTCGTCAACCCGTACGACGTCCTGGAGACCGCACGGGCCCTGTACGAAGGGCTGACCATGAAACCGGAGGAGCGGGCCGAGCGCACGAAGCGGCTGTCCGCGGCGGCGACCGCGCTCCCCCCGGCCCAGTGGTTCCTGGACCAGCTGAACGCCCTGCGGGAGGCTCCCGGGGTTCAGCCGAGCTGAGCGGCCAGCTCCCGCAGCAGCGCCACGACCCCGGCGGGCCCGTCGACGACGAGGTCCGCGCGCTCCGCGAGTTCGCCGACCTCGGTACTGCCGCTGCACACCAGCAGCCCGGGGACGCCGTCGGCGCGCAGTCGCTCGACGGCGGCGAAGGCGGGCAGGTCGCCGAGGTCGTCACCGGCGTACAGGACGCTCCGCGCGCCGGTCTCGCGGACGTGCTCCAGCAGGGCCATGCCCTTGTCCATGCCCGGCGGGCGCAGCTCCAGGACCATCCGGCCGGGCTCGACGATCAGTCCGTGCCGGACCGCGAGGTCGCCGAGGGGCGCGCGCAGCGCTTCGAACGCGGCTTGGGGATCGGCGGCGCGACGCGTGTGGACGGCGACGGCCTGGCCGGCCTTCTCCTCCACCCACACGCCCGGCAGGTCCCCGGCCGCCGCCAGGACCCGCGGGAGCTCGGCGCGGACGGCGGCGACTCCCGGGTGCGGGGCGGGGGCGCTCAGGGCGCCGGTGCGCGCGTCCCAGCGTTCGGCTCCGTAGAGCCCGAGGACGGTGAGCTGCGCGAGCCCTGCCACCCCGGCGAACCCGCCGTGCCGTACGGCGACCTCGGCGGGCCGCCCGGTGACGACGGCCACGGCCGCGATCTTCGGTGCGAGGGCCGCGAGCGCGGGCACGGCGTCGGGGTGCGCCCGGGCGTCCTCGGGGTTCTCGACGATCGGGGCGAGGGTGCCGTCGAAGTCGAGGGCGACGAGGGTGCGGGAGGGTTCGGCGAGGATCGCGTCGAGTGCGGTGCGTCCGGCTGCGGTGGTGGGTGCGTGGATGCCCATACGGCGACGATATCCACGCCCCGGACTCCACGTGCCGGCGATCGCGTCAGCGATCGGCTCGCCTGGTGTCCCGCACCCTTCTCAGCCTGTTCACCGTGACCGGGTCGTGGGCCAGGGCCCGGGTGTCGTCGAGGAGGGCGTTGAGGAGCTGGTAGTAGCGGACCGGGGACAGGTCGAGTTCCTCGCGTATCGCCCGCTCCTTCACGCCGGGGCCGGAGAACCCGCGCCGCTCCAGGGCGAGGATGCGCCGCTCCAGCGCCCCCAGCCCGCCCGCGTCCTCCGCCTCGTCCGCTCGCTGCTCCATACCCGCAAGGTAACGCGCACGACTGACACCCGGCCCGGTCGGCTCACTCGCCGGAGGCGCTCTCCAGGGTCGTGGCCGTGGTCTGGAGCTCGCCCAGCACATCGGCCGGGTTGCCGTTCGCAGCGACGGCCTGGCCGATCCGCTTCTTGATCTCCGCGCTGACCTTCGCCCAGGAGGTCCGCCCGACGGGGTAGGACTCGGAGAGGGCGAGTTCCTCCAGGAACGGCTTGAGGTCGGCGTCCTCCTTGGCCGAGCCCATGACCTGGGAGGCGGAGTTGGTGACCGGCAGCAGGTCGTACTCGCGGGAGAAGTCGAGCACGTTCTCCTCGCTGTAGACGAAGTCGAGGAAGTCCCCGATCTGGTCGCCGTGCCCGTTCTGCTTGAACGCGGTCATCCAGTCGGCGACGCCCAAGGAGACCTTGCTCGGGCCGTCGAGGCCGGGCATCGGCACCATGCCGAACTCGACGCCCTTGGCCTCGGCCGCCTTCATCAGCGAGGGGTGCCCGTTGAGCATGCCCACCTCACCGGCGGCGAACGCGGTGAACGCGGTGGCCCGGTTGAGCTTGCCGGGCGCGACCGGCCCGGTCAGGCCCTTGCCGACCAGGTCGTTCTTCAGCCAGTTGAAGGTGTCGACGTTCTCGACGGAGTCGATGCTGTAGCTGCTGACGGTCTGGGAGTAGCCGCCCCCGCCGCTGAGCAGCCACTGCAGGGTCTCGGCCTGCGCCTCCTCGGAGCCCAGGGGCAGGGCGTACGGGTACTTCACGCCCTCCTCCTTGAGCGCCTTCGCGTCCTTGGCCAGCTCGGCCCAGGTGGTCGGCGGGGTGAGCCCGGCCTTCGCGAAGAGGGTCTTGTTGTAGAACAGCAGGCGCGTGGAGGAGGCGAACGGCATGCCGTACTGGATCCCGCGCACATCGCCCGCGTTGGCGAGCTGGGACACGAAGTCGGCCTCGACGGGGATGGAGAGGACGTCGCCGACCTTGTAGAGCAGGTCGTCGGCCGCGTAGTCGGCGTACGAGCCGATCTGGGCCATGTCGGGGGCGTCGCCCGCGTCGACCATCGCCTTGACCTTGGCGTCGACGTCGTTCCAGGAGTACACGGTCACCTCGACGGTGACGCCGGGGTGCTTCTTCTCGTACGCCTTGACGAGTTTGTCCCAGTACTTCTCGGAGCTGTTGGCGCTGCTGTCGCCGTAGTCGGCGGCGACGAGTCTCAGGGTGACGTCGTCGGAGCCTGAGGTCAGCCCGCAGCCGGCCAGGACCGCCGCCATGCCGAGGGCGGACGCCGCCGCGATGGTTCCTGACTTTCGTGCCCGCTGCACCGAACCGCTCTCCATCACTCGTCCACTAATCCCAAACTGAATGTTCATACCAATGGATCCGTTATCCGGAGTAAGGTCTACACCACGCAATTGGACTAGACCTCTTGCGGGTCTTGACGCGCACGCTACCTCCATACCGGTAAGTGGACTAGACCTCTCGCGGGTCCTAGGTCCACACTGTTCCGGTGAGACATGTCATCGCCCTGGACGTGGGCGGCACCGGGATGAAGGCCGCCCTGGTCGGCGCGGACGGCGCGCTGCTGCACCGGGCCCGCCGCGCCACCGGCCGTGAGCGCGGCCCCGACGCGGTGGTCGCCGGCATCCTCGACTTCGCCGCCGACCTGCACGAACACGGCGTCGAGGAGTTCGGCGAGCCCGCGTCGGCCGCCGGCCTCGCCGTCCCCGGCATCGTCGACGAGGCGAACGGCGTCGCCGCCTACGCGGCCAACCTGGGCTGGCGGAACATACCCCTGCGCGAGCTGCTCGCCGCCAGGCTCGGCATCCCGGTCGCCCTCGGCCACGATGTGCGCACCGGCGGCCTCGCCGAGGGCCGGATCGGCGCGGGCCGCGGCGCGGACCGGTTCCTGTTCGTGGCCCTGGGCACCGGCATCGCGGGCGCGATCGGCGTCGAAGGCCGGGTGGAGGCGGGCGCGCACGGCTTCGCGGGCGAGATCGGCCACATCGTCGTACGGCCCGGCGGGACCCCGTGTCCCTGCGGGCAGCACGGCTGTCTGGAGCGGTTCGCGTCGGCCGCCGCGGTGAGCGAGGCCTGGGCGGCGGCCTGCGGAGACCCGAAGGCGGACGCCGCGGACTGCGCGAAGGCCGTCGTGTCCGGCGACCCGAACGCCGTCCGGGTCTGGCAGGGGGCCGTGGACGCCCTCGCCGACGGCCTGGTCACCGCTCTCACCCTGCTGGACCCACGCGTCCTCGTCATCGGTGGCGGCCTGGCGGAGGCGGGGGAAACCTTGTTCACACCACTACGCGAAGCACTCCGCCGACGGGTGACCTTCCAAAAACTCCCGGAGACGGTCCCGGCAGCCCTGGGCGACAGCGCCGGCTGCCTGGGCGCAGGCCTCCTGGCCTGGGACCTTCTCAAATCAACCGACGGTATGGAGGTAACACCCTGATGGCCACCCCTCTAGGGACGCGGGGAACTGCGCAAAAAGCCACGACGCACCCGCAGGTACTGACCGGCGCAAGGGTGGTACTCCCCACGGGCACGATCCCCGACGGCCGCGTAACGATCAGCGGCACCAAAATCACCGCCGAAGCCGCCCGTGGCGGACACGAACTCGACGTGTCCGGCCACTGGCTGGTCCCCGGCTTCATCGACCTGCACAACCACGGCGGCGGCGGAGCCTCCTTCTCCGGGACGGCCGAGGACGTCCAGAAGGCCATCCACACCCACCGGCTGCACGGCACCACCACCGTCGTCGCCTCGACCGTCACCGACGACATGGACGTCCTCGTCCGCCAGGCCGGTCTGCTGAGCGAGCTGGCCGAGCAGGGCGACCTGGCCGGCATCCACTTCGAGGGCCCCTTCATCTCGCCGTGCCGCAAGGGCGCGCACTCCGAGGCGCTGCTGCGCGACCCGGATCCGGCGGAGGTGCGCAAGCTGATCGACGCGGCGCGCGGCCGGGCGAAGATGGTCACCCTGGCGACGGAGCTCCCCGGCGGCCTGGACTCCGTACGGCTGCTCGCCGAGCACGGCGTGATCGCCGCCGTCGGGCACACGGACGCGACGTACGAGCAGACGGTTCAGGCCATCGAGGCCGGAGCCACCGTCGCCACCCACCTCTTCAACGCGATGCCGTCACTCGGCCACCGCGCCCCCGGCCCCATCGCCGCCCTGCTGGAGGACGAGCGGGTGACGGTCGAGCTGATCAACGACGGCACGCACGTCCACCCCGCCGCCCTGGAGCTGGCGTTCCGTCACGCGGGCGCGGGCCGGGTCGCGTTCATCACCGACGCGATGGACGCGGCCGGTTTCGGCGACGGCCGCTATCGGCTCGGCCCGCTGGAGGTCGAGGTCAGCGAGGGGGTGGCCCGGCTGGTGGAGGGCGGCTCGATCGCGGGCTCCACCCTCACCCAGGACCGCGCCTTCCAGCGGGCGGTGACGATCGACCGGCTCCCGGTGGAGGACGTGGTCGCGGCCCTGTCCGCCAACCCGGCCCGTCTGCTGGGCATGGACGACCGGATCGGCTCCCTGGAACCCGGCAAGGACGCCGACCTGGTCCTGCTGGACGAGAACTTCGAGCTCAAGGGCGTGATGCGCAAGGGGGATTGGGTGGTGGATCCCCAACTGGCCTGAAACGTCCGTCCACACAGGGACGGTGGCTGACCCGAGGACTGGGCCGGCCACCGTCCTTTTGGCATGATCAGGCCTCCAGAAGTACGGAAGCGCGCCGGCACGCAACCGGACGCACGCAAACGCACGGCGAACGCCGGCAGTCGAGGGAGGTCGGCCCAGTGATCCTCACCGTCACGCTCAACACCGCTCTCGACATCACCTATCGCATACCGTCGCTGCGGCCCCACACCTCGCACCGGGTGACGGACGTGACGGAACGGCCCGGCGGGAAGGGGCTGAACGTCGCCCGGGTGCTCGCCGCCCTCGGCCACGAGGTGACGGTCACCGGCTTCGCGGGCGGCGCAACCGGCCGGGTCGTACAGGATCAACTCACCCGCACGGCAGGGGTGGTGGACGCGCTCGTGCCGGTCGCCGGGGCCACCCGCCGCACGGTCGCCGTCGTCGACGCCCGCACCGGGGACACGACCCAGCTCAACGAACCCGGCCCGGTCATCGCACCGGCCGAGTGGTCCGCCTTCCAGGAGGCGTACGAGGTGCTGGTCGCCGACGCCGACGCGGTGGCCCTGTGCGGCAGCCTGCCGCCGGGGGTGCCGGTGGGCGCGTACGCGGGGCTGGTGCGCACGGCACGGGCCGCGGGGACACCCGTACTGCTGGACGCGAGCGGGGAGCCGCTGCGCCGGGGGATCGCCGCCCGCCCGGACATCGTCAAGCCCAACGCCGACGAACTGGCCGAACTCACCGGCTCGCACGAGCCGTTGCGCGCCACTCAGGACGCCCGTCGGCGCGGCGCGCAGTCCGTGGTGGCCTCGTTCGGGGCCGAGGGGCTGGTCGCGGCGACCCCGGAGGGCCGCTGGCGGGCCGTCCCGCCCGCCCGGATCCACGGCAACCCGACGGGGGCCGGGGACTCGGCCTCGGCGGGCCTGCTCTCCGGCCTGGTCGAACGTCTGCCGTGGCCGGACCGCCTGGCCCGCGCGCTGGCCCTCTCCGCGGCGACCGTACTCGCCCCGGCAGCGGGCGAGTTCGACCGCGCCGGCTACGAGGAACTGCTCGGCCGGATCAGGGTGACGGGCGAGGCCACGGCGGCCTGAACCCGACGGCTCAGTTCTTGACCTGACCCGCCTTCAGATACAGCTGGTCGAGCAGGACGTTGCACTTGTCGCCGTCCTGGCAGGAGATCGAGATCGTGTTGGTGCCCTTGGTGAGCGTGGGCCACGAGTAGGTCTTCGTCCAGCCCTTGGCGAAGTCGCCGTCCGCGGCATGGGCGAAGTTGCCCAGATTGAGCTTGCTGCCGAAGGTCTTGCCGTTGACCGTGAGCGTCATCGACTGGTCTTCGCCGGCCGCGCTGTAGTGCGCGAACAGGGTGTAAGTGCCCTTCGACGGGATGCCGTTGACCGTCCAGGTGACGGAGTTGCCGACCTGGTTGAGGTTGCCGACGTAGGTGCCGCCGGCCGCGTCCGCGCCCTCGACGTCCGAGGCCAGCGCGGCCGCGCCGCCGAGGTTCAGCGCCTTCGCGTCGACCGTCGGCAGTTCGGCTGCCTCCTCCTCGCCGGTGGACGACGCGCTGGGCGAGGCGCTCTCGGAGGCCGAGGGGGCGGAGGAGGTCTGGCCGCCGGCGCTGTCGTTGTCGCCGGTGTCGGAGTCGCCGTTGGCCATGGCCACCGCGATGCCGATCACGACGGCGGCGACCACCGCGACCGCGCCGATCAGCAGGCCCTTGGTGTTGGGTCCACGGCCGCGACCGCCGCCGGCGGGCGTCGGCTGCTGCCGGCCCGTGGGGGGCCCGCCGAAGTTCTCGGGCGCCCCGTAGTTCGCGTTCGGCTGGCCGTACCCGCCCTGCTGCTGCGGGACCGTCGGCGGCTGTCCGTACTGCGCGGTCTGCTGCTGCGGCTGCTGCTGTCCGTACTTGCGCTCGCCGACCGCACGCACCCGGCTGACCGAGTTCGGGTAGCCGTAGCCACCGCCGGAGGGCGGCTGCGCGCCGTTGGCCTGGCCGTCGGCGTAGAGGTAGCCGAACGGGTCGTCGTCCTCGGGCGTGCTCGCGCCGTTATTGCCGGGCGTCATCCCTTCGTACTCCTCAACAGGTGCGGGGCTGATGCAATGCGGGTTCAGAATGGCGGTTCAGAAGGGCGAGCCTACCCGCTCTCGCTGCCCCAAACAGGTGACTCGGCTCCCACACTGCGGCTGACCTGGGACTCATCCCGCGCGTCTGTGCTGTTTGGGACGAGATCGTTTCTCGACGTACATCCGTTCGTCGGCGGACTTCAACACTTCGTCCGCGGTCATCCCGCAATGCGCCCAGCCGATGCCGAAGCTGGCCCCCACCCGCACGGCCCGGCCCTCGGCGCGGATCGGCTGGATGATCTCGTTGCGCAGACGTACGGCGAGGTCGGCGGCGTCGGCGCGGCCGAGGCCGTCGGCGAGGATCACGAACTCGTCGCCGCCGAGCCGGGCGACCGTGTCGCCGTCCCGGACCTGGCGGGAGAGCCGGCGGGCGACCTCGATGAGGACCGCGTCGCCCGCGTTGTGCCCGAACCGGTCGTTGATCGACTTGAAGCCGTCGAGGTCGCAGAAGAGGACCGCGAGCCCCTTCGCGCCGTCGTCGACGCCCTCTTCGGGGGCGGCGGTGTGCACATGGTGGTCGTAGCCGTCGAAGGACTCGGGCCCGCCGGGCCGGTAGTCGAAGCCGTGGCCGTT
This sequence comes from Streptomyces sp. NPDC002623, assembly GCF_053592635.1. Lineage (NCBI taxonomy): Bacteria > Bacillati > Actinomycetota > Actinomycetes > Kitasatosporales > Streptomycetaceae > Streptomyces > Streptomyces sp. NPDC002623. Next base: position 122,352 of record NZ_JBSFWB010000007.1, on the reverse strand, counting down.
GGCGTCGAAGGCGGCGTGGCCGTAGGCCGTGTCCATGGCGTCGACGGCCGCGGGGTGGGTGGACTGCGGGCGCTGACAGAGCCGGGCGGCCAGGCGCGAGCGCAGTTCGGCGGAGTTCGGCAGGCCGGTGAGGGAGTCGTGCGAGGCGCGGTGGGCGAGCTGGAGCTCGCGGCGCTTGCGGTCCTCTATGTCCTCGACGTGGGTGAGGAGGAAGCGGGGCCCGTCGGCCGCGTCGGCGACGACGGAGTTGCGCAGGCTCACCCAGACGTAGGTGCCGTCCCGGCGGCCCAGTCGCAGTTCGGCGCGGCCGCCCTCGGCGGAGGTGCGGAGCAGGGTGCCTATGTCCTCGGGGTGGACGAGGTCGGAGAACGCGTAGCGGCGCATCGCGGAGGCGGGACGGCCCAGCAGCCGGCAGAGCGCGTCGTTGGTCCGGAGTATCCGCCCGTGCTGGTCGCCGCCCATCTCGGCTATCGCCATGCCGGAGGGGGCGTACTCGAAGGCCTGCCGGAAGCTTTCCTCACTGGCGCGCAGGGCCTGCTGCTCGCGTTCGAGTCTGACCAGTGCCCGCTGCATATTCGCGCGTAGACGTGCGTTGCTGATGGCGATGGCGGCCTGGAACGTGTACATCTGCAGCGCTTCACGGCCCCACGCGCCGGGCCGTCGGCCGTTGCGCGGCCGGTCCACGGACAGCACGCCGATCAGCTCGCCGCACGGGCCGCCGCTGCCCGGGGGCGCGGGCGTGTACATGGGCGCGAAGAGCCGGTCCGAGGGGTGCCATTCGTCCTCGAAGCGCGGCGCGGGCCCGTCGGTGTACCACTGCGGGACGTCGTCGTCGTCGAGGATCCAGCCCTCGGTGTGGGGTATGAAGATCAGGTCGCCCCAGGTCTCGCCCATGCCCAGGCGTCGGTCCCAGGAGTCGCGCGAGCCGACCCGGCCGGTGATGAGCGCCTCGGCGGCCGGATTGCCGGAGAAAGCGGCGACCACGAGATCGCCGTCGGGGCGCACGAGATTGACGCACGCCAGTTCGTACCCGAGTGCCGTGACCACGCCGTCGGCGACCGTCTGCAAGGTGTCCGCCAGGCTGCGGGCCGTGTTCATGTCGGCCATGACCTGGTGCAGCTGTCGCAGGGACGCAAGACGGACGTACGGCTCCGACTCGGTCTCCATATAGTTTCGCCCTCCCCCCGAGACTTCGCAGCGAATCAAGGGTTGTCTTCGGCGTAACGTCGTTTCTGGTGCTCTGTTGTCGGTGTGTGTCTCGTTGTGACGCCTCCGCCACTGAATCACAGCGCGCTGCTCACTCGGTACACAGGGTCAACAATTAGTCCGACTTGTGACTCAAGTCACAGATGAACATGAACATTTGAGTGGAGTTTCCGCGTTTTCCTGTGTGTTTCCTAAACACGGACAGGAACGTCCATGGAGAGCTCATGGATGGTTCAGGGAGAGCTCATGGAGAGCGGAACATCCATGGGGAAAGGTCGGTCCGCGGTCCTAGGACCTTACCCGGCCGAAGGTCGGGCTGAGGTCCGATGCGGCGGGCCCCGGACGGACACTAGCGTTCCCGACGTGCCCTCAGACGCGCTCGAGACCGTATCCAGGACCGTACCGAAGACTCCCCCCAGTCATGCTGAGGGGGTGAGCAACGACGAGTTCCGCGCCGCCATGTCCCGGCTCGCCGACGGCGTGGTCCTGGTGACCGCCCGGGAACCCTCCCTGGACCCGGACGACCCCCGCGCGCCGGACGGCGAGGACGTCGGCATGACGGCGACGGCCTTCGTGTCGGTCTCCCTGGACCCGCCGCTGGTCCTGGTCAGCCTGCGCACAGGCTCCCGCATGGACGACCTGCTCGACGAACAGCCCCTGTGGGCCGTGTCGGTGCTCTCCGAGAGCCAGCGGCACATCGCCGGCCGCTTCGCCATGAAGGGCCGCATCAGCGACCGCCTGCTCTTCGAGGACATCCCGTACGTCCGCGGCGAGGCCTCCGGCGCGCCCCTGGTCGGCGGGGCCCTGGCGACCCTGGAATGCCGCACGGAACGGACCGTTCCGGCGGGCGACCACACCCTCGTCATCGGCCGCGTGCTGACCGCGTCGGCACCGAGTGCGGACGGCGGCCCGCTGGTCTATTTCCGGGGCCGTTACCGGCAGTTGGGGTGACGCCGGAAATTCCGTGGCCGCCCGTGCGGGGTGCACCTAGGGTGCCCGCATGACGCGTTCAACACTCCGCCTGGAGGAAATAACCCCCCGGAATTTCGAGGCCGCGACCGGCATTCGCGTCCGCCCCGACCAGGAGTTCGCGGTCTCACCGGTCATGCAGTCCCTCGCGGAGGCCTACGTCCACCCCGCCGGCGTCGCCTGGCCCCGCCTGATCATGGACGGCGAGCGGCCCGTGGGCTTCCTGATGGCGTTCCTGGACATCGACTGGACGGGGAACGGAGACAGGGACGGGGACAGGGACGGGGACGGGAAGGGCCGACTGATCCGCTCCGGACTGTGGCGGCTGAACATCGCCGCGGACGAGCAGGGCCGCGGGTACGGCCGTTTCGCCGTGGAGTCCGTCGCCGCGGAACTGCGCCGCCGGGGAACCAGGGAGATGTACGTGACCTGGCACGAGGGCGAGAACGGTCCGGCGGACTTCTATCTGGGGCTGGGATTCCGGAAGAACGGCGAGAAGAGCGAGGGCGAGACGGTGGGCGTCCTCTCCCTGGAGCCTTCCTAGCCCTCCGGGGCTCCGGGGCTCACCCCCAGTCGCTGCCGCCGCCGCTCCTCCCCCGCCCCCGCTTGGTCTCCGACCGCTGCTTCTTCTCCCGCAGCCGGCGCTCGTTGATCCCGCGCGGGATCCGGGTCGGCCGACGCGGCTTGGGCGGCGGGGCGGTGGCCTCGGCGAGGAGCGCGGCGAGGCGTACGGCGGCGGTCTCACGGTTGCGCCACTGGGAACGGTGCTCGGAGGCGCGGACGGTGACGACGCCGTCGACGAGCCGCCCGGCCAGCTTCTGGAGCGCCCGCGCCTTCCACACCTCGGGCAGCGCCTCGGTGCGGGCGAGGTCGAAACGGAGCTCCACCTGCGAGTCGCTGGTGTTGACGTGCTGCCCACCCGGCCCCGAAGACCGCGAGAAACGCCACATGAGCTCGGCCTCGGGGAGGGAGACGGAGCCGCGGACGACATAGGGACCAGACATGCCCACCATGTTCCCGCTCCGCCCGCCCCCGCGTCACGCGAATATCCCTTGGTAAAGAAAGTAAAGAAACGGGGAGTCGCGGGGAACCTTGGGCACCCTTCGCTGCGTTCATAGGGATAGCTGTAGCTTCGTACCCGCGCGAAGCCGTACACAACGAGGGAAGGACTCCCAACCATGGCTGTAAGCCTGTCCAAGGGTGGCAACGTCTCGCTCACCAAGGAGGCTCCGGGCCTGACCGCCGTCACCGTGGGCCTCGGCTGGGACGTTCGCACCACCACCGGCACGGAATTCGACCTCGACGCCTCGGCGATCGCGGTCAACCCCGAGGGCAAGGTGTACTCGGACGCCCACTTCATCTTCTTCAACAACAAGCAGACGCCGGACCAGACCATCGTCCACACCGGCGACAACCGCACCGGCGAGGGCGCGGGCGACGACGAGGCGATCAACGTCAACCTGGCCGGCCTCCCGGCCGACATCGACAAGATCGTCTTCCCGGTCTCGATCTACGACGCGGAGAACCGCTCGCAGAACTTCGGCCAGGTCCGCAATGCGTACATCCGCATCGTGAACCAGGCCGGCGGCACGGAGATCGCCCGCTACGACCTCTCGGAGGACGCGGCGACCGAGACGGCGATGGTCTTCGGCGAGCTCTACCGCAACGGCGCGGAGTGGAAGTTCCGCGCAGTCGGCCAGGGCTACGCCTCCGGCCTCGCCGGCATCGCCCAGGACTTCGGCGTCAACGTCTGAGCGACTTCAGCACCCTGACGCTCTGAGCTGCAGACACCGAGGCCCGACCGGTTCCCCCGGCCGGGCCTCGGTGCGTCTCGGGGGCCTCACTCACGTTCATCTCCCTACAGCTGTAGGGCAGGGCAGTTGAGGAACCGTGCGGTTCGGCGAGCAGGTGACCACCGCGAGGGACAGATACGCGGGGCGTTCGAGATAGAAGCCGCACGACACATCACCGCCGCACGCCAGTTGCGCTGCGGCCGAGTCGACAGCGCGAGCGAGGCGGACGGCGTCGCAGTCGCCCTCGGCGGCGAACCGGGGCGCGTACTCGGCAAGCCGCTCCCCGAGCCAGCCCGCCGCTTCCTTCGGCTCCGCCCAGGTCCCCCGGACGAGCGAGCCCGGTTTCATCAGCCAGAGCGCCGTTTCCAGCGGAGGAAGATCAGAGGTGGGGAACTCTGCGGCCACCTCCCGGTACCGCTGGATCAGTTCGGGCCTGCTGCCGACCGGGGGCGGCTCGGGATGCGGGGGCCGACGCAACGCTTCCTGGTCGAAGCGCTGTTTGGGGCCGGTCCAGAGGTAGCCGTGATGATGCACCGGTAGTCCCGTGGAGTTAGAGGGGCCGGCCCCGCCCGGCGAAGGAACAGGGAGCGGGCAGGGCCGACGACGAGGACTCGTGAGGCTGGAGGCGGGAGGAACGTCAGACAGACAGTCCGAACCGCGCCAGGTCGATGCCGGCGGCGTCCAGTTCCTCCGTCGTGAACCGCAGCGGCGTCGCGTCCGGCCGCTTGCTGTCCCCGAGAGCCCAGGAACCGTCACCGATCCGGGCCAAGGTCACGCATCCCTCGGAGCAGGGACCACCGCACGCCTTCACGAACGAGGCCCCGCTGATGTCGAGCGCGTACAGATCACTTCCGTCCAGCATTCGCACCACTGCACCTTCCTGATCACCTGACACGACCACGCCCGCATGCGCGACCGCCGCCGCCCCTCAGAGGCGGGAGTCCAAAGGAGGAAGGGGTAAGGGGTACGTGCGCTACCCGGATCGAGAGTCGCGCTCCTGATGCGCCGACGCGCCCGCAGCACGCAGCGCTTCCGCTATTCGCTCGATGTGCTCGACGGGGACCACGCCCACGTGCACGAACGGCGACCCGGAATGGGTGACCATCGGCCGCAGCCGCCAGGTCTGCATGTCCATCAGTGGGCCTCGGCGTGGTGCGCGCGCAGTTCGACGTTGCGATCCGAAACGGCGCTGAAGTCACCGCTGGAGCGTGCGTTCTGTCTCGCGACACCGAGGGACAGACACACGGCACAGCCCGGCTCGGCGGAGGGCTCCGCCGGAGGGTCAGCCAGGCAATAGCCCTTCGGCTTCTGGGTCTCCATGGGTGCCTCCCCAACTGCTGTGGTCGATGCAACGACCGTAAGAAGCAGGAAACCTACGAGTCCACGGTCTTGCACGAGCTTGCAGGCGAATGATCCTGGGGAATCCAGGTCACCCGAGCGCGTCAAGGGCAGAGATAATCAATTTCCTTGCATGCTCCCCGTAGACGGAAATGCCTGCCAGCTCAGCGAAGGTACGTGCGTAGTCAGCGATTCCATCAGGCTGTCTCAGATTGAGATGTGCGCTGACAAGTTCGACAGCTACCCTCTCATCATCGAAAACCGAGAACGCTTCGGTCGGCCAGGCATGCCCACGGGGCCTGCCCATAGGAATGACTCCCAGGCTCACCGAAGGTAGCGACGCCCGGGTGATGAGCTGCCCTAGCTGGGCCGCCATGACTTCGGCGTCTCCCACGACCGTGCGCAGAACCCACTCTTCGACGAGGAATGCAAAACGACGGCCGGCGGTATGAAGGATGCGCTGCCTCGCCATTCGTGCAGCGACAGCGTCCGCAACGCTCCCCGGAGCGTCACGAATTGACGCAACCGTCTCAAGCACAGCCCGAGCGTAGTCGGGTGTCTGAAGCAACCCTGGAACAACCCATGACTGATAGAAACGGAACCGTTGCGTTCTCTCATACAGCGGCAGAACAGAATCCTGCACATGCTTCAGGCCCGCACGCTCCAGTCGACGCCAGTCGACGTACATCTCCTCTATGCCGCGCGCAGTAGCGATCAGATCGGCGACTTGGTCCTCCCTGCCGCACGTCTGAGCCCAGACGATGATGTCCTCCTCCGAGGGGAGTGTTACGCCGTTCTCGATCCTGGAGGACTTCGACTCATGCCAACCGGCACGGGCAGCGAACGCCCGTGCCGTGGCGAACCCTGCCGCCTGGCGAATCTCCCGGAGTCTCTTGCCCAGGGTCTTGCGTGCTTCCTGGACGGCCGAGGCCGGTGACGCGGTCAATGCGATGATCCCGTCAAATCAGCTCAGGTCACTTCGAATTCCTCATGTGGGACAGCACGCTCCCACACTGATTCGAAGGCAGTCGAGCACAATCGGACCACCGCCGGATCGGCAGTACGCTCTTCGTCTCCGTCCGGGGAGAGCTCTCCGTCCCCGGTGAAGTGCAGGAACACGACGAGACTGTCGTCGAACAACCAGAAATCGTTGCCGGGCAGCGCGATATCCGACGCCCGTCGGCGAGCTAGCCAACGCACTTGCTCCCCCGCCGCGACATTGCCCGTCGTCACGTGATGCTCGAAACGGATGTAGTCCGTCACCGGCTCGGAGACGATACGTGCCCGGCGGATTGTGACACCTCGGCCGGTAGTGTCACGCATCAGTGCGAGCCACGGGCTCGTCACCTGGTCGAGGTAACGCGATGTACCGCGAGAGCCGTTCCGCCATGCGACATACTCCGGATCGGACTGCATATAGCCGTCCCGCATCTCCAGGTGTACCGCGGATCTCTTGGCCAGCCGAAACAACTCGTCAAACGCCGGCGCCGCCACCGTTCACCTCCGGGAAGAACTGCACCATTCGCTTGGGAATCTCGACGACGGTCTCGTACTCGGGAAGGTCGAGCTCCGACAGCCGGTCGACGTCCAGGACCTTCCAGCCCTGAACCAGATAGTTGTCCGTGGCGTCGTCGTAGTACACCGTCGGGGACTTACCCTCCGGTGATTCGGGGTCCTTGCCCAGCAGATGCAGAGCCATGGCTTCCTCCGTGTCGAGGGTTGTCGATCTCTTCCACTGAGCTTGCACGCTCCAGGCGGGCGAACGCACTGAACTTGCGCGTACTTGCAGGGGTTTAAGGTTCGTGGCCGGCGGAGCGGTGGAAAGCTCCCCGCATGACTCAGCCCAAGCACACTCACCAGACATGGGACGACTACCTCCGCGAGGGAACTGGGCCGGTCCAGGACAAGTTTCTGGAGCTGGTGCGTGGAACGCGGGACTCGCGTCACTACTGCAACAACGTCATTTGGGGCAACCTCCAGACCGAGGACTACGCCAGGGCCGTCTTCCGGAGAGTGGTCGACTTCCATGAGATCCCCGACGACGTCGAAGCGGGGGTCGCTCGGCGTGCGGCGCGCGCTCAGTTCATCGGGCAGGGTGGCCGTACCTATCACGTACTGCTCAGCGAGCAGGCCCTGCGCACGAATCTGGGCGGCACCGAGGTGATGCGCGGCCAGCTGGCCCACCTCCTCGACACGCTCGAACTGCCGGGGCTGAAGCTGGGCGTCATCCCGGCGCGGGCGGAACTCGCTCTCTACCCCGGACACTCCTTCACGATCTTCGACGGACGTCACGTCCATGTCGAGACCTTCTCGGCGGGGCTCGACGTCAAGGACGAGCGTGAAGTCGCCACCTACGAGAAGGCGTTCGCGCTGCTGGAGCGGTCGGCGGTCTACGGGCGGGAGGCTCGTGGGCTGATCGAGGCGGAACTGGGCGTTCTCACCTGACGTATCAGGGCCAGCAGGCTCAGCGGGGGCACTGCGAGCACGGTGGTGGGGGCGTCGCTCTCCCGGAGGAGGAGGCGGGGGTCGGCGTCCGCGACTTCGATGCAGTCTTCGCCGTCGACTCCGGAGAAGGACGACTTCTGCCAGTGACCGGTCCGACGTATCGGTACGGGTGCAGCGCTCATAGCTCTCTCTCGATGTCGCGGATCAGCCGACGGGAGCCCTCGACATCGAGCGCGGCGCGGTCAGCCAGTTCGAACTGTGCCCGGTACTTGTCGAGTCCCGCTTCGGCGTGCACGATACGGCCGCCCATGGCGCTGTCGAGACGGACCGTGTCCAACTCCTTCAACGGGCCGCCTGCGTAGAGCACCGGCTGGGTCGCCTCGATGAACCCCTCGTAGGCAAAGGGGATTACTCGCACGGTCACGGCGGACCGCTCCGAGACCGCACGCAAGTGCCCGAGTTGCGCCTGCGTGACCTTGCGGCCTCCGTACCGCATCCGCAGCGCGGCTTCATGGACGAACGCCTCGAACGGAGGCGGATCGTCACGTTCGAGGACCTGGCTTCGCCGCACCCGGAACTCGACCCGCAGGTCCACCGCCTCGGCGGAGAGCGCGGGGATTCGACTGCTGTGAATCGCCCGTACATAGTCCGCGGTCTGCAGGAGCCCTGGGAGCGTCACCGTCTGCAGGGAACGCAGGAACGTAGCTCGATGTTCGAGCTCGGCGACGTCGAGGAATCCCGGGGCGAGAGTCTCCCGGTACTCGTCCCACCACCCCCTGCCCCGCTCCTCGGCCATCGAGCAGAGCGCATCCACCAGTTCAAGGTTCGCCGCTTCGTAATGCACGGCCAGCTGCCGTACGCGTGCTGCGCTGACACCCCAGCGGCCCGCTTCGATGTGGCTGATCTGCGCCTGGTTGCCACCGAGCAGCGTGCCTGCCTCCGTGGTGGACAACCCCGCCGCCTCACGCAGCTTGCGCAGCTCTGCTCCCAACCGCGCCTGTCGAGCCGTCGGACTGTTCCTGGGAGGCATCCGTTCCCCTTCTGGTCGGCGTTCCACCCACACGAGTGGATTATCCGTCTCAGGTATGCGACGTCACATACCTGTGCCGTACCGTTCTTCTCATCGCGCACCAAACGCCAGTAAACCCGCAGAGCAGCAGCCCCGAGAGGCGGCCAGGCCACGGTGGCGTCGCGTACAACATTCCAACGAGGTCATGGAGTTGAAGACATGAACGCCCCGTTCACACCTCCGCAGATCTACCGCCTCCGCGCCCCCAACTCCCCCTCCAGCCCCAAGATCTGCCGGGATACCGTCGCCCTCCTCCTCCAGGCCACCGGGCACCCCGAACTCAGCGATGCTGCCCGCCTGTTGGTCTCCGAGCTCGTGACGAACGTCAACCTGCACACCACCTCGCTCGCCGTCCGCCTCGAAGCCGTCGTGCGTCGCGACCGCATCCGCGTCCGCGTGTACGACGACGAACCGGGGTCTCCCCAGCTGCCCGCGACCGATCCGGGACGAGAGCACGGACGAGGCCTACTCCTCGTCGAGACGATGGCGCAGGACTGGGGCGTCGGGACATCGCATCCCTCGGATTCGTCCGGCCGGGGCGGCAAACACGTCTGGTTCGAGCTCTGAAGAGCTGCCGCGGCGGCGGTTGAGTACGTCGATCAGGGTGGCCAGGTCGGCCGCTCCCGCCGGGTCGTCCGGGTAGCGGGTGATGCAGAGGGGGCCGACCTCGGGAAGGACGACGTCCTCGCGGGCCAGGACGTGGACCAGGGTGAGCAGGGCCGCTCGGGCGTTGCCGTCCTCGAAGGGATGGAAGAAGGCCACGTCGAGGTACGCACGGGCCGCGCGCGCCGCGAGCGGGAGGCTCGGGTCGGTCGCCTCGCGCAGACAGGCGGCGAAGTCGGCCCGGGTGTGCGGGGTCAGGCCGTAGCGCTCGCGGCCGGCCTTGGCGTAGGCATCACCCGTGCGGAACCCGGGCCTCGCCCGTCCCAGCACCTCGCCTTGCCAGCCGGTCAGCAGGGCGAAGTCGAGCGGGGCGCGGCAGGCGGCGTCGGCCAGGGTCAAGGCATGGGCGCGGAGGAGGCGTTCGGCGCGGACGGGGTCCCGTCGGCGGACCGGACCCGCGCACCAGGCGCGGAAGCCGTCGCGTCCGGGGAGCCCTCGGTCCAGTGTCGGTGCGCGATGCCAGTCGACCTCCCGGCGCACCCCTCGCCAGACAGCCAGGCTGTCAGCGGCGGCGGTCATGGGACCCCCGGCCGGAGAGCCCCCGGCCAGGGAACGCCCGGTCGTGGAACTCCTCCAGTGTCGCCCGCTCGCGGTGGTCCTGATACGGGAGTCGGCCGGTCAGGGCGACTGCCAGGTCCTCGCCGACCGAGTCGATCAGCATGCTTCCGGGGTCCGTCCAGCTCTTGAAGCGGCCGCCGATCGCGGTCTCCACCGCCCGCTCGGCCTCGGCCGGGTCCAAGCCGGTGCTGATGAGGAACCACGTCATCGTCAGCGCGGCCATCCCCTGCCAGCCGCCCTCCGCGCCGGAGTCCAGGACGCGCGTCACGAGCCGGACCGAGGCCCGTTCCAGATGCCAGCTGCGTTCCTCGGGGGAGGCTTCGGGGGACGGGGCCAACTCCTCGAAGGTCTCCGCCAGTCGCTCCAGCCACTCCCGCCACTCCAGCAGGGCGGCGACGGCGCGGGCCGCGGTCTCGTCAGGGGTCGTCACCGACTCTGCCCCGGTGACCCAACTGCCGATGACCCCGCCGTGCCGATAGCACCAATTCCATCCGCGAGCCCAACTCCCGTAGCGCTCCCGGATGATCGCGTCCACCTGGTGGGCACACCAGCTCTCGCCTTGCCACCAGCCGTCCATGCCGGAGAGCACCGGGGGAACCCACTCCCGGATCAGCGCGCTGAGCGCGGCCTCCTCGTCCTCGTCCCATACGAAGGGGTGACGGGCCGGATCGAGTTCGTCCCAGGTCAGCCAGCGAACGCTGGGGACGGGGGACACACGGTTCTCCGGGAACGGCAAGGTGTCTCGGTTGTACGCCAGGTCTGGGCTCTCTCACTCTTCGGCGGACATCAGGGATAGCCCCAGATCCCAGAATCCCGAACACTGCTGGAGACTTCAAACAGATAAACGTCCGAGTCGCCTGGGTCGCCCGACTCCCCCGCCCCGCTCCCCCGCACCCCGCCCCGCACCTTGCCCGCCCCGCTACCCTGCGCCCATGCTTCTGGAGCCCCTCCCCCTCACCCCCGACCGCGACATCCCCGGCCCCCTCCTCACCGAACTCACCGCCCTCTACGCCTCCGACCGCGAGTTCCAGGCGCTCAGCGGTGACTTCCCCGACCCGGACGACATCCGGCCCGAGCAGGTGGCGGCGGCGCTGGCGGAGGAGTTGGCCAATCCCGAGGTCGAGGTGCTGCTGGCCCGCAGCCAGGGGCGGCTCGTCGGGGTGGTGATCCTCCTCGCCCGGCACCCCGACCCCGCCGATCCCGACCCGTGGATCGGGCTGCTGATGGTCGACGCGGGCGCGCAGGGGCAGGGCCACGGCCGCCGGATCGTCGAGCGGGTCGAGGATCGGTTCCGCGAGGACGGCCGGATGGGCGTACGACTCGCCGTCCTCGACGCCAACCCCAAGGGGCTCGCCTTCTGGACGGCGCTGGGCTACGAGGTCGTCGACCACCGCCGCGATCTCCGACTCGACCGACCCTGCGCCGTGCTGCGCAAGCCGATCCGCAGGATCCGCCAGGCCGCACGTGTCGTCGTCCTCGACCCCGACGGCGCCGTCTTCCTCTTCCGGTACGACAGCGAGGACTCCGGCGTGCACTGGGCGCTGCCCGGCGGCGGCCTGGACGAGGGGGAGACCCCGGCCGAGGGGGCCCTGCGCGAGCTGCGCGAGGAGACGGGGTGGACGGATCTGACCCCCGGCCCGCTGCTGTGCGTGTGGGAGCACGACTTCACCCGCTTCCGGATCCTCGTCCACCAGATCGACCGCATCTACGTCGCCCACGGCCCGCGCCGCGAGCCGACCGGCCCGGATCTCGCCGCCTCCCACACCACGGACGGCATCCTCGGCTGGCGCTGGTGGAGCCGCGAGGAACTGCGCACCCCCGCGGAACCGGTATGGCCGCCCGAACTGGCCCAGTTGCTCGACGACTTCACTGACCAGGGCGAGTGAGCTCCGGCTTGCCGCTCCCGTACAGCCAGTCCGACCAGATCGACGTGAAGTCCTCGTCCGGCGCCGCCCGTTCCACATACGCCGTGAAGTCGTCCGTGCTCGCGTTGCCATGGCGATGGGCGGCGGCCCAGCCCTGGACGATGTCGTAGAAGGCGTCGTCGCCGACCGTCTGGCGGATGCGGTGGATCACCATCGCGCCACGCTGGTAGACGGGAGAAGCGGAGATCTGCGCGGCGGTCGTCGGGCGCGCCGGCGGGAACTCCCACAGGTCCTCGTACTCCTCCTCTCCGTCCTCGTAGAGGTCGGTGAACGTCTGCTCGGCCGTCGCGCCGCCCTCGTCCTCCGTCCACAGCCACTCCGCATAGGTCGCGAAGCCCTCGTTGAGCCACATGTCCCGCCAGGTCTTCGGGGTGACGGAGTCGCCGAACCACTGGTGGGCCAGTTCGTGGACCAGGGTGACCGTGTCGGGCGCGCCGGGGTAGACCGGGCGGCTCTGGGTCTCCAGGGCGTAGGCGGAGTCCTCCGGGCGGTCGACGATCGCGCCGGTGGAAGAGAAGGGGTACGGGCCGAAGTTGTACTCCGCCCACTCCATGGCCTCGGGGAGCCGGGCGAGCACCGCGCGGCTCGCGGCCGTCTGCGAGGGGTCGACCGCCATGTACACCGGCAGACCCTGCCTGGTGGCGGACCGGGTGACGGTGTAGCGGCCGATCGCGACCGTCGCCGCGTAGCTCGCCATCGGCTCGGCGGTGTGCCAGGTGAAGGTCGTGCGGCCGTCGTCCGTGTCCTTCTGACTCCTCAACTCGCCGTTGGAGACGGCGGTCAGGCCCTTCGGGACGGTGACGGCGATGTCGTACGACGCCTTGTCGCCGGGGTGGTGGTTGCCGGGGAACCAGGCCATGGAGCCGGTCGGTTCGCCCAGCGCCAGTGCGCCGTCGGCCGTCCGCAGCCAGCCCTCCTTCGAGCCGTCCGGGTCGGTGATCGTCTCCGGGCTGCCGGAGTAGCGGACCCGCACCTCGAAGGTCTCGCCCTTCGGCAGGGTGTCGGCCGGGCGGACGACCAGTTCCCGGCCGGTGCGGCTCCAGCGGGCCCGGTCGCCGCCGACGGTGACCTCCGTGACGTCCAGGCCGGCCAGGTCGAGCTGGAAGGAGGAGAGTTCCTGCTCGGCGCGGGCGGTGATCGCCGCCGTGGCGGTGAGGAGCGGGGAGTCACCGCTGGAGTCGCCCGGGGCGTAGGCGAGGGTGAGGCCGTAGTGGGAGACGTCATAGCCGCCGTTGCCGGACTTCGGGAAGTAAGGGTCGCCGACGCCCGATGCCCCTCCGGTCGCGTGATCGCCACCCCCCGAGCAGGCCGTGAGGAGAAGGGCCAGACAGACGGCGGCGGCCGGGACGGAGCGCACGGATCGGGACACATCAGCGATCCTACGAGGGCATGACACCATCACCTCGTGCTCGACATCGGCTACGCCCTCTCCAACCGTTTCCCGGACCCGCCGCAGATGGACTACCGGCGCGCGGACGTCCACACCCTGCGTCACGACCTGTTCTGCGGCGACGTCTATCTCGCCGACACCAAGGCGGACCGTGAGGTGTCCACAGCCTGGGGATGGGTGCCGGTGCTGGACTTCGCGTGGGCGCTGTGCGACATCGTGGAGCAGGTCGACCAGGATCCCGCGGGCTCCCGCGCCTCCCGCCCGCAGCACGCGGAGCTGGACTTCACCGAGTCCACCGACCGCATGCTCTTCGAGCGCCGCTTCGGCTGGGTGGACATCGAGGCCGACTGGATGCCGCCGGAGGAGCCCCCGCTCACCTTCTCCCACGCCGAACTCCGCCGCGAGGCCCGCGACTTCCTCCACGACCTCCTCGCCGACCTGACCGACCTCCACGAGGACCTGGCCGAGAACCCGGCGATCTGGACCCTCCAGGCCCGCTTCCCCCGAATCGGCTAGCCCCCCACCCTCACCTCACGCCTCCACCCTGATCCCCAGCTGACCCGCCAGCACCGGTGCCAGATCCAGCAGCTGAGCCGTGCTGATCACCGCCCCCGCCAGCCGGTCGACGCCGGCCGCGATGCCGAGTTCCACGGCTCCGCGCAGGTCGACGTCGGTCAGGGTCGCCGCGGTGAAGTCCGCCGCCTTCAGCGCGCAGTCCACGAACTCGACCCGCTCCAGCCGGGCCCCGCCGAAGTCCGGCTCGACGAGCACGCAGCCCTGGAACACGACGTCCCGCAGCCGCGCCTGCCGCAGGTTCAGGAAGTCGATCTTTCCGCCGCGGATCAGCACCCGCTCCAGCACGGCGCCGTACATCTGGGTGCCGCCCAGGCGGGCGTCCACGATCTCGACGTCCCGCAGGCTCGCGCCCGCCAGGTCCGTGCCGACGCCCCGGACGCCGGTGAGCACCGAGTCGAGGACGCGGGCGCTCTTGAGGCCCGTGCCGTCCAGCACGCACTCCGTCAGCGCGCAGTCCATGAAGCGGGCCCCCGCGCCGTCCTGCCCGGCGAGGTCCGTCTCGCCGAACTCCACCCCGTCGTAGTCCCCGTCCGGTTCCAGCACTCCGCCGTCATACGGCTCCAGTGTCGGCAGTCGCACTTCCGGCCGCCGCGCCCCCTTCACGCCCGACCCGCCGCCACTGCCCCGTTCGCCCGCCGCCCGCGCACTCGCTCGCCTCGCCATGCCCCCATCCTGCACCCCACCACTGACAATCCCGTGGCCTTGGCCACGACCTTGACCTCAAGCGAGCTTGAGGTTGAAGAGTGCTCCGCATGTACGCCATCCGCCTCCATGCCTTCGGACCCGCCGAGAACCTCAGCCACGAGGAGGTCGAGGACCCGCTCCCCGCCCCCGGCCAGGTCCGAGTCGCCGTCCGCGCCGCCGGGGTCCACCTCATGGACACCGCCCTGCGCGAGGGCTTCCAGGGTCCGGTCCCCACCCCGACGCGCCTGCCCACGATCCCCGGCCGCGAGGTCGCCGGGGTCGTCGAGGCGCTCGGCGAGGGCGTCCCGTCCTCCTGGCTCGGCAGGCGCGTCGTCGCCCACCTCGGTTTCGCGCCGGGCGGCTACGCCGAACTCGCCGTCACCGACCTCGAACGCGCGCACGAGATCCCGGCGGACCTGGACGACGCCCAGGCCGTCGCGATGATCGGCACCGGCCGTACGGCACTGGGGATCCTGCAGTTCGCCGAGCTCGGGCCGGACTCCGTCGCCGTGGTGCCCGCGGCCGCCGGCGGTATCGGCACGCTGCTCGTGCAGTACGCCAGAAACGCGGGCGCGACGGTCGTCGGGCTGGCCGGGGGACCCGCCAAGACGGCGCGGGTCCGGGCCGACGGCGCCGATCTCGCCGTCGACTACACGGACACCGGCTGGCCCGCGAAGGTCCGCGCCCACTTGGACGGCCGGGCCGCCACGGTCGTCTTCGACGGGGTGGGCGGGCAGGTCGCCCGTGAGGCCGTCGCTCTCCTCGGCCCGGGTGGGAGTCACCTCGTCTTCGGCTGGTCCGCGGAGGGCATCCGCGAGGGAAAGGGCTACTTCGTCGAGGGCGTCTCCCGGTCCGTCCTCGGCCCGGTGATGATCGAGAAGGCGGGCGGCCTCCGCGCCCTCGAACTGCGGGCCCTCGCCGAGGCCGCCGCGGGCCGGCTGACCCCGGCCGTGCAGACGTTCCCGCTCGCCGAGGCCGCCGCCGCGCACCGCGCGCTGGAGACGCGCGCAACGATCGGCAAGGTGGTGCTGACGACGGCTCCGCAGCCGGCCTGAACAGCACAGAGGGGACGGCACCCGGCCGCCCCCTCCGTACCTCGTCCGGTCGGGTCGGTCAGCGGGCGACCGCCTTCGTCGCCCTGCTCAGCGCCGACCCGTCCAGGTGACCGGTCCGGCGGGCCGTCACCTTCACGGTGATCTTCTTGCCCTTCTGCGCGGCCTTCAGCACGAGCGACGACTTCGTCGCCCCGCTGATCGCCCTGCCGTTCGCGTACCACTGATACGCGTACGAGGTCGCCGCCGGACTCCAGGTCCCGCTGGTCGTCTTCAGCGTCCGCCCGACCTTCGCGGTGCCGCTGATCAGCGGCGCCTTGGTCGCCCGGGGCGCGTCGCCCTTGACGACGGTCACGGCGGCCGAGGTCGCGGCCGCCCCCGTCCAGCCGCTTCTGCCCGCGGTGACGGTCACGGTGAGCTTCTTGCCGAGCAGCGCGGCGGGAAGCGTGTACGAGGACCCGGTCGCCCCGGCGATCGCCTTGCCGTCGGCCTTCCACTGGTACGTGTAGGAGGAGGGAGCCGCCGACCAACTGCCCGGGGCGGCGGTGACCTTGGCGGCCACCTTGGCGGCGCCGGTCACCTTGGGGACGACCGTGTTCCTCAGTTCCGGCTGGGTGACGGTGAAGGTGCCGCGCAGGTACTGGCAGCAGGCCGTGACGACGCTGACGTTCCAGACGCCGGCCGACTCGCCCGTCAGATCCAGGGTCGCGGTCAGGGTCCGGTGGTCGGCCGAGACCGAGTCCGCCGGGGCGGTGAGGGTCCGGCCGCCCTGGGTCAGCCGTACCGTCGCGTTCGCGGGCAGCGCGGTGCCGGTCACCGTGAGCGTGACCTTGCCGCCGGCGACCCCGGTCGAGGGGCTCACCGAGGCGATGCTCACCTTGTCCGGGCCGCAGAGGGCCGAGGAACAGCTCAGCCTGGCGCTGTAGGAGGTGCCGGACGCCTTCTCGGGCAGGCCGAGCAGGAACAGCGAAGGCGCGGAGCCGCTGGTGGAGCCGCCCGCCGCGCACTGGGCGCCGGAGGTCGACAGCAGGCAGCCGTTGCTCCACTTCGCGTTGTAGAGCGCGGGCACCGCCGTGGTCGTCGCGCCGGTGGTGTCCGTGACCGCCACGTCGAAGCGGTCGTACCCGGCCGTGGGCAGTACCGCGCACACCGCGCTGTGCGTCTCGTCGAGGGCGCCGGTGATCGGCCCGTAGCCGTAGGAGACCGACGGGACCCGGGTGCACTCGGGCGACGGACCGTCCGCGGTCGCCACCCGCAGCGCGTCCAGCCGGTACTCGGGCGCGGCCTTCAGCGTGACCGGGGTCCCCACGAGCACCTGGTGGCTGGTGGAGCCGGTGACCGCGCAGGAGACGTTGCGCCAGGCGCACTCCACGACTCCGTCGCCGTCGACGACGGCGGAGTTGGCGGTGCCCAGCGCGTCGCGCACATTGACGTGCAGCACGTCGGTGGCCGCGGCGGTGGTGACCTGATGGCAGGTCAGGGTGCCCGGGGCGCCTGCGACGCCCTTCACGGAGGCGCCGCCGACCTCGGCCGCCGCGGTCCGCGCGCAACCCGCCGAGGAGGCGGTGGCGGTGACGTCGCGCCGGGTGAGGGTGTACGTGCCCGCCTGGTCGCGGCCGGTCACCAGCACGGTGTGGGCCTTGCCCGGGGTCAGCGGGCAGATCGTCCAGCCGTTGGTGGTGGCGGCACGTTCGCAGACCTTCCGGCCGGTGGAGTCCAGCACCGAGAACGTGGCGCTCGCGGTCCCGGAGGCGGCGACCAGCTGGACGACCTCGGCGGCCGAGTGGGCGTCCGCCGGGATGCTCAGGCACTGCGAGAAGACGCCGTCGCCCGTGCCGAACTCGGCCTTCGCGCCGTCGGCGGTGAAGCTGCCGGCGGGCAGCACGGGGCAGTCGTCGGCGATGTCGGTGCGGTGGAAGGCCACGGCGTACCTGCCCGTCGCCTCGTCGAGGCCGTCCTCGGTGTGCACCAGCGCCCGGTAGGGGGCGGTGCCGGTGAGCGCGCAGTCGCCGCCGGCGAGCCGACCCGAGCCGCACTGCCAGTTGCCGTCCCGATCGACGACCTCCAGCTCGGCGTCCACGCCGGGCGCGGAGAGCGGGGTGAGGGCGGCGATCCGCGCGCCCTGCGGATACGGCAGCGTCAGGCAGTCGTACTGCCCCGCCGCGGTCAGCTCGCCCTGGTGCAGGCTCGTCGACAGGGCCACGCAACCGGCGTCCGAGCCGCGGTCGAGGACGACGAGGCCGTCCCGGAGGTCACGGAAGGGGTAGGAGCCGTCGAGCACGGCCGTGTAGGCGCCCGCGGCCGGGAGGACGCAGGGTTCGATGCCGGCCCGGCACACCGTCAGCCCGGCGGAGTCGTACACGCGGACCGGGCCGGTGTACTGGTGCTCGTCCACATAGTCGACGGTGTGCGTGCCGGCCCGGTCGGCGGTGAAGACGAAGCAGGGGTTGACGGTGGCCTCCTGCGCGGCCAGCGGCCCGAAGGGGCGGACCGGCGCGGGGGTGCAGCCCTGCGGGTCGTCGAGCCGACGGACCTTCACCCCGTACTCGGCGGGGAAGCCGTTCTCCGTGTAGGAGACACGGGAGACGACCCGGTAGGGGCCGTCGCCGGGCAGCGCGCAGCTGTTCTCGTCGTTCTCCGGGAAGTGCGGGCAGATCCGGGCGCCGGACTCGTCGGTGATCCACGCGATGGAATCGCCGGACACCCTGGAGCCGTCGGTGAGCCTGATCCGCTCGCCGGGCTCCGCCTCGAAGGGCTGGCAGTCGACCTCCACGGGGCTGACCGTCGTACGGGCCAGGTCGGGCAGGTCCCAGCGGGTGCCCACCGGGTCCGCGCAGCCCTCGGCGGAGGCGAGCGACA
The DNA here is from genome assembly GCF_053592635.1 of Streptomyces sp. NPDC002623. Lineage (NCBI taxonomy): Bacteria > Bacillati > Actinomycetota > Actinomycetes > Kitasatosporales > Streptomycetaceae > Streptomyces > Streptomyces sp. NPDC002623. Next base: position 103,825 of record NZ_JBSFWB010000007.1, on the reverse strand, counting down.
CGAAGGTGACAGCGGTGTCGCGGGGGTCCCAGCCGTCGTTGTGGACGCGCAGCGTGTAGGCGCCCGCGGCGGGGACCGTGCACATCTCCCACGTGGTCCAGAGGTCGCCGTCGCAGTCCACCGGGGTGCCGTCGGCGGCTTGGAGGGTCGTGAACCCCGGATAGCTGCTGTCGTTCAGCGACAGCTGGTAGAGGCCCGGCGCGTCGGCCGTGACGGTGTAGCAGGTGTTCGCGTTGCCCGCGACGGTCGCCTTCCCCACGGCGTCCCCCGGGTCGCCGAAGGGAGCGGTCGCGAGCGGCGCGCACGCCGGGTCGGCGGGGTCGTCGGCCTGCGCTGTGCCCGCCGCCGTGAGGCTCAGCAGCGAGGCGAGCAACGGGACGGCGGCGAGTAGTGCCCCTGCCCGCCGCCGTCTCGCAGGCGGACAGGAATCCGCGTCGGTCATCTGAATCCCCCCTGGGTCCATGCTCGTCGAGCCGATGGTCGCACACAGGTACGACACAGGACCCGCGGGTTTCCAGGGCCGGGCGTCGAGGACCGGAACGGGCCCGGCAGCGCCTCAGAGTCGTGGGAGTCGCCGGCGCCTCAGAGTCGCGGGGGCAGGCAGCGCCTCAGTGCCGTCCCGCCACCCGGTCCGCCGCCCGCGCCAGTCGCGACGACCCCGTCGCGTGGCGTTCCGTCTCCCGTCGGTCCGCCGCCCGATAGGTCGCGTACATGCCCTGCACGCCGAGCCACCGGAACGGCTCGGGCTCCCACCGCCGCACCTTGTGCCCGACCCACGGCAGTTCGGTCAGTTCGGTCCGCCCGCCCTCCCCGGCGTCCTGCCGGACCAGGTCCCGCAGGGTGCGCGCCGCCAGGTTCGCCGTGGCCACGCCCGAGCCGACGTAGCCGCCCGCCCAGCCGAGCCCCGTGGCCCGGTCCAGCGTGACCGTCGCGCACCAGTCGCGCGGCACGCCCAGCACACCCGACCAGGCGTGTTCGACCCGCACCCCGGCCAAGGCCGGGAAGAAGCCGACCAGGATCTCCCGCAACGCCCGCACGGTCGCCGCCTGCGTCCGCCCGTCGTTGTCCGTGCGCGAGCCGAAGCGGTACGGCACCCCGCGGCCGCCGAGCGCGATCCGGCCGTCGGCCGTGCGCTGCGCGTACATATAGGCGTGCGCCATGTCGCCGAGCGCCTCGCGCCCCGTCCACCCCACGGCCGCCCACTGCTCCTCGGTCAGCGGCTCGGTGGCGATCATCGAGGAGTTCATGGGCAGCCAGGTCCGCTTCTCGCCCTTCAGCGCGGCCGTGAACCCCTCCGTGCAGCGCAGCAGGTAGCGCGCCCGCACGGTCCCGTACGGCGTCACGGCGCGCCCCGGGAGGATCTCGGTCACCGGCGTCGACTCGTACACTTCGACCCCCAGCGCCTCGACCGCCGCCGCCAGCCCCTTCACCAGCTTCACCGGATGCACCCGCGCCCCGTGCGGGGTCCAGCTCGACCCCACGGCCCCCGCGACCCGCACCCGCTCGGCGGTCTCCCGGGCGCCGTACAGCTCACGGTCGTCCTCCCCGTACGACAGCTCGTGCGCGTGGAACTCCTTCAGCCGGGCCAGCTGCGCGGGCGTCCGGGCCACCTCCAGCACACCGCCCCGGTGGACGTCCGCGTCGAAGCCCTCCGCCGCCACCGCCCGGACGATTTCGTCCACCGTCTCGTTCATCGCCCGCTGGAGGCGTACGGCGGCCTCCCGCCCGTGCAGCCTCGCGTAGCGGTCGCGGCCCGCGATGCCGTTGTAGAGCCAGCCCCCGTTGCGCCCGGAGGCGCCGTATCCGCAGAACCGCTGCTCCAGGACGACGATCCGCAGCGCGGGATCCGCCTGCTTCAGGTAGTACGCCGTCCACAGCCCCGTGTACCCGCCGCCGACGATCACCACGTCGGCGGACGCGTCACCGCCCAGCGGCTCCCGCGCCGCGGGCAGACCGTCGTCCGCGTACCAGAAGGAGACCCCGCCGTTCACGAAACCGTTCATGGACGGACGGTAACCCGCTCTCTGACCAGGGGACAGCAGCCCAGCCCGATGAGGACGGCGACGAAGTGCCCGAAGTCGGTGAAGGTCGGCCCGACCGCCAGCGGGACGGTGTAGACGGCGAGGACGACCGCGAGATACGCGTACCGCCAGGGCGGGCGGATCTGGTACACGAGCACCGCCACCACGCCCGCCAGGGCGTAACTCACGCCCACGTCCAGGGTGTTGACCGAGGACTTCGGCGCGAGTCCGTCGTGGACGGCCCGCGCCAGCGCGCCCTCGCTGATCAGCGTCGCCAGCACATGCGCGGCGGCGCAGACCGCCAGCCACCGCGCGGTCCCCAGCCGGCGCTCGACCTGGGCGTGGAAGACGGAGTACAGCGCCACGTACGGCAGCCAGTGGCCGCCGTCGATCCACATCGCGCTCGCGACCAGCACCCGCACCGGATGCCGGGAGAGCTCATGGATGTTGGTGGACCGCTGCCGCAGGAACTCCTGTTCGAACTCCGGTGACATGTGGTGCAGGGCGACCGTGGTGAAGAACAGGATCGTCAGCCACACATACGTGCCGGGCGCGCTGCGGACGTAAGCCCCCACCGCCCGCACCGCCCGCCGGACCCCGGAAACTCCCCTGAGCCGTCTCACGCAGCCCAGTATCGTCCGGAAGATCGAGGACGGCCGCCGGAGGCGGAGCGACCGGAGTCGCCCGCCTCCCGCGCATCCCCGAGGCCGTCAGCCGCCGTCAGCCGCCGATGGCCTCCTGCCGCACGAAGCCGGCGAAGCGGTCGGCGAACTCCGCGCTGACGTAGAGCTTGCCGCCGTTCAGCACGAAGAGGTCGAGGTGCTGCGCCAGCCAGTTCGTGAAGACCGGCCCGACGCGGTGGTCGTCGAAGGCCTGACGGTCCTTCCACGCGCCGAGGAAGATGATCTCGTTCTCGGAGGGCGGCGGCAGCGAGCCCTCCACGATCGAGGTGTGCAGGCAGTACATGTAGGTGTCGGGCTCGTACTTCTCGGTCTGCAGGACGAGTTCCTTCAGCGCGGTGATGGCCTCCTCCCGCCTGCCCTCGACATGCCACCACTTCGTGACGATGGAGATCACCGGCTCTGCTCCCTCAGCTCCTGGGCGTGCTCGCGCAGCTTCTGCCGTTCGTCGATCGGCACATAGGAGAACCGGGGGCACAGCGTGTACCCCGGCTTGGCCGGGTTCGGGGTCCGCATCAGGGCGACGGCGCTGCGCTTCAGCTCGAACATGGTGTGGACGGCCAGCGGCAGCGCGGGTTTGGACGCAGACGCGTCGGCGCCGTCGCCGAGCCCGCCCCGGACCTTCTTCGGCCGCCCCGAGAAGGCCAGGTAGAGGTCGTCGACCAGCTCCGAGTACGACAGGTCGAACTCGATCAGCGCCCTGTCCTCGGCGTCGCCCGCGCTGTCGCCGTTGCGCGGAACGTGCAGCGCCGGGTGGACGGCGTCGTAGTCGACGAGCAGCAACGCGCCCTCGGGCTCGGCGGCGGCCTTCTGGGTGCTGCGGAAGCGGCGCCCGGTCTGGAGCTCACGGAAGCGGGCGTAGTGGGAGTACATCTCCCAGCCGTTGATGAGCTTGTCCTTGTCGGTGACCGTCTTGGCCTGCTCCCCCAGCCGCTTCTCGGGGAGCCCCTCGCCCTCGTCGACGATCTTCTGGATCGCCGCCACCGCGGACGCGCGGTCCGTCACCTCGACGACCGAGCCGGCGCCCCCGTAGTACTGGTCGGCCGACACCTGGTCGCCGTGCTTGAAGGCGTGGTCGTCCTCGCAGATCCTCGGGTCCTCCAGCGCCTTCTTGATCGCTTCGTAGAACTCGCCGATGGTCCGGTAGCTGCACTCGCCGACGTCGATCGCCTGCAGGCTGGCCGCGCCGTGCAGCGGGTGCTCGATCTTGACGAAGCTCGCGACGGCCTGCGGGGTGAGCGGCAGCAGGTCCAGCGTCCCGATCTTCGAGATCAGCGGACTCATGAACGGGTAGCCGGGGATCGGGCTGAGGTTCTTGCGCTTCTGGAAATCGACGGGGTCGATGCTCGGCGTCTCCCCGATGGCGTTGAGGACGTTCGCCGCGAGGGTCATGTGGAGCATCTCCTCCATGACCACGCTGCGGATCGTCTGCGCCGCGTCGGTGTTGGTGCCCTCCTTGATGGAGTAGAGCGCGGTGAGATAGACCGGGATGGTGCTGAGCTCCAGGCCGATGGCCAGCTGCAGGGCGGCCTGCAGGTCCTTGAGGTTGTCGATCGCCTTCGGTCGGCTCACGTGTGCTTCACCTTCTTCAGCTCCTCGGCGATCCGGTCGCCCGTGCGGATGGCCAGCGCGGTCATGGTGAGCGTCGGGTTGGACGTGCCGAGCGTCGGCATGCTGCCGCAGCCGACGATGTAGAGGTTCGCCAGGTCGTGGCTGCGCTGGTCGCGGTCGACGACCGACTTCGCCGGGTCGACGCCCATCCGGTGCGTGCCCACGACATGCCCGGCGCCGCGCACCCAGTAGGTCTCGCCGGCGTACTCCACCGCCATGGCGTCGCTCGGGTCGTAGTGGGTGTAGTCGCCGGGCTCGTAGTCGGGACGCCTGGCGTGGTTGGCGATGCCCAGCTGCGCGAACAGCTGCCTGCTCGCGTCCGCCGCCCAGGGCAGCGCGGCCTTCACATAGTCCGAGAGGTCGTAGTGGATGACCGGACGGTGCTGCCCCAGCGGGCCCTTGTAGCGGTCGTCCACGGTGACGCGGTTGGTCGCCTCGGGGTCCTGCTCCAGCTCCCAGGCGATCCGGAACTGGCGGGGCAGGATCTCGCCGAGCCTCTCGCGCAGTTTCGTGCCGTAGAGCAGCACGTCCCCGTCCTTGCCGCCGCCGACCAGGTCGTGGACGGTGTCGTACGGGGCGTTCTCCGGGAAGTTCCAGCCCCAGTTGCCGATCTCGACCCGGAAGGCGGTGCGCTCCTTGCGGAAGTCGCCGTCCCGGAAGGCGGGGATGCCCGAGGTGGACCCGGGTCCCCGGTAGGCGCCGACGCTGTCCCTGAACATGCCCCAGGTGAGCAGCAGCGGATGGTCCATCAGGTTCCGGCCGACCTGGCCGCTGTTGTTGGCGGCCTTGGAGCCGAGCAGCAGGGTGGCGTTCTCGATGGCGTTGGCGGCCAGGACGTAGACGTCGGCGGTCACCTTCTTCTCGACCGGCGGGCTGCCGTCCTCGAAGTACGTCTTGTAGGTGAGGCCGGTGACCGTCCCCTGTCCGCCCTTCGCCTGGTTGTGCTCGACCCGCACGACGACGGACTGGCTGCGGACGGCGACCCGCGCCTTGGCCGGCTGCCCGCTCTCCGCGGGCCGGTCGGGGTAGCTGACGATCAGTTCGTACAGGGTCTTGAGCGCGTTGTACTTGGCCTGGGCCGGGCAGATCGGGATGCAGCTGGAGTTGCCCTCGCAGCGGGTTCCCTGGTCGACGTTCCCGACGGCGCCGACGACCTGGTACGCCTTGCCGGCCGTCGGCTTCGCGGGCGTGGAGTTACGGGCCACGGGGGTGTTGCTGATCTTGATCGGGAAGGAGTGGAACGTGCCGCTGTCGTCGCTCAGCTCGACCGTCAGACCGGCGCACATCTTGGCCAGGTAGTCGTCGAGGTAGCTGGACGGGATGCGCTCCATCGGGAAGTGGTAGGCGCCGTCCGGGAACTTCGCGGTGTTCGCGCTCTTGAAGTACTCCTCGGGCTTGCCGCCGATCCCGGGGTAGTGCTGGTCCGCCACGTTCGCCGAGACGCCGATGATGTTCCACTCGGCCCGCTCGTAGTACGGCTTCAGGTCCTCGTACGTCATCGGCCAGTCGACCGCGCGGCCGTACTTCGAGCGCAGCTTGAAGTCGTTGGGGAGCATCCGCAGACAGGTGCCGAGCCAGTGCAGGGTGGTGCCGCCGAGCGAGCGGGCGTAGTCGCTGCCGAAGGGCAGCGGGCCCTGCTGGACGAACCACCCCTTGTCGCTGGGCGTGTGGGCGATGTCCAGCACGTCCGGCTGCGGCGCCGAAGCGCTCGCCGGGTAGGGGGCGTTGGGCACCTTGATCAGCGCCTCGTGGTACGCCTCCACATAGGTGTCGTACTTGTCGGCGCTCATGGCCGTGGCCCGGCCGGCCTCCAGGATGAGGATGCGGGGGTGCCGGGGCGGCTGCTGGGCCGCGGCCTGTTCGATGACCGTCTTGGCGACGGTCGCCGCGGAGATGCCGCCGCCGACGAGCACGATGTCGTAGTCGGGGGTCCCGGCTGCTGTGGGGGTGTCGCTCATGACGTCTTCCTCGGGCTCAGGAGATCAGGGTCGGGGGCTCGGCCCAGGAGCCGAAGCCCGGCGGCTTGGCGCCCATCGGATGGGTCCCGGCCGCGGCCCAGACCAGTCCCTCGCGGTAGCCCTGGGCGGAGACGACATGCTCGACGTCGTCCGCGGTCGAGCCGTTCTCGTCCCGGTAGTCACCGGCCAGCGGATACCAACTGCCCAGGTACCAGAGCTTGATCAGGCTGACGACGACCGGCGCGAAGCGCTTGTCGTCGATCACGTTCGCCTCGACGGAGTCGTGGTTGCCGTGCCTCTCGTCCTCCTCGAGTGCCTCGGCCGCGTACCGGAACAGCTGTCCCGCCTCGCGCTCGCCGATGATCCGCAGCAGCGTGTCGTAATACGTGTCGATCATTCCGGTGCCGGCCAGCTCCACCCGGTCGAAACCGGTGAGGACGGCGGACAGGTCGGTGAAGATCTGTTTCGGGGTGGAACGGGTGGAGATGCCGTCGGACATACGGGTGCTCCAGGTCAGGAGGGGACGATGGTGCGGTTGAGCGGGCTGAGGTCCAGGGGGCGGGTGACGTCCGGCTCGAAGTCGGAGTCGACGGACTGCTGGAAGTGGAAGAAGCCGTCCGGGTCGGCGTCCTTCTTGATCGCCTTCAGCCGGTCCAGGTTCGCGCCGTAGTAGGCCGTGGCCCAGTCCTTCTGGAGCGGGTCGATGTAGTTGACGTACGCGCCGTCGAACTCGTCGCTGAGCGCCTCGCCCACGTCGTAGGCCCACTCCACGTTGGCCCGGGTGTCGGCCGGGTCGTTCCAGATCGCCTTGAGCTCGAAGACATAGCGTTTGTCGCGGTGCGGGTACGGACCGGCGTCCTCGCCGGCCAGGTCGAGGACCTTGCCGCGGCCGTGCGTCCAGACGACGAAGCTGTCCTTCGAGGGAGCGACGGCCATCTGCTCCGTCAGGGCCGTGATCATCTCCTGGTCCCAGCCCGTGTCGTCGTCGATCATCCCGGACCGGATGTAGGCCTGCCGGTCGCCCACCAGCGTGGACCGGCCGATGGTCGACTCCAGCGTCGGCAGGGGCATCGAGTACAGCCGCACGTCGAAGGGGTCCATCCGGAGCATCGGCCGGAGAAGGTCGACGCCGTCGGCGTACGCGCCGTTGTAGACCGGCGTGATCCGGAACGCGGGGATCTTCCGGGTGGGCTCGGCCGGGTCGACCTCGTGCCCGACATAGCCGTAGGCGGCCATCTCGGGAGGCAGCCCGGCGGCCCAGTCGTCGTAGGCCTCGATCACCTCCATGGCCCGCTCCAGCGGGAAGGAGAGCTGCCCGCCGAGGACGGTGGCGGCGGGCGGCTCGTGCAGCTGGAGGGTCATCTCGACGGCGACCCCGAAGTTGCCGCCGCCTCCGCCCCGGCACGCCCAGAACAGGTCCCGGTCCTCCTCGGCGTCGGCGTCGGCGCTCAGCGTGCGCAGCGTGCCGGCGGCGTCGACGAGCTCGATCCCGGTGACGTTGTCGCTGCCGAGCCCGTAGGAGCGGGAGACGAAGCTGTAGCCGCCGCCCTGGAGGAACCCGGGCAGGCCCACGGTGAGACAGCCGCCGCCGACCGGGATCAGCGGCGCCGCCTCCCGGGCGCAGAACCCGTACACGTCGTTCCAGGTGGCGCCCATCTGCACGGTCAGCCGGTCGGTGTCCTCGTCCAGCTCCATGGCCTTCATCAGGCCCAGGTCCAGGACCACCCCGCCCCGGTTGAGGCAGTACCCGGCGGCGCTGTGGCCGCCGCCGCGCACGGTCATGGCCAGCCCGGTGCGCTGCGCGAACTCGACGGCCAACGCGATGTCGGCGGTCGCGTTGGCCCGCACCACGTACGCCGGGGGCGTACGGGTACGGCCGTTGTCGATGGCGACGACCTTGGCGTACTCGGCGCTGCCCGGCTCGCAGACATGGCCGCTGAGCCTGCGGGCGAGGTCACCGACGGCTGCACGGTGGTCGGCCACGGTCAGCTCTTCTCCCCGGCCGTGCCGAACGCCGTGAGCGTGCTGAGACTCGGGACGAAGAAGTACTCGCCGCCCTTCATCGTGACCCACTCGCCGACCTGCTCGGTGAACGTGTAGGGCATCGGCTCCGGCGGGTTCTTCGAGAAGTCGAGCTCGTTGCGGGAGCCGTACAGCTTGGGCCACTTGGCCGGGAACTTCTCCGGCGGGTCCACCCCGGGCTTGCGCTGGCCGATCACCGGGTCGAGGCCGCTGAACTCGCGCAGGAAGTTCTTGTTGTTCGCCCACTGGATCTGGATGAACTCGAACTGGTCGGCGATGCTGCTCTGCGCGCACAGGAACAGCAGCCCGACCGGCTGCCCCGGATCCGGCTTCAGGCTCACCTCGCCGTAGCTGATGCCCCGGCGGACGATCCGCTGGGTCCGCTCCTGGGTGAGGGACTGCCCGAACTGCCGCTGTTTGTCGCCGCGCGGGTTGGTCTTGCGGACGTGCGCCTGGAACGGACAGCGGACGCCGTCCGGGTCGCCGTCGAAGTCGAAGTTGTTCGGCAGCGCGCCCAGGCCCGCGACCTCGCGGTCCACCACCGGGGTGCCGTCCTGGAACCGACCGACCATGTACGCGCCGGCCAGGGCGACGTCCTCGGCCGTCGGCTGCTTCTGCTTCGGATGGGCGAACTCCGCGATCCTCTTGGCGAGGACCTGCTCACCCTGGCGGAAGCCCTCGACGTTCTGCTCCAGCTTGCGGTACACGAAGTACGAGCCGTAGGCGGTGTTCTTGTCGCCCCCCGGGTCCTTCACCAGCACCTGGTCGAGCGGGGCGCTCGGGTCGTACTCGTCGATGCCGCCCTGCCGGGTCCGGGCCTGCTCGATGTCGCGGGCGTAGAACAGCGGCTGGCTGATCCCGTCGACGAACCCGAAGTGCTCACGGACCGGGGCGTCGGCGTCGGGCCGGCCCTTGGCGTCCAGCCGCATCGCGGTGCCGGTCTCCTCGCCGACGACGGCGTCGAGAGCGGCGAGCTCGCCGCGCAGCTCCGTGACGATCCACTCCAGCCGGTCCGGGAAGTCGTCGGCGACGATGACGAGGGCGTGCAGCCTGCCCTTGAAGTTCTCCTCCCACTGCTGCACCGGCGGGTCGTCGAGGTCGCCGATGCGCTTCTTCGCCCCGAGGCGGAAGGACGGGTCGTCGGGCAGGAATTCCGGGTCGATCCGGAGATCGCGGTAGCCGTCCGCCGAGATCAGCACGCCGTAGAAGGCGTCGCTGGCGGACTTGAACAGCGCCTCGGCGTCCGCCGACGACACCGCGCCGTTGCGGTGGACCGTCTGCTGAGCCTCCCGGTAGGCCTTCGCCTCGTCCCACTGCTGGAGGGCGGAGGTGACCCGCCCGGTGGAGACCATGCCCGCCAGCCACTTCCGGGCCTTCTTCCGCTTCTCGGGGCTGTCGACCGGGAAGTCGATGAACAGATGCACGCTGTGGTCGCGCCCGTGACTCTTGAGGATGTTGCCCTGGAGGTCGCCCAGGGCCGCCTTCATCTCCTGCACGGTGTTGCGGGTGGGAGGCACCGCGACGTCCGGATCGATGGCCGTTTGTTTCAGGTCGATTGCCATAACACCCTCATTCGCCTAAAAGGGGCATGCGTAACCACGACGACCCGAATGCCCTCCGCATATGCGGAGGGCATGAAGGGGTCTCTACGTGCACAGATGTGCAGCAACGTGAGATTTGCGTATGCCAAAGGCATTCACCCCACCGGAGCAGGGACCCCCACGACAAACCCGTCGTACGGGTGAGATCCGGGGAACGCCCACCCGGACACGACACCGCCCGTCGCACAGAGGAGCGGACGGGCGGACGGGCGGAGTGACAGTCGGGGCCCCCTGTCGGATTCGAACCGACGACCTTCGCTTTACAAGTTCCCCCCAAGGACCCGCAGGCCAGGCGCTTGATCCCTCAGCCTGGCCTGCGCCGTACCTGACCGATCCTCAAGGGACGGCTACGTCCACCGGTGTTGCCGTCAAAGACTGCCGTCAACCCCAGGCGAGCCGGCGGGGGCCCGCCCGACGGCAAGCAGGTGCGAGCTGGCCGCAAGCAGTTCCGGGTACGGCTCAGCCATTCGCGCGGCCGCCATGGCGGAAGCGATCAGATCTTCCGAGGGAACCGTGCCTGACTGCTGCTCAACAGCCTTGACGAGTGACCAAGCAGGCCCCTCGATCCCGAAGACCTCAACATCGGTGAGCCCCGACTCCCGGAGTTCATCAGCGAGTTCCTCCGCACGATGGAAGTACGCCAGGGTGAAGTGATCGCCGTCATGCACGGCCGTGCGGAGAATCTTGGACACCGGCCCTTGCATCCGCTCGGTGTGTAGGTGGGCGTACGTGACGTGCTCGAACAGCGAGGCATAGCGGTTGATCGCTGCCGCCGCTACGAGCCCACCCGGCTTCACCACGCGCCGAGCCTCCGAGAGCGCCCTACGCCGGTCGGCGGCATCGGGCAGGTGATAGAGCGGGCCAAGCAGCTGCACGACGTCGTAACTGCCGTCGGACGCCTCCAACGACCGCGCGTCTCCGACCGACGCCGGGCAGATAGCGGACGCCTGCTCAACGTGACGGGGGACGGGGTCCACCAGAGTGACCGCGTACCCGTCCTTGACCAGCCACTCCGCATGCACTCCGGGCCCGCCCCCGACGTCCAGCACGCTCGCGGGTGCCGACGGCAGGAAGCGGCGCATGAGTTCCTTGGTTCGGGCCAGCTCAAGGCGACCGTCCGCCGAACGGTGCAGGCGCTGGCTTTCATCCACGGTCTCCCCGTAGAAGCGCAGAACGGAAGGAGCCAATCCCAAATTCGACATAGCGGCAGTATGCTGTGTACCGGTGGACCAGTCCAGCAACAGGAGACGGCGCAAGGGGCACACATGGCACTACTGAAGTACGAGGAGATCGCGGAGTCACTACGCGCCCGCATCGCCGCCGGCGAGTTCCCACCGGGCGAGACCCTGCCGTCAGGCCGTGACCTGGCCGAACAGTGGTCGGTGTCCCGCGCGACAACGGTCAAGGCAATGGATGTCCTGCGGAACGACGGTGTCGTCGTGGCCAAGCAGGGGACCGGCTTCGTGGTGAGCGAAACGCCCATCGCACGGCCGGCGGGTGCCCGGCGAGCAGGGTCCGCCCGCATCACGGGCGGGATGCCGTTCGTGCGTGTTGGCGAGCCGGATTGGGCAGAGCCACCCGCGCAGGTGGCTACGGCACTCGGCATGGATCCCGGCGTGGTCACACTTCGCCGCATCCGCATCCACCAGCTTCCGGACGGGAGTCCGCACAGCTACGCGGAAGCCTGGTTCCCGCCGGAGATTGCAGAAGCCTCGCCGCGTCTCGCACAGACGGCCCCCATCCCGGAGGGCACGACTCGATACGTGCGCCGGCAGACCGACCGCTTCCCGGCGGAGGGGGTGGACGTGACCACTGTCCGCCTCGCAACCGAGACGGAAGCGCTCCATTTGGGCCTGTCGGAACCCACGGCGGTCGCCGTGGTCCTGCACACCGCCTACGACCAAGAGGGTCGGCCACTCGTGTGCGAGGAAGGCGTCACGCCCTCCCCTCACTACGAACGAGAAGACAGCTATGCGATGTAGGAGCGAGTGACCCGTAAGGGGGCTGGACCGGTCCGCCGGTCCAGCTTTTTTTGCGCCCGCTTACCTGCATTGACCTGCACCAACGCTCAACACCCCATCAGGGACGGGGACTTAGAGCTTGACTGGACCGGTCCACCGGTCCAGTCTAGGGATGTGCCGAAGAGGCCGCCCCCAAAGCAAGTCGGGGTGGCGCTGTCACGGCTGCTTGACCTGCACGAATGCATAGGGCGGGGACGCTGCAATCCCGCTAAAGGCCAGGGGATCAATCAGGGCTTCGGCCCGGTCTGGCGAGGTGGCCCGGTGACCGCGAGCAACGGCCGGCGTGTGGGGACGTGATCCCCCTTGCAGTGCTGTTTCCGTGCCCCTTCGACCGAGGAGTTCCGATGAGCCAACGACATCTTCGGGCGTCGCCGTGATGGACCGGCCGGCGTCGCCTGCGCAGTAGCTCGGTCCACTCTCTTCAGCTTTCGCGGCGGCTGACGCTGCGCCGGTTGCCTCCCCCGTCCGTCCGGTCCCGCGCCTCGCGGAGTCCGTACGGCCGGGGTTGAGGGGAGCCGGACATTCCGACCCCAACGGCAAGCGCCCCCAGTGTTCGAGCACTGGGGGCGCGGTTCGGGCCGTTGCCACCTTGCAGGGAGAACACGACCCATGGAATCCATCGTCACTGTTCAGGGCATTGTTACGGCGTCCGATGACTGGACACCGTTCGCCGACTTCACCCGCTGGATCGAGCCGACGGCTGCGGAGCTGGACGCGATCGAGCTGGAGTCTCCGCTGATCCTGGCTGAGGTCGACCTGCTCGACGCGCAGATCAAGGCCATGGACCACCCCGAGAACGAGGTCGACACCCGCCGGATCCGCCGGGCCCGTAACCGGGTGCTGGCCGCCCGTCGGGACCTGACCAACCGCACCGCCTCCGCGATGCTGCCGGGCGGTGCCGCGTGAGCGCCTCGCAGAGCCTGACGGCCGCGCACGCTGAGGTGAAGGCGGAGATCACGCGGACGGACACCAAGACCGGGCTGTTGCTGGCGTTCGTCGGCGCGGTGCTGGCCGGTGTGTGGTCGGTGGCCCGTGACCTGCCCTTGAACGTCGGTGCCTACGTGGTGGGCGGTCTGGGGTTGATGCTGCTGGTCGCGGCGGTCGGTCTGCTGCTGCGGTCGACCCGCCCGAGTCTGGGCGGCCGGCACGGTTTCCCGCTGTGGGCCACCCTCGCCCCCGACGAGATCACCGCCACGGTGAACGGCGGGGACGTCGCGGCGGACGTCGCCGGACTGTCGCGGATCGCGGTCGCCAAGTTCACCTGCCTGCGCCGTGCGGTCGACCTGACCACGGCCGGCGGTGCGCTGCTCCTGCTGGCCGTGCTGATCGCGGCGGGGGGTGCGCTGTGAAGGCGCGGACCGTACTGCCGGCCGTCGCGATGACGGCGGTGTCCATGGTGCTCACCCTCGCCGTGGTGGTGATGTGGCTGGGCGGTGCGATGCCGTGGCCCGTCGCCCTGGTCGTGGGTCTGGGCATCGACGGTGGATGGCTCGCCACCCTCGCCTACGAGCGCAGGTTGGCCGCGCAGGGCGACCACAGCCGTGCGGTGACCGCCGTCGGCTGGACGTTCGGCGCGATCGCGACCGGCGTCCTGGTCGCGCACGCGCTGACGTCCGATCACTCGCGCGGTGCGTGGCTGGCCGTGGCGTGGCTCCCGGTCGCGGCCAAGGCCCTGTGGCTGGTGCACGGCATGTGGGAGCGCACCGCGCTCACCCCGGCCGCGCTGGACGCCATCACGGGCATCCAGCAGGAGGCCCGTGACGAAGCGGCCGTGGCCCGTGCCCGGCTGCGGGCCGAAGCGGCCACCGAGGAGACCCGGCTGACGGCCGTGACGGCCGCCGGGTCACGCGTCGCACGCGTCCAGGCCAAGACCGCCGCCGCCCTCGCCGACGCGTGGTCGACGCTGGAGACGGCGCGGCGCGGCGAGGACACCGGCAGGGCGCTGACCAGCGTGACGACCCGCGTCACACCCGACGTCACACCCACGTGGGAACTGCCCGTGTGGGGCCCGCCGGAGCCGGTTCCCGCGCTGGAAGCAGGACCCGCGCTCACCGACGCGCAGCTTGACGCGTTGGTCGACGAGATCCGGCACAGCGAGACCCCGGCCCTGTCCTACCGCGAGATGGCCGTGCGCTTCCGCGCGGCCGGCCACTCCGCATCAGAGGTCCGGCTGCGGCAGGCATGGAAGCGCGTCGCCTGACGTCCGCTACAGGCTGTCCAGGAAGTTCACGACCGCCTCAAGGACGCGGTTTCTGCGGCGGTGTGACTTGCTGCAGAACCGCCGTCTGCGCCACCGGCTGCGCGGCTGCTGCACCGGTATCCCGCACCACTTGCACGGCCGCGTTCTGACTGCTGGCTCCCCGTTCATGCCGCACACCGTAGCGGCCCACGGACGGGACGCCGCCGGACCTCCCTCGGCATGTGCCCGCTGTGCGCCTACCCCTGCATTCTCTGCCGGCTGAGCTGCGGCTTTCCCCTTCAATCGCTGAGGAGTCCTCACATCATGGGCAAGCCCGACACCCGTCGTATCGACCGCGAGATCAGCAAGACGAACCGCAAGCTGGAGGCCGTCCGCCGGGGCGAGACGTGGCCCCTGACGAGTGCCGAACGGCGCGCCGTGATCGGCGCGCTGGCCGGAGGCTCGTACCGGGTCCTGCGCGGCAGGAGCGCCGCCCGCCAGGAGAACCGGCTGGACTCCCTGGCCAGTTCCGTGGAGACCCGCCTGACCGCCGAACTGACGGCACTGCACGTCGAGCGGCAGCGGATCGTGAACGAGGCCGCCGCAGCCAAGGCCGCGAAGAAGTCGTCGGGGTGGTGGTGAGCATGGATGCCACGCAGACGCCTCCGGGCGAGTGCCCGCAGTGCTGGCAGCACGCCCACGACCGCAGCGCACACCGCCGCCTCGGCCCGCGCGAGGACTGCCCGCAGTGCGTGGACCACATGATCAACGGCTGCCCCAACATCGTGCCCAAGAAGAAGTCGAGCTGGTGGTGACACCCGCCCCCGCCACGTGAACCACCCGCCGGGACGGCCCTCGCCCGTCCCGGCCCCCTCACCCTTCCCGCATGCCCTAACCCGCCCCCGCCATTGGGGTGTTGAGGAGACTTCCGCATGTCCGAGAACGTCGTTCACCTGCACAAGAACACCGACCCGCCCGCCGAACCGGCCCCCGCCACCGTGACCACGCTGACCGTGGTCCCCGCCCCGGCACCGCCCGCGCCCGCACCGCTGTGGGTGCGCTCCGGGCGCGCCGTCCAGCACGCGGTCACGCACGAGACCACCAAGACCGCCGCCCGCACCGTCGCCCGCCACAGCCTCTACGTCGTGGGCGGGGCACGGCTCGTGGGCCGCCGCGCGTGGGACGGCCGCACCGCCGCCCGCTACGAGCGCTACATGCGCACGGCGGAAGCCGCGGGGAACATGGAGCTGGCCGCTGAGTGGGAGGAGCGCGGGCAGCACTTCCGCGACGCCCGGCACCGCCGCCGC
Organism: Streptomyces sp. NPDC002623; assembly: GCF_053592635.1. Taxonomy (NCBI): domain Bacteria; kingdom Bacillati; phylum Actinomycetota; class Actinomycetes; order Kitasatosporales; family Streptomycetaceae; genus Streptomyces; species Streptomyces sp. NPDC002623. The sequence continues at coordinate 88,425 of NZ_JBSFWB010000007.1, read as the reverse complement.
ATGGACCTGCTCCACTCCCCGCTGGACGCGGCCAAGGGCGTGGCCGTGGGCACCGGGATGGGCATCGGCGCGCTGGTCGCCCTCGGGATCGTCATGGCCATCGCGAACAAGGACGTCAAAGACGTCGTCACCCCGATCCAGGCCGTCATCGAGTTCATCAACCTGCTGATCACCATCGTTCAGGTCGTGTGGGGCCCCGCCGTCACCCTGGGCCCGTTCCTCGCCCTGCTCGCGCTGTGGGCCGTCGGCAGCAAGCAGCAGGCCGCACCGCAGTGGGCTCTTCCCGCGACCGTCCGCAACGGCGAGGGTGAGCCGATCACCCCGTCCATCGTGGTCAAGGCCCTGCGCGACCTGGGGGTGCCGGCGCTGCGCAACGCCATCAAGGAAATGGGCGATGCCGGCGCGTCCATGCTCGGTCCGATCCGGATCGCCGGATGCGGGGTCGAGGTCGACGTCACGCTGCCCTCGGGGGTGTCGACGATCGAGGTGCAGAACCGTCGGCGCAAGCTCGCTGAGAACCTGACCCGGCACGAGCACGAGGTGTTCATCACGATCCCGCAGGCTGCGCGCACGGTGCGGCTGTGGATCGCCGATTCGGGTGCGCTGGACGAGCCGATCGGCCCGTCTCCGCTGGTCACGGACAAGGCCATCACCGCCGACTACGCCAAGGGTCGCGCGCCGTGGGGTCAGGACCTGCGCGGCGACACGGCGGCGCTGAGCCTGTATCAGCGCCACCTGCTCATCACGGGACTGTCCAACCAGGGCAAGACCGCCGCCCTGCGCTCGCTGGCGCTGTGGGCGTCGCTGGATCGGCGGGTTGAGTTCCGGATCGCCGACCTCAAGGGCGCGGGCGACTGGGCCATGTTCGACGGTCTGGCCACCGTGCTGATCCAGGGGCCGACCGATGAGCACGTGATCGAGGCGACTGAGATGGTCGAGGGGCTGGTCGAGGAGATGAACCGCCGGATAGCGGAGCGTCAGGCCGACCCGACCGTGGTGTTCGACCCGCTGATCGGCATCGTCGACGAAGCGCAGGTGGCGTTCATGTGCCCGGCCGTGGACGACGAGAAGCGCCCGTACGGCGGGTCCAAGGCCACGTCCCGCTACTACATGGCCGTGCGCAAGGTTCACAACCAGGGCCGTGTGGTCGACGTGCTCATGTACGAGGGGACGCAGGACCCCACCGACCAGAACCTTCCCAAGCTGGTCCGCGAGGGCGCGCACACCCGCGCCTCGCTCGCCCTGGGCACCGAGGCGCAGGCCGTCATGGCGCTGGGGGAGAAGGCGGTCAACGGCGGTGCGGCCCCGCACCTGCTGAGGCAGGGGCTCGACAAGGGGACCCTGGTGGTCGCGTCCGACGGCATCGAGATTCCGGCTGGGCAGGCGTCCATCACCGTGCGCACGCACTTCATCGGCGACGACGACGCCAAGGCCATCACCGCCCGCGCCAAGGCCCTGCGCGACGGCGTCACGACCCTGCACGCGGTGAAGCGGGGCGAGGAGCGCGACCCGCTCGCCGACATCGCCGCCGCCATCGGCAACGTCGAGCGTCCCTTCACCCAGGACGTCCTCAAGCGGCTCAGCACGCTGAACGAGGACGCCTACGGCGGGTGGACCAACGGCGACCTCAAGCGCGTGCTGGAGGCCAACGGAGTCGAGCCGTACAAGTCCCACGGCCGCATGGTCGTGCGCCGCGAAGACGTCACCCGCGCCCTCGCCGACCGCGACGCCGAAGGTTCCGCTTCCGCCTCCCGGTAGCGGGGAGGCAAGCCCTCCCGCCCCGGGGAGGCGGGGAGAACTCCCCAACCCCCTCCCCGGGCCACCTCCCCCACGGTGATCAGCGAAAACACCGTTTCGGGGAGGCGGGGAGGCACCCCAGGCCAGACCCCGAAAACCCCTCTCAGAGCGCCCCCGGCAGGGGGTGTCCCTGCCTCCCCAACCGAGCATCGGAAGGGATTCCGCATGTATCCCGAGCACATCCCCAACACGCCCGCCTTACGGGCCCCGGAAGTCCACCAGCCCACCCCTCTCACCCCCACCGCGCCGTACGCGGCACCGCTCGTTCCCGTCCAGCCGCACGGCGTGCCGACGGTCGCGAGCGTGGTCCTCCCGGACGGCCGCGTCGTCACCGGCTACGCCGTCAGCCCCACGCAGCCCGAACCGGTCGCCTCCCGGCCGGCCGTGTCCCGGACGGCGGTGAACGTCGCCCTCGGAGGCGTCGGATTCCTCGCCGTGTGCGGCGGACTGCTGCTGCTCACCGCGTTCATCACCGCGCTGACCGCGCTGGTCACCCAGCTCGTCATCCTCGCCGCCGTCGTCTTCGGCGGATGGATCGCCGTGCAGATCTTCAGCGGACGCGGCCACGGCGAGGGCGGGACGACGGTCAACATCCGCAAGGCCGTCATCAAGCGCAACAAGTTCTACGGCTGACAGGGAGACCAACACCCGTGCTCCGACTGCGAATCCGGCTGATCGGCTGGCCGCGCCGCGCGCTGGTCCTGACCGACACGCCCCGCCCCGACTGCCCGCACTGCGAGGGCGAGGGCGGCACCGCGTACGACTACGGCCACCCCGAGACCGGCGAGTACGAGGGGACCGAGTGGGACCCCTGTACCTGCTGGAACGAGGAGCGCCGCCTCACGCTGCTGCCCCTGCCCGGTCGGCCCCGGTGGCTGCGCTGGCGCGTCCTCAACTCGTGGGGCCCCAGCCGCTACAGCGACGAACCGCCCTTCTGACCCCGAGAGGAACCCCTGTGTTCGAGATCAGGATCATCTGCGACCCCGCCGACTCCGACCGCATCACCGACGTCCTGGAGACCGCGTTCAAAGCCGGACGGGTCACCGTCTTCGCCACCGCCGACGGCAAGCGCCAGCGCCTCTACCTCGACGCCGATCACGCTGACGTGTGGCCCGACCCCGAGCAGGCCTACGCCAACGCCCCGAGCATCCACAGCGAACTGGACTGGGTCGCCCGCACCCTCGGCACTGCCGAGTGCTACACCGCGCTGAAGCGGGAGTACTACCTCCGCAAGGCCGCCGTCCTCGACCGCATCGCGCTCACGGACGGGGCCGACCACCGGGACGACGACACCGCCCATGTGGCCGCGAAGTTCCTGGTCGAGCTGGACGACGCGCACGCGGACTGCGAGCCGCGCGCCTACGTCCGTCAGCAGTACGCCCTCTGGGCCACGAACAGCCAGTAGCTATGCCAAGGGCGGCCCCCGCCTCTCGCCAAAGAATCCGGGGCCGCCCTTGCCAACCAGCCAGCAACTGACCTGTTGGAGGTCATCAAGCATGCAGCAACCCACCCTCTTGCGACGAGTGCGCGACCGACGGCCGCGCCTGCTGGACACCGCGCTCATGCTGGCCGGGCACGGCATCCCGCCCTTGCCCCTGCGCGCGGGGAAGCTGCCGTTCGGCAACTGCCCGGCCTGCACCGGCAACGCGTGCGGCGGCCGGCCGAACATGAAGACCCCCGGCACCTGCGCCTGCCCGCACCCGTGCCACGGCTGGGCCGCCGCCACCACCGACCCCCACACCCTCACCTCCCCGCCGTGGGCGTCCGCATGGCACAGGGCCGCCGCCGTCGCCTACCACCCGGGCGGTGCCGGCGTCACCGTCGTCGACCTCGACAACGAGACGGCCGTCGCCTGGGCCCGCGCGACGCTGCCCGCCACTCGTACGGTGCCGACGACCCGGGGCGAACACTGGATCTACCAGGGCGTCGTGCGGTCCGTGAACGCCGTCCGTGACGGCGTCGACATCAAGTCGACGATGGCCTATGCCCGGTGGCTGGGTCCCGGCACCGGCACCATGACCGCGCTGCCGGACGTCGTGCGCGCGCTGGCCGTGAAGGAACCGCCCATGGTCCGGTCGGCACCGCAGGTCGTCACCGTGTCCGCCCTGGCCGGGGGCGGGGAGTGCCGGCACCGCACACCGGCCTATCTGGACCGGGGGATCGCCATGGCAGAGCAGCGGATCACCGCCGCGTCCAGCGCGGTGCACGCCACGGTCTATCGGACGTTCCTCGCCGTGCTGTCCGCTCATGGCCGGTGCGGTTGCCTCACCGACGCCCACACCGCGCGGCTGTTCACCGCCGCGCAGGCCAAGGGCGAATCGCCCCGGCACTGCGCCGACGCGTGGACCAACGCCCGCACCACGTTGGGACTGTGACCATGTCCGAGGACGAGAAGAACCCCGCCCGCGAAATCATCGTCGACTACGCGCAGGCGCACTTCCGGTACTTCCGCACCGCCGACGGGACCGTGTACGCGCAGCGCAACGGCCACCCCGTGGCACGCCCGATGCGCTCACAGGGCACGACGGGCAGCCACCGCCAGGAACTCATCGTCGGCATGTACAGGGACGGGGTCGGCGTGTTCAACGGGACCGCGCTCAAGGAGGCGCTGGACTTGATCGAAGCGCTCGCACTGTACGAGGACACGCACGCCGTGAACATCCGCGTGGCCCCCGGATTCGACGGGGCGACATGGCTGGACCTGGGACGCGACGACGGACAGTCCGTCCGCATCCACCCTTCCGGCTGGGACATCCTCACCCCCGACCCGCGCGAAGTCTGCTGGCGACGCACTCAACTCACCGGGGAACTGCCCCTGCCCGTCAAGGACACCGACGGCAAGGGCATCGACCTCCTGCTCAGGCTCTGCAACTTCGCCAACGCCGAAACGGAGTGCCTGGCCATCGCGTGGCTCATCGGCTGCCTCGGGCCGTCCGCGCCGGTCCCCGCGCCATTCCTCACCGGCCCGCAGGGCGCGGGCAAGTCCACCGGCGGACGCATGCTCTTGCGGATCATCGAAGGCATGAGCGGCGACCTGCGCCGCGCCCCCAAGGACGAAGAGAACCTCATCGCGGCCGTGGCCGCCGGATGGGTCACCGCGCTGGACAACCTCTCCCACATGACGCCGGACCTGTCCGACGCCATGTGCTGCATCGTCACCGGAGCCGAGAGCGTCAAGCGCGCCCTGTTCACCGACGGGGACGTCTTCCGCGTCGGCTACCGCCGCCCCCTGCTCCTGACCGGCATCGACGTCGGCGTCATCCGGCCCGACCTCGCCGAGCGTCTCCTGCCGCTGCGGTTGGAACGGCCCCGCGTCCGGCGCACCGAGGCCGAACTGTGGGCGGACTACGCGGAGGTTCTGCCCATCGTCCTCGGATCGCTCCTGGACCTCACAGTCAAGGTCCGCGCGGTTGAGGCAGAGACACCCACCGACCTGCGGATGGCCGACTTCGCCCACCTGTGCGCGCAGCTCGACGCGGCAACCGGTCTGGGAGCTCTCGCCGCCTACCGGGCGAGTCTGGACGACCTGAACGACGACGTCATCGAGGGCGACTTGCTGGCACAGGCCGTCCTCAGGCACGCCGCAGACATCGAACCGGGCGCAGGGCAGCAGATGACCTCCACCGAGTGGCTGCACTGCCTCAGCCGCCTCTACAGCGGCGAGGACTTCCGCCCCCTGCCCAAAGGGTGGCCGACCACCGGCAAAGTCCTCTCCGACCGCCTCAAGCGCCTCCAGCCGACCCTGGCCGCCCGGGGCGTCCTCATCGACTCCGGCCGCACCAGAGAGGGCCGCTACATCGAGATGACCCGCTCGCCCGCTCTGCCCCCGCACGAGCAGCAGGCGTTCTGACCGGCACCGCCCCCGACCGCACAAGCAAGAGGAGCACCAGCACGCCGGGCGTGCTCCTCTTGCTGTTCGGCGGCAGCGCCGCCCTGCGATGAACGCGCCGCGAGCGGCTCCTTCTTCACGCTCTGAGGCGCACTGCACCACCACAGACACCCCCCTTTTTTTTCCTAAGTAGGAAGCGCTGCGTCACCTGCGTCACGAGGGCCCGGCAAACGGCGGGTGACCTGGGCATACGGCCGTGACGCAGACGACCGTCGGCTGCGTCACGCCGCGTCACCTGCGTCACGGGTGACGGACGGCCTGCGTCACCGGTGACGCACCCCCAACGCTCTGCGTCACCCAAAACCCGCAGGTCAGAAGCCTGAATGACGCAGATGACGCGGTGACGCAGAAATCCGCACCTCGGACAGACCGCCCCCGGAGGAGCCCCGCATGACCACCGCCATGCCCCCGAGCCCGCAGGCGCTCAAGGTCCCCGAGGTCATGACCGCCCTGCGCCTCAGCCGCAGCAAGGTCTACGACCTGATCCGCTCCAAGGAACTCCCGAGCTACACGTCTGGCCGCGCCCGCCGCATCCCGGTGGAGGCCGTCAGCGAGTACATGCAGGACCGACTTGAGGAGAACGCCGCCTGATGGCACCCCGCAAGAAGAACCCCAACGGTGCCGGCAGCATCTGGCAGCGCAAGGACGGACGCTTCGAAGCACGCGCCTACGTCCCGCAGCCCGACGGCACCCGCAAGCGCAAGGCGGTTTATGGCTCCACCTGGGAGGAGTGCGACGAGAAGCGGCAGGAACTCGTGCGGCGCGACCGCCAGGGGATACCGACGCCGTCCCGGTCCGCCAAGCTCTCCGAGTGGCTGCCGTACTGGCTGGAGGAGTACGTCCGGCCCAACCGGAAGCGGACGACGTACGTGAAGTACGAGATGCACGCGCGGCTCTACCTCGTACCGCTGCTGGGCAGTCGGCGGCTGGAGTCGCTCACCACGGCGAACGTGCGGCAGATGATCACGAAGGTAACCGCGCAGTCTTCGGCCGCGACCGCGAAGGAAGCGCACCGGGTCCTGCGCACGGCCATCACCGCCGCGTGCCGTGACGAACTGATCAGCCGCAACGTCGTCCAACTCGTCCCCGCGCCCCGGGTCGAGCGGCGCGAGCTGCACCCCTGGTCGCTGGACGAGACGCTGACGTTCCTGGAGGCCGCCCGGACCGATCCGCTCTACACGGCGTTCGTCCTCGCGATCGCCCTCGGTCTGCGGCGCGGCGAGATCCTCGGCTTGCAGTGGAGGGACGTCGACCTTGACCGGCGCACCCTCACGGTCCGGACCACGCTCAACCGGGGCGGCAAGGAGCTCTATCTCGACACGACCAAGAACCGGCGGTCGCGCGTGATCCCCATTCCGCTGATGTGCGTGGCACCCATCCGGTGGCAGCGCCTACGGCAAGCCCACCGTCGGACGACGGCCGGCGCGGACTGGCACGAGAGCGATCACGTGTTCACGACCCGCAGCGGTCGGCCGATCGAACCCCGGAACCTCTACCGGTCGTTCCTCAGGATCTCTGAGTGCGCAGATCTGCCGAAGGTGCGCCTGCACGACACCCGCCACGGCTGCGCGTCCCTGCTCTTCGCGGCCGGCGTCCCGCCCCGCACCGTCATGGAGATCCTCGGGCACTCGCAGATCGCGGTGACCATGAACGTCTACACGCACGTGAGCGACGACCACCGGCGGGAGGCCATGGGCCATATGGATCGTCTGCTCAAACGGCGTCGCTGAGCGGGACTGCCGTCAAGTACTGCCGTCAACGCCCTCACCGTTGATCATGGTGAGGGCGTTGACGCTGGTAGATCGCAGGGCCCCCTGTCGGATTCGAACCGACGACCTTCGCTTTACAAGAGCGGTGCTCTACCAGCTGAGCTAAGGAGGCGTGCGCGCGCGTGGTTCACGTACGTGCCCGTGCAGTGTACCCAGGTCACCGGAGCGCCCTGTCGAAAATTTCCGCGAAGTTCACATGCCTCCAGGTACTGACAGATCCCGCGAACGCGAGGTAGCGTCCTGAGCCAGTTCACTCGTGTGGACTACACCACCACCTTCCTACAACGGATCGTCCGGCACGTTCCTGCCGGTAGAAGGGGGCCTCAGAGCCATGGCCACTGTCACTTTCGACAAGGCGACCCGGATCTACCCGGGTTCCACCAAGCCCGCCGTCGACGCACTCGAGATCGACATCGCGGACGGCGAGTTCCTCGTCCTGGTCGGCCCGTCCGGTTGCGGCAAGTCCACCTCGCTCCGCATGCTCGCGGGGCTCGAGGACGTCAACGGCGGCGCCATCCGCATCGGCGACCGCGACGTCACGCACCTGCCGCCGAAGGACCGGGACATCGCCATGGTGTTCCAGAACTACGCGCTCTACCCGCACATGTCGGTCGCCGACAACATGGGCTTCGCGCTCAAGATCGCCGGCGTCAACAAGGCGGAGATCCGGCAGAAGGTCGAGGAGGCCGCGAAGATCCTCGACCTCACCGAGTACCTCGACCGCAAGCCGAAGGCCCTCTCGGGCGGTCAGCGCCAGCGTGTCGCGATGGGCCGCGCCATCGTGCGTGAGCCGCAGGTCTTCCTCATGGACGAGCCGCTGTCCAACCTGGACGCCAAGCTCCGTGTGTCGACCCGTACGCAGATCGCCTCGCTGCAGCGCCGTCTCGGCATCACCACCGTGTACGTGACCCACGACCAGGTCGAGGCCCTGACCATGGGCGACCGGGTGGCGGTCCTCAAGGACGGTCTGCTCCAGCAGGTCGACACCCCGCGCAACATGTACGACCGGCCCGCCAACCTCTTCGTGGCCGGCTTCATCGGCTCCCCGGCGATGAACCTCGTCGAGGTGCCGATCGCCGACGGCGGCGTGAAGTTCGGCAACTCGGTGGTGCCGGTGCAGCGTGACGCGCTCTCCGCCGCCACCGACAAGACGGTCACGGTCGGTGTCCGCCCCGAGCACTTCGACGTGGCCACCGAGGAGGAGAAGGGCCTCGCGGTCGTCGTGAACGTGGTCGAGGAGCTCGGCTCCGACGCCTTCGTCTACGGCACCGCCCAGGTCGGCAGCGAGACCAAGGACCTCGTGGTCCGCGTCGGCGGCCGTGACGTCCCGGAGAAGGGCAGCACGCTGCACGTCGTCCCGCGCGCGGGCGAGACCCACGTGTTCTCGACGTCGACGGGCGAGCGCCTCTCCGACTGACGTCGTCGCCGAAGACGTCGCCGAAGACGTCAGCGACGCAGGATTGAACCCGGGTGATTCACCCAGGTTGACGAAAAGGGCCCCGCAGCCTGCTGCGAGGCCCTTTTCCGTACCCGCAGAATCCCCGCACAGCGGACATTTCGACAGGCACCCGTCAACCCCTTACCCAAAAAGGAGCACTCCTTCATCCCCCGTCCGGGTGACTAAATGTCGCCAAATCATTACTGCACGCTACCCTCTCACGCGTGAAGCACTCCGCGAACCACTCCACCACCCAGCGCACGCGCCGCGGCCAGGGCGGCCCAGCCCGCCGGATCGGCCGCTCGCTCGCCCTCGTCCTGCCCGTCGTCATGGTGCTCTCCGGGACCCTCGCGGTCACCCGGGTCAACTGGTCGGGGGACCCCTCGGATTCGGTGCTCACCGCCTCCGACGTCTCCGCCGCGCACCAGTCCTCGCACAGCGCCGCCAAGGCCCCGCAGGACGTGCTGCGCGACCAGCTGCTGACCGAGCTCCAGGAGAAGGACCCGGGCGTCGCCCTGACCCACCTCCAGGCCGCGGTCAACGGCAAGCCGTCGCTGGCCAGGCACTGCTCCTCCATCGCCCGCGCCCTCGGCCGTGCGGCGGTCCGCGCGTACGGCCCCTCACGCGCCCAGTCCTTCTCCCGCCCGGTCTGCGACACAGCCTTCGCCTCCGGCGTCCTGGCGGCCCAGGGCTGAACAACCCGGCCCCCACGGGCCACACAGCCCACGCGGCCCCCTCCCCGGGGGGCCGCTCACCGGGGCCTCCGCGCAGCGCGACAGCCGCCCGCCAGGGCAGCAGTCCGCCGGGGCAGCAGACCGCCGGGGCAGCAGACCGTCGGGACGGCCGTCCCGTCGGGCGGTCGGCCCGTCCGGGATCCCCTCGTCGGGGGACCCGCGCGGCCCGGAACCCGTGCCCCGTACAGTGCGGGCATGACCGATCCGCGTGCCGCGTCCCGCCCCACTCAAGCCGTCATCCTGGCCGGTGGCCAGGGGTCACGGCTGCGTCCGTACACCGACGACCGGCCCAAGCCGATGGTCGAGATCCCCGGTACGGGGACGCCGATCATCGGCCATCAGCTCGGCTGGCTCGCCGAGGAGGGCGTCACCGACGTCGTCGTCTCCTGCGGCCATCTCGCCGAGGTCCTGCAGGACTGGCTGAAGTCGGCCGAGCTGCCCCTCGAGGTCACCACCGTCGTGGAGACCGAGCCCCTGGGCCGCGGCGGCGGCCTGAAGTACGCCGCCGCCCATCTGCCCCACCCCGACCGGCCCTGGTACGCCACCAACGGCGACATCTGGACCCGCTTCTCGCTGCGCGAGATGGCCGACTTCCACACCGAGCGCGACGCCATAGCGACCCTCGCGCTGGCGCGTCCGCGCATTCCGTGGGGGGCCGTGCAGACCGACGGGTTCGGTCACATCACGGACTTCATCGAGGCCCCGCCCACCACCTACGAGATCAACGCGGGCGTGTACGTCTTCTCGCCCGAGTTCGCGGGGCTGCTGCCCGCCCGCGGCGACCACGAGCGGACGACGTTCCCGCATCTGGCCCGTGAGCTGCGACTGGCCGGCTATCCGCTCCCGCAGGGGGCGTACTGGCGCGCCATCGACACCGCGAAGGACCTCACCGAGGCCGCGAAGGAGCTGGCGGCCCTGGGCCGCTGACGACACCACGACCCGACGGACGGGCACGACACGACAGACGGGGGTGCCGCGCGGACCAGCCGCGCGGCACCCCCGTCTGCTCGGAGACGTGCTGCGCCCTACCCGAGCAACCCGCCCACCAGCCCCGGCCGGCCCGGGGACGACGATCCGCCGCCGTCCGAACCACTGGTCGAGCCGCCGCCACCGGAGCTGCTCGTCGAGCCGCCCGACGCGGGGCCGGAACTGGTCGCCGGGGCCTCCTCCACCGGAGCGGACTGCTCGGGCGGGGCCTGGCCCGCGGTGCCCTGGGTCTGGCTGGGCGCGCCGGCGTCCTCCGTCTCGGCCGAGTCCCGCTCCTCGGCGGGCTCGCTGTCCGCGCCGGCCGTCGGGGCCGCCGAGGTGGCGCCCTGGGTCGGCGAGGTGGCGGCGTCCGGCGTCCGGGACGCCGTGTGCGTGCCGGACTTCTCCGGGAGCGGCGAGCCGGGCAGTTCGTTGCGCGGAGGCTCGCCCGGGCCGGGCACGACCACCCGGTCCGCGTCGCGCACGGCGCCGCCGAGCAGCGAGCCGACCAGCAGCGTCAGACCGACGACGATCGCGGTGACGAGCGCGCCGCGGCGCAGGACGTAACGGCGCAGCTCCCACAGGTCGGAGCGCGGTCCGAGTCGGCGCCAGGCGCCGGCGGCGAGACGGCCGTCGACCGAGTAGACGGGGGCGCCGGCGATGATCAGCGGCGACCAGGCGGCGAGGTAGATGATGTCGGGGGTGTCGTAGACCGGGACGGTCTTCCAGCTGACGGTGACGATGAGCGCGGCCGAGAGCCCGGCGCCGACCACCGCGGCGACCCGCTGCCAGCAGCCCAGGACCGTGAGCACGCCCACGACGACCTGCAGGAAGGCGATGACGAGGCCGGAGCCGACGGGGTGGTGCAGGGCGAACTGGCGCAGCGGCTCGGCGACTTCCCACGGGTGCAGGGTGTTCAGCCACTTCACCATGGAGCCGCGCTTGCCGCCGTCGAAGTAGACGGGGTCGCACAGCTTGCCCATGCCGGCGTAGATGGAGATGAAGCCGAGGAAGATGCGCAGCGGGAGCAGGACCACGCCGAGGTTCATCCGGCGGCCCGGATAGTAGGCGTGCCGGGCGGGGTCCTCGCTCTGCCGGCGGCTGCGCGGGGCTTCGTCCGCGCCGCTGTGCGGACCGCCGTCCGCCTCGCCGAAGTCCTCGAACTGGGCGTCGTCGTAGGCGGGTTCGTCGTAGGCGCTGCCGACGGTGCGCATGTTCGGCAGCAGGCGGTTCTCGCCGGCGGCGGGGGCGCGCTGCGCGCCGACGATGGGGGTTTCGAGGGTCTGCGCGGCGAGGCCGCCGTCGTAACCCCTGTCGTCGACGTCGACGCGGGGGATGACCTGGGTGGCTCCGGCGTCGGCCACGGGCGGTTCGCCGTGGCCGACACTGCCTGCCCGCACGGCCTGCAGCAGCCGGTGGGCGCCGGTGTCGTCCGGGGCGGACTTGCCGCTCCAGACGACGGCCCGCCGACGGCCCCCCGGAGCGGCGCCCGCTGCGCCCCCTCTGCCCGCCGCCCCGACGACGGGGATGCGCGTGGTGTCATCGATGGCGCTCACGTGCCGGGCGATCCGCGGGGATTGGTTACGCCGCGCCGACGCGTTCAACTGCACGCGGAAGCTCGCGTGACTGACGATGATCTGCGCCGGATCGCTCGGCACCTTCACCATGCTCAGCGCGGGAGCGTCATCGAATCCGGATCCGGCATCGAATCCCGACGAGCGGCCCCCCGTGGGTGTGCGGGGTGTTCTGGTGTCCACACTCATCTAACCGAGTGACGTGTGTTTAGGACACTGCTTTGACCCGCCAGATCTGTCCGGACTCCGTCAAGGTTGCCCTACCCGCCCGGATTAGCCCATTCGGGTGAGCTTCCGCATGCGTGTTCAGGCCGTTCAGGCTGTTCAGACCCCGAGCCGAGCCGCCGACCGGCCTCAGACCCGCCGACGAGCCGCCTCGTACAGCACGATCCCCGCCGCCACACCGGCGTTGAGCGATTCCGCCCCGCCCGGCATCGGGATCCGCACCCGGTGGTCGCAGGTCTCGCCCACCAGTCGCGACAGGCCCTTGCCCTCGCTGCCCACGACGATGACCACCGGGCCGTCCAGCGCCGCCAGTTCACCGACCTCGGACTCGCCGTCGGCGGCCAGGCCGACGACCACGATGCCGGCCTTCTTGTAGGCCTCCAGGGCCCGGGTCAGGTTGGTCGCGCGGGCGACCGGGGTGCGGGCGGCCGTACCGGCGGACGTCTTCCACGCGCCGGCCGTCATACCGGCCGCACGACGCTCGGGGACGACGACGCCGTGGCCGCCGAACGCGGAGACGGAGCGGACGACGGCGCCCAGGTTGCGCGGGTCGGTCACCCCGTCGAGGGCCACGATCAGCGGGTCCTCGCCGTTGTCGTAGGCCGCTGCGGCCAGGTCCTCGGGGTGCGCGTACTCGTACGGCGGGACCTGAAGGACCAGGCCCTGGTGGTTGAGGCCGTTGGTCATCCGGTCCAGCTCGGGACGCGGGGCCTCCATGAGGTGGATGCCGCCGCGCTCACCGGCGAGCTGGAGCGCCTCGCGCACCCGCTCGTCGTTGTCGATGAACTGCTGGACGTAGAGCATCGTCGCGGGGACGCCGCCGCGCAGCGCCTCGACGACCGGGTTGCGGCCGACGACCATCTCGGACGTGCCCTTGCCGCCCCGCCCGCGCGGCGCGGGCCGACGCACGGCCTGCTTCGCCTTCGAGGTGGCGAGGCGGTTCTTCTTGTGACCCTTGCGCATCTCGGCGGGCGGGGTCGGTCCCTTGCCCTCCAGGCCTCGGCGCCGCTGGCCGCCACTGCCGACCTGCGCGCCCTTCTTGCCGGACATGCGGCGGTTGTTGGCTGCCATGAGTGACTCGTCTCCGTGAGCTTCGTACGTACGTGTGTGGTGCAGTCGTCTGCTGTCGTCTGCCGTCGTCTTATGCAGTGTGCCGCCCGGACGGCCGGGCGGCACAGTCGATCAAGGTCGGGACCTAACGCGGACCCAGCGTCCAGCGCGGGCCCTGCGGGCCGTCCTCGATGGTCAGGCCGGACTGGGTGAGCTGGTCGCGGATGGCGTCCGCGGTCGCCCAGTCCTTGCGCCCGCGGGCCGACTCGCGCTGGTCGAGAACGAGCCGTACGAGGCTGTCGACCACGCCGTGCAGGTCCTCGCCCCGGCTCTCCTCGCCGGCCCAGTGCGCGTCGAGCGGGTCCAGACCGAGGACGCCGAGCATGGCGCGGACCTCGGCGAGCCGGGCCACGGCGGCTTCCTTGTCGTCGGCGGCGAGGGCCGAGTTCCCCTGCCGGACCGTCGTGTGCACGATGGCCAGCGCCTGCGGGACGCCCAGGTCGTCGTCCATCGCCTCGGCGAAGGCCGGCGGCACCTCGGCGGCCGGCTCGACGACTCCCCCGGCCTTCTCGACGACGCGCTGCACGAAGCCCTCGATCCGCGCGAACGCCGACTCGGCCTCGCGCAGCGACTCCTCGCTGTACTCGATCATCGAGCGGTAGTGCGGGGTGCCCAGGTAGTAGCGGAGCACGATCGGACGCCACTGCTTGACCATCTCGGAGACCAGGACGGAGTTCCCGAGGGACTTCGACATCTTCTCGCCGCTCATGGTGACCCAGGCGTTGTGCACCCAGTACCGCGCGAACTCGTCGCCGTAGGCCTTGGCCTGGGCGATCTCGTTCTCGTGGTGCGGGAAGATCAGGTCGAGGCCGCCGCCGTGGATGTCGAAGGCGGAGCCCAGGTACTTGTGCGCCATCGCCGAGCACTCCAGGTGCCAGCCCGGACGCCCACGGCCCCACGGCGTCTCCCAGTCGGGCTCGCCCGGCTTGGTCGCCTTCCACATCGCGAAGTCACGCGGGTCGCGCTTGCCGGTGATGCCCTCCTCGGGCGGCTGGCGCAGGTCGTCCAGGTCCTGGTTGGACAGTTCGAGATAGCCCGGGAAGGAGCGCACGTCGAAGTAGACGCTGCCGTCGGCCTCGTAGGCGTGACCGCGCTCGATCAGACCGCGCATCATCTCGATCATCTCGGGGACGTGCCCGGTGGCGCGCGGCTCGTAGGTCGGCGGGAGGCAACCGAGGGCCTGGTAGCCGTCGTTGAACGCCCGCTCGTTGTCGTAGCCGATGGACCACCAGGGGCGGCCCTGGTCGTGCGACTTGGCGATGATCTTGTCGTCGATGTCGGTGACGTTGCGGATGAACGTGACGTCGTAGCCGCGGTAGGCGAACCAGCGGCGCATGATGTCGAAGTTCAGCCCCGACCGGATGTGCCCGATGTGCGGGGCCGCCTGCACGGTGGCGCCACAGAGGTAGATCGAGACACAACCCGGCAGCAGCGGGGCGAAGTCACGGATCTGCCGGGCACTGGTGTCGTACAGGCGAATAGTCACCACTCCAGGGTAGTGGGCGTCGGACAGTGCCCCGAGCCCCTTCCCCCCACGGCCACACATTCGTGACATGCCCCCGCACGGGCGGGACGGGGGCACGGGTCGCACGGCTCGCACGGCTCGCGTCGGTGGAGCACCCGGGTTCAGCCCGTGCGGGCCACCAACGCCGTGGCGATCGCCATGAGTCCCTCGTCCCGGCCCGGGAAACCCAGCCCGTCCGTCGTCGCGCCCGAGACCGACACCGGGGCGCCCGCCGCCTCCGACAGGATCCGCTGCGCCTCGTCGCGGCGCTTGCCGATCTTGGGGCGGGGGCCGACGACCTGCACGGCGATGTTGCCGATGACGAAACCGGCCGCGCGGACGATCCGGGCCGCCTCCGTGAGCAGCGTGACGCCCGACGCACCGGACCACTCGGGGCGCCCGGTGCCGAAGTGCTGCCCCAGGTCACCGAGTCCGGCGGCGGAGAAGAGCGCGTTGCAGGCGGCGTGCGCGACGACGTCCGCGTCGGAGTGCCCGGCCAGACCGGGGCCCTGCCCTTCCCACTTCAGGCCCGCGCACCACAGCTCGCGGCCCTCCTCGAAGGCGTGGATGTCGGTGCCGATGCCGACCCTCGGCAACATGGGCTCAGAAGCCATCGTTGAGCCTCCTGCGCGCCAGGACCGCCTCCGCGAGGACCAGGTCGAGGGGGCGGGTGACCTTGAAGGCCTCCTCGTGACCGGGGACGACGACGACCGTCAGGCCGAGCTGCTCCACCATGCTGGCGTCGTCGGTGACGTTGTCCGTGACCGTCTCATGGGCGCGGATCAGCGTGGCCCGGTCGAAACCCTGCGGGGTCTGCACGGCACGCAGCCGGGCCCGCTCGGGGGTGGCCACGACCGGCTCGGGGTCGCCGGCGGTCGCGGCCGGTTCGACCTCCTTGACGGTGTCCGCGAGCGGCAGCGCCGGGACGACGGCCGGGGCGCCGTCGCGGACGGCCTCGATGACGGCGTCCACCGTGTCCACGGGGACCAGCGGCCGGGCCGCGTCGTGCACCAGCACGATGTCGTGGCCGGGCGGCAGCGCGTCCAGGCCCAGCTTCACGGACTCCTGGCGGGTGTCGCCGCCGGGGACGACCAGGAAGTCGGTGCGCTCGGGCAGCGCGTGCGCGTCCAGCAGCGACTTCACCTCGGCCGTGCCGTCCGGCGGGGCCACGACGACCACCAGGGACACGGCACGGGAGGCCGCGAGGGCGCGCACCGCGTGGATCAGCATGGGCGTGCCGCTCAGCGCGCGGAGCGCTTTGGGGGCGCCCGGACCGAGGCGGACACCCCGGCCGGCGGCCGGAATCACCGCGGCCGTGCGGGCGGACGCCGGGGAAGGACGTGAATCGTCAGACATCGGTTCCTGTCAGGTTTGTGTGCTCGGCCTACGTGGGTATGGCCTGGGAAGTGCCGGGCGCGACGCCTTGACCGGACCCTTCCGTGACGCACCGGTCGAGGCAGCAGCCCGGGCCCGGCACAGCAGTACAGGGACCAGTATCGCCAGTATCGGGATCACCGGTTATCGCGGGATCACCGGTATCGGGCGGGATCACCGGTATCGGGGGAGCACCTTCGCCGCAGCAGGGCGCACGGCGGTGAGCGAGCACGAACATGCCGCAGCGCCCGGCGACGGGAAATACGTCATCGGGCACCGCGGCATTCAGTGTTCTTCGGTGTGCTGAGGCCGGTCTCGGGCCGACTTCAGGACGCGAGAACCTCGTCGAGCAGGGCTTCTGCCTTGTCCTCGTTGGTGTTCTCCGCGAGAGCGAGCTCGCTCACCAGGATCTGGCGGGCCTTGGCGAGCATGCGCTTCTCACCGGCGGAGAGTCCGCGCTCGCGCTCACGACGCCACAGGTCACGCACGACTTCCGCGACTTTGATGACATCGCCGGAGGCGAGCTTCTCCAGATTTGCCTTGTAACGACGCGACCAGTTCGTGGGCTCCTCGGCGTACGGCGCACGCAGCACCTCGAAGACCCGGTCCAGCCCGTCCTGACCGACCACATCACGCACGCCGACGAACTCCGCATTGTCCGCTGGCACACGTACCGTCAGGTCGCCCTGGGCGACCTTCAGCACCAAGTAGGTCTTGTCCACGCCTTTGATCTGGCGAGTTTCGATGGCCTCGATCAGCGCGGCCCCGTGATGGGGATAGACCACGGTGTCGCCAACCTTGAACGTCATGTGACAGGTACCCCTTCCGTGGCTATCCAGGGTAACACGGAAACTGCGGGTTCTGAATGGCGTTTTCGCAGGTCAGGGCATATCTCGGGGCTTGACAACTCTAACAGGAACGTGCTGCGCAGGGTCCGTGGAAGCAGGTATTCGCAGGTCGGAGCGGCTCTCCGAGGGGGGTGAAACGCGTACGTTACACACATCCGGAGCCCCGCCCGAACGGCCGAACGTCCGCATATGTCCACTTCCAGGTGTGCGACTTCCGGTACTCCGTTCGGTGCGCATGGCCGGATACGAGTCGTTTCCGGAATTGATCATCGACTGTTCGACCAGGCCCGTGATCAATTCCGTGGGTGATCTCGTATTCCTTCACGGAAAATCCGTGAGCGGACGTCGAGCGCGCTTATGTGAATGGCGTACCGGAGGGAAGAGGGACGGAAGACGACAGGTGAAGCCGATGTGACTCGTGGGTCACTTGTGGTGGTCGGGGCGGGGGGTGCCGAAGAGCGGCCGACGCGTCCGTCGGGGCCCGGGATCCCTCTAGAGGCGGGTCGGGTGCGGCGGCGCGCGAACGGCTCGGTAACCTGAGGCCGCTGACAGACCCTTAGAGCGGCTTTATCAACAGAAAAGCCGCCCGTGCGTTCAAGGAGTTGCCGCCGCCGTGAGCAGCAGCCTTCGACGCGGCGCCTTCGCCGCTTCCGCCATCGCGTTCTCGATCGCCTCGCTCGCCGGCTGCGCGGCCGGCAACGACTCCCAGACCCTGGAGATCAAGCCGGACAACGCCGCTACCAGTGTCGGCGACATCAAGCTGCAGAACGTCCTCGTCATCACCCAGCCCGACATGGAGTCGACCGGGCCCGCCGCGATCTCGGCGACCGTCTTCAACACCGGCGACCACGCCCAGACGCTGGAGTCCATCAGCGTCGACGGCGTCGACAAGTCCGCCGAGCTCAAGCCCGCCACGGGCAACGGCAAGCTGACCGTCCCGGCCGGCGGCTCGGTCGTCATCGGCGGCGCGGACAACGCCTCCGCGGTCCTGGAGAGCAGCAGCGAGGCCGTCCAGGACGGCAATGCGCAGAAGGTCACCTTCACCTTCAGCGACACCGGCGAGGTCAGCCTGCGCGCCTTCGTCGTCCCCGCCGAGAGCTACTTCTCCAAGTGGGGTCCGACCGCGATTCCGACCGCGTCGCAGAGCGCTGCGGAGGGCACCTCCGAATCGCCGTCCGCGACCACGTCGGAGTCCCCGGCGGCAGGCGGCGAGGGCGACTCGGCCTCCCCGTCCGACACGGCCTCCCCCAGCTCCTCGGACACGGCGGCGGCCGGCCACTGAGCCGTATGACCGCATGACCGTATGCGTGAGGGGCGGCACCCTGCCCACAGGGTGCCGCCCCTCACGCACGTTCTCCGACCGATCCGGTCACGGCTTACGGCTCGAACTTGTAGCCCAGGCCGCGGACCGTCACCAGGTAGCGGGGCGCTCCAGGGTCAGGCTCGATCTTGGCGCGGAGGCGCTTGACGTGGACGTCCAGGGTCTTGGTGTCGCCCACGTAGTCGGCGCCCCAGACCCGGTCGATGAGCTGCATGCGGGTCAGGACGCGGCCCGCGTTGCGCAGCAGCATCTCCAGGAGGTCGAACTCCTTGAGGGGGAGGTCGACCTTGGAGCCGGAGACGGTGACGACGTGACGGTCGACGTCCATGCGGACGGGGCCGGCCTCCAGGGCCGCCGGGGTCACCTCCTCCGGCTCGCCGCGGCGGCGCAGGACGGCCCGGATGCGGGCGACCAGCTCGCGGGAGGAGAAGGGCTTGGTGACGTAGTCGTCGGCTCCTATCTCCAGCCCGACGACCTTGTCGATCTCGCTGTCCTTGGCGGTCACCATGATCACGGGAACATTGGAGCGGCCGCGCAGCTGACGGCACACCTCCGTGCCGGGCAGACCCGGCAGCATCAGGTCGAGGAGGACGAGATCGGCGCCGTTGCGCTCGAACTCGTCCAGTCCGTCGGGCCCCGTGGTCGCGATGGCGACCTCGAAGCCCTCCTTGCGGAGCATGTACGACAGGGCGTCGGAGAAGGACTCCTCGTCCTCGACGACGAGCACTCGGGTCACGGATGGACCTCCGGGGCGGAAAGCGTCTGGTACGCGGTCGGATCGGGGGAAGAGGCGCGGGGTGATGCCTGGGATGAGGGATGAGGAGAGGAGTGGGTGACCTCGTCGATGTCGCCGGCGTCCTCGACGTCGACCTCGTCCGGGTCCGGATGCTGCTGCGCGCGGTCGCGGGCCGGGGCCGCCTCCGGCAGTCGCAGGGTGAATGTGGAGCCCTGGTTCTCGGCGCTCCACACCGTGACCTCCCCGCCGTGCGAGGCGGCCACGTGCTTGACGATCGCCAGCCCGAGGCCGGTGCCTCCGGTGGCCCGGGAGCGGGCGGGGTCGACGCGGTAGAAGCGCTCGAAGATGCGCTCCTTGTCCTTGTCGGAGATGCCGATGCCCTGGTCGGTCACGGCGATCTCGATCAGATCCCCGCCCGGTGCGCCGATCCTGCGTGCGGCTATGCCGACGCGGGTGCGGGCGGGCGAGTAGTTGACGGCGTTCTCGACCAGGTTGCCGAGGGCCGCGGCCAGCTGGCCCCGGTTGCCCCAGACGCGCAGGTCGGCGGTGCCGGCGGCGGCCATGGTGATCTGTTTGGTCCCCGCCTGGTGCCGGCAGCGGTCGACGGCCTCGGCGACGAGTTCGTCGATGCCGACCGGTTCGGCGTCCTCGAGGGGATCGTCGTTCTGGACCCTCGACAGGTCGATGAGCTCCTGGACCAGGCTGGTCAGCCGGGTGGCCTCGATCTGCATACGGCCGGCGAACCGCTCCACCGCCTCCGGATCGTCCGAGGCGTCCATGACGGCCTCGGAGAGGAGGGAGAGCGCGCCGACCGGCGTCTTCAGCTCATGGCTGACGTTCGCCACGAAGTCCCGCCGGACCGCCTCGATACGCCGGGCCTCGGTGAGGTCCTCGACCAGGAGCAGCACGAGCCGGGAGCCCAGCGGGGCCACTCTGGCGGACACGGCGAGGGCCTCGCCGCGCCCGGTTCCGCGCCGGGGAAGGTCCAGCTCTACCTGGCGTATCTCGCCGTCCCGCCTGGTGTCCCGGGCCATCTTGAGCATGGGCTCGACGCTGAGCCGGCCGCCGCGCACCAGCCCGAGGGCGTACGCGGCTGAGCTGGCCTTGACGACGGCGTCTGCCTCGTCGAGCACGACGGCGGAGGAGCGAAGCACGGAGAGGACGGTGTCCACACCCGGCGGAAGCACCGGGTCCGTGTGCAGGGAGGTGCGCGTGGGGCGCTTCTGCTCCCGCTCGCTCCAGCGGAACGCCAGCATGGCGATGACACCGGTGAGCACCCCGGCGATCGCTGCCGCTGCGGCGACCGCCGCGTTCACGTCCATGCACCCAGGTTAGGCATGGCATCCGTCTTGGCCACAGCCATCGAGGTGCGAGCTCGAACACTCGTCGCCCAGAGTTCACCTTGGAGCCAGTGGTGGTTCATTTGAGGTGCCGGAAATCGACGCGTACGGGGCGGAGCGTGGGACCGTGGGGTTCGCAGCACCGGTGACAAGGCCGGTCAGCACCGGTCCGACGGCTGGTTCCGACCTGGTTCCGCGGCTGGTTCCGGCCCCCGGAAGCGAACCCGAAGCCGAACCCGAAGCCGATAGCCGAACCCCAAGAACGACGTACGAGAGGGAACCCTGATGCGGGACGCGTACCACGAGGAACTGGACTCGATCGGCGACAGCCTGGTGGAGATGGCCCGGTTGGTCGGGTCGGCCATCGGACGCGCCACGACGGCCATTCTCGACGCCGATCTGAAGCTGGCCGAGAGCGTCATCGAGGCCGACAAGAAGGTCGACGAGCTGCAGCACGACCTGGAGGCCCGCGCGATAGCGCTGCTCGCGCGGCAGCAGCCGGTGGCGACCGACCTGCGGATAGTCGTCACATCGCTGCGGATGTCGGCGGACCTGGAGCGCTCGGGCGACCTCGCCCAGCATGTGGCGAAGCTGGCGCGGCTGCGCTTCCCGAACCGCACGATCCCCCACGACCTGCACGCCACGATCCTGGAGATGGGCCAGCTCGCGCAGCGCCTGATGGCGAAGGCCGCGGAGTGCATCATCACCAAGGACGTCGACCTGGCGCTCCAGCTGGAGGCCGACGACGACGCCATGGACCTGCTGCACCGCACGCTCTTCCAGCACCTGATCGACGACCGCTGGAAGCACGGCATCGAGACGGCCGTCGACGTCACCCTGCTGGGCCGCTACTACGAGCGGTTCGCCGACCACGCGGTGGCCGTCGCCAAGCGCGTGGTCTTCCTGGTCACGGGCGAGCACGCGGACGAGCTCCAGCCCGACATCCAGCCGGACATCCAGGCTCCGGCGGGGACGGGGACGGCGGCCGAGGGGGCCTGAACCCTCTTCGGGGGGTGTGCGCGAGCCACTGTGCGCCGTTGATGCGCCCAGCGGAACGGGCATGGAATGGGCACAGGCCCTACGCCTCCGGGAGGAACCCATGGCCGAGTCCCCCATCGCTCCCACCCCCGACCCCACGCAGGAACGCCCGACCGAGCAGCCCGCCGAGATCAGGAACCTGACCCTGATCGCCGCGTGCGGCTGTGGATCCGGGTGCGGCTGCGGATGTCAGTCGGGCGGCCCCTGCCAGTGCGGCTGAGGCCGCACGAAGCGAACGTACGAGGCTGAAAGGGCCCCGGTGCCGATCACGGCACCGGGGCCTTCGTCATGCCTGGTCGCCATGCCAGTTCACTCTTGACCGCAATGTACTTTGCGTTGCAGAGTTAATGCGGCCGAGGCGATCAACAGGGGCGATCAACAGGGGGCACAGCATGGGCGAACCGGCGACATCCGCAGCCGCAGCCGCAGCCGCAGCCGGATCCGCAACCACAACCGCAACCGCAACCGCAACCGCCGCAGGACTGCTGGCGACCGCGGAAGGTCTGCGGGCCAGAACCCGTACGCAGCTGAACGGCGCATGGGTACCCCTCCTCGGCTTCGGCCTCCTGGCGCTCGCGGCCGCTCCGGTCGCCCGGTACGCCTTCAACTTCGGGGCACACGGGCGCAACGTCGCCTCCTACCCGGACTTCGCCTACGCCGAGCTGACCGGCCTGTGCGTGGTCCACGAACCGGGAACCCCCTGTCTGGAGGGCGAGTTCGACGGCGCGGCGCTGCGGTTCACGGCCTGGGGCGTGTGGTTCGCGCTGCTCCCGCTGGCCTGGTTCGTCTTCGCCCGCTGGTACCGCCTGCGCGGCGAGAGTCGCGGCATCGTCCCGCGCCGCCGCGGCTGGACCGGCGTCACCGCCGTGGCCACGGCGGGTGTCCTGGCGGCCTTGCTGCTGTTCCTGTTCGGCAGGAACCGACCGTTGCAGGTCGACCTGCTGAGCAACAGCTACGCCTCCCCCTGGTATCTGGTCGGCGTCGGACTCCTCGCCCTCGGCGTGGCCGAACGCAGCTGGGTCGCCACGACCGCCGGCGCCGTCCACGCCCTCCTGCTCACCGGTTACCTCGGCGCGTCCTGGGGCAGCGGATGGCTGCCCTGGCTGCACCCGGCCGACCCCGGCTGGACCGACGGACCGCAGGCCAAGGCACTCCTGCTGGCCGCCGTCCTGCTGGTGGCCGGCCTGGCCGAGTGGACGCTCGTCCGCCGTCGGACGGCGCCGGCGGGTACGGTCACCGCATGAGCGTCGAGGAGCCGATCGCCGTGCGGGACGGCCATGAGGAGCCCCACCCGACCCAGGCGCTGGACGACACCGTCCACCAGCGCGTACGGCTCGGCATCCTCACCGTCGCCCGCGAGGCCGACCGGGTCGAGTTCGGCTTCCTGAAACAGCAGCTGGCCGTCACCGACGGAAACCTCTCCCGGCACCTGAAGGTCCTGGAGGAGTCCGGCCTCGTCACGATCGAGAAGGGCTACGCCGGCCGCCGCCCCCGCACCTGGATCTCCCTCACCCGCGAGGGCGCCCAGGCCCTGGAAGCGGAGCTGCGGGCCCTGCGTGCGCTGGTGCAACGGCTGGAAGGTCGCTGAGCTGGCGCCGCGGTGACGGGCCCGGGTCGCAGGCCCTGCCCCTGGGGGCGACCATGGGGGTGACCATGGACGTCGGGCTACGCGCACCGCACCGGCATCGGGAGGCACCCGTGGCACACACCGGCGCAACCGCCGTGACCGACGTGCTGATCGCGGGGGCCGGACCCGTCGGACTGAGTGCGGCCGCCGAACTGCGTCGGCACGGGGTGCGCTGCCGGCTCGTCGACCGCCTGCCGGCCCGGCTTCCGTACGCGAAGGCCGTCGGCATCCAGCCGCGCACCCTGGAGATCTGGGACCGGATGGGCCTGGCCCGGCCGGTCCTGGAGGCGGCCTCGGTGTTGCGCGGCCAGCTGATCTACGTCAACGGCCGGGAGCAGGCGCGCATCGACCTCACGCTGCCGCCCGAAGTGCCCTACGAGTTCGCCGCGCTGCCGCAGTACGAGACCGAGCGCCTGCTGGAGGAGTACGTCGCCGGCTTCGGCACCTTCATCGAACGCGGCACGGAACTCCTGTCGTTCACCCAGGACGACGATGGCGTCACCGCGCGCCTGCGCACCGCCTCCGGCGCGGAGGAGGAATTCCGGACCGGCTATCTGATCGGCTGCGACGGGGCACACAGCACCGTGCGCAAGGGGCTGGGCCTCAGCTACGAGGGGGCGGCCTTCGCCGAGGAGTACATGCTGGGCGACGTCGAGGCCGACTGGGACATGCCCCACGGCTACGGCCTGCGCTCCCTGCACCGCACCGCCGACGGCGCCACCGACGACGTCCTGGTCTGCATCCCACTGCCCGGCACCGGCCGCTACCGCATGTCGATGCTGGTCCCACCGGAACTCTCCACGGAGAAGACAGGTATCGGCGGCGGCGATGGCAACGGCGATGGGGGCGATGGGGGCGATGGAGATGACGTGGCCCACGGTCTGGAGGCCGACCGCGCCCCGGAGCTCCACCACCTCCAGGCGGTCGTCGATCGCCTTGCCCCCAGGCCGGCAACCCTCTCCCGCCTCCGCTGGTCCTCCGTCTTCCGCATCAGCCACCGCATCGTCGACCGCTACGGCGACGGACGCGTCTTCGTCGCGGGCGACGCCGCCCACATCCACCCGCCCACCGGAGCCCAGGGCATGAACACCGGCATCCAGGACGCGTGCAACCTGGCCTGGAAACTCGCCCTCGTGCTCCGGGGAGAGGCCGGTCCCGCCCTCCTCACCACCTACGACGCGGAGCGCCGTCCCGTCGGCGAGGAGGTCGTCGGCCGTACCGTCCGCCACGCCACCCAGGGCATCGAAACCGACCCCGACGACCCGCGCACGCTGCTGCTCCGTGAGGCCCAACTCCTCGTCGACTACCGGAACGGCCCCCTGGCCACCGCCTCCCACGGCCCGCCCGACGCCCCCCGACCCGGCGACCGCGCCCCCGACTGCCCCGGCCTGACCACCCCTGCGGCCGCCTACCCCTGGCGGCTGCTGGACATCCTGCGCGACCGCCCGGACCACGTACTCCTCCTCTACGCGACCGACCCCACCGAAGCGGCGAAGGCCGCGGCGACCGGCATGCAGACGATCGTCATCCTCGCCCGCGAATCCGCACCGACGCTCACCGCCCCGGACACCCTGCCGGTCCCCGCCTACCGGGACACCGCGGCCGAATTCGCCCGCCTCTACCACCCCGACGGCCCGACCGGCTACATCATCCGCCCCGACGGCTACCTGGCCGCCCGCTTCCCCCTCACCGCCACCACGACAGCCGTGGCCGACTACATGACCACGTGGTCCCGGCCGAAGACGGCGCAACACCACGGCTGAGGGTCCGTACGCTGCGGCCCGTCACCCAGGCAGAGTGAGGAGCCCCTCGTTGCGACGGCCGATCCTTTTGCGCACCGTCTCAGCTTGATGCAGATGGGCGAGCACAAGGAGCGTGCGCCACCCGACACCGGCTCTCATGGAAGACATGACGCCGAAAAGGGTACTGACCGCGGTTCTCATAGCGACCCTGTTCTTCACCGCCGCTGAATTCATCTGGCTCGGTTCCGAGGACGTCAATGGAGCCCTCACGTATGCAGGCCGCCTGAACGGAGCTCTCCTGCTGTTGGTGGCGTTGATCGAGTTGGCAGCGCTCGCCGCGTACTGTCACCACCTTGCCACCGGCACCAGACTCGCGGGGTACGCGGGAACCACGGTGGTAGTCGCCATAGCCATATCCATGCTTGTCAACTTCACGTTGCTCGCTCTGCAGGCTGAGAGCTGGAGTTACACGCCCTACCTGTGGGTCTGGCTGCTTCTGAGCATGGCGTCACTCTTGTCCCTCGCTTTTCTCTACACGCAGCATCAGCATCAGCAAATCGAGCTTCCGAGGCCCAAATCGCTGGCCATCGGAGCGCTCCTCACCACTTTGGCCGCAGCCGTCAATTTCGGGTACGCGCAGATCTACCAGCCGTACAGCACACCAGCATCCGTCTCCACCACAGTCGAGCTGGGGAAGGCCCACATCAAGAATGGAAGGGTGACGCTGCCGGTCCGCCTGCGATCGAAGAACACCGGATCCGTGACCGTCTACGCCCTGGGCTCTCTCTTCCAGGTGTCGGCCAGAGGCCCCATCGCCACCGACGTCCCCCGGACCAAGCAGGACTGGCTGCAGGACATCAGCGACGGCCAAGCCATTCTGCTTCGGTACGCGGACGAGCGGAAGAAGAAGTACAACCTACTCGCCCAGGGACGGTTCATGCGCGTGGGCCGCAAGCTCGACCCCGGGACGGAAGTCGCGACGGACAGCCTTGTGCAATTCCCTGAAAGCGCATCCTACGAAGCGATAAACGCTACCGCCGACATGGTTTACCTGCGGGCAGACAGAGTCGTACTGACCAGCGACGAGTACGCACGATCGGGACGGAATTCATGGCATACAGACGCGAGCCACCGTGACGTGGGATCGGCTCCGCCATGGGTCGCAAATCTCGGTACCGAGACATTGAGGTACCAGTCGCGCATTGTCCACAGCAACACATTTCTTGAACACACTCGCAAGGCCAGGTACGCCACCCTTTGGTGGGTCCTCGAAGAGCCGGACAAGACTTGGTTCGGGCCATACCTCGTGGCCAAAGTCAGCCCGGCAGACAGGGTCGACATCAAGCCCGATCCCGCTGAAACTCAACAGCTGACCGCCGCGTACGGCCTCGACCACTCCCCGAGTGGACGAACACAGAAAACGGTGCAACAACTCCTGAACTGAAGCCCGGACGCAGTCGTGACGGAGACCTACAAGTGGCGCCGGGCCTGCGACGCCTGACGGCCCGGTCCCACCAAAAAGCCCCCGCCCTGCGAGGAATCCGCAGGTAGGGGGCTTACCGGTGTCGCGTTACTTCTTCTTGCCCTGGTTCTTGACCGCCTCGATCGCCGCCGCTGCCGCGTCCGGGTCGAGGTAGGTGCCGCCTGGGGTGAGGGGCTTGAAGGCTGCGTCGAGTTCGTAGGCCAGGGGGATGCCCGTCGGGATGTTCAGGCCCGCGATGTCGGCGTCGGAGATGCCGTCGAGGTGCTTGACCAGGGCGCGGAGCGAGTTGCCGTGGGCGGCGACCAGGACCGTGCGGCCGGACAGGAGGTCCGGGACGATGCCGTCGTACCAGTACGGGAGCATGCGGACGACGACGTCCTTCAGGCACTCCGTGCGGGGGCGCAGCTCCGGGGGGATGGAGGCGTAGCGGGGGTCGGCGGACTGGGAGAACTCCGAGTCGTCCGCGAGCGGGGGCGGCGGGGTGTCGTAGGAGCGGCGCCAGAGCATGAACTGCTCCTCGCCGAACTCCGCGAGGGTCTGCGCCTTGTCCTTGCCCTGGAGGGCGCCGTAGTGGCGCTCGTTCAGGCGCCAGGAGCGGTGGACCGGGATCCAGTGGCGGTCCGCGGATTCGAGCGCGAGCTGCGCCGTGCGGATCGCGCGCTTCTGGAGAGACGTGTGGACCACGTCGGGGAGGAGGTCGGCGTCCTTCAGGAGTTCGCCACCGCGGACTGCCTCCTTCTCGCCCTTCTCGTTCAGGTTGACGTCCACCCAGCCGGTGAACAGGTTCTTCGCGTTCCACTCGCTCTCGCCGTGGCGGAGGAGGATCAGCTTGTACGGTGCGTCGGCCATGCGTATGAGCGTAATCCACCGCTCCGATCCGTTGTGCGCCCGCTCGTACTGCGGACGGCCGGCCCACGGTCCGCCGTCGATTGACCGGATCTGTTAAATGAGTGGCCCGGTCCTCTGCTCTCCTCGTAAGTTCTGGTCGCTGTCTGCGCCGCTTACATTTTCCGGGGGATCCGTCATGCCAGCCGCCGTCGCCGTCCTCAGACGCGCCGTCCGTGAGAGCCTCTCCGGGCTGCCCCGGGAGTTCTGGTGGCTGTGGACCAGCACCCTCGTCAACCGGCTCGGCGGGTTCGTCGCCACCTTCATGGCGCTGTACCTGACACTCGACCGCGGGTACTCCGCCTCCTACGCCGGGCTCGTCGCCTCGCTGCACGGGCTGGGCGGAGTCGTCTCATCGCTCGGCGGCGGAGTCATGGCGGACCGGCTCGGACGGCGGCCCACGCTGCTCATCGCGCAGACCTCCACCGCCGCCGCTGTGGCACTGCTCGGGTTCGTGGAGCATCCGGTCGCCATCGCCGGCGTCGCCTTCCTCGTCGGGATGGCCTCCAACGCGTCCCGGCCGGCCGTGCAGGCGATGATGGCCGACATCGTGCGGCCCGAGGACCGGGTCCGCGCCTTCTCGCTCAACTACTGGGCCATCAACCTCGGGTTCGCCGTCTCCTCCATGGCCGCCGGGTTCATCGCCGAGGTCAGCTACCGCGCCGGGTTCCTCCTGGAGGCCGGGATGACGCTCGCGTGCGCGGTCGTCGTCTTCCTCAAGCTGCCCGAGTCCCGGCCCGTGCGGACGGACAAGGCCGTGCCGGAGGACTCCGTGGGGCTCGGGACGGTGCTGCGCGACGGGCGGTTCATGGGCGTCGTCGGACTCTCCTTCCTCGTCGCGCTCGTCTTCCAGCAGGGTTCCGTGGGGCTGCCCGTGGCGATGGGCGCGGCCGGGTTCACACCGGCCGACTACGGCATGGCGATCGCCGTCAACGGCGTGCTGATCGTCGCGTTGCAGATCCCCGTCACCCGGTTCATCGAGCATCGGGATCCGCGACGGCTGCTGGTCGTCTCGTCGGTCCTCGCGGGGTACGGGTTCGGGCTCACCGCGTTCGCCGGGTCGGTCGGGGTCTTCGCGCTCACCGTCTGTGTGTGGACGCTCGCCGAGATCGTCAACGCGCCGACCCAGACCGGGCTCGTCGTCCGCCTCTCCCCCGCGCACGGTCGCGGCCGCTACCAGGGCATGTACACGCTCTCGTGGGCGGTGGCCTCGCTGGTCGCCCCGGTGATGTCCGGCTTCGTCATCGACCGGTTCGGCGCGGAGTGGCTGTGGGCGCTGTGCGCGGTCGTCGGGACGGCGGCGGGGATCGGGTACGGGGTGCTGATGCGACGCCTGCCGGACGAGGAGTCCGACGTCGCGGGCGACAGCAGCGACGATGACGTCCGCGACGTCAGCGACGTCAGCGACGTCCGCGACGGTCGTGCGGCTGCGGCTGCGGCTGCGGCTGCGGCCAAGTCACAGGTCGGCACCGGCTGATCTCCCCGCCCCCGCTCACGCCGCCGCCCCCCTCGCTCACGGGTGCATCCGCGCGCCCTTCAGCACCTTGTCCACCGCGTTCCTCGGGCCGTACACCGCCAGGCCGACCAGGTCCAGTTCGGACGTGCGCACCGCGCGTACCGCTGCCCGGTTGTCGTGGTCGTTGCCGGTGGTGAAGAGGTCGCCGGTGAACACCGCGCGCGGGAGGGCGCGGGAGAGCACGCGCGCGTGGGCTGCGGTCAGCGTCTCCTTGGTGCCCTCGAAGACCAGTACCGGCTGGCGGAACATCGGGAGGTAGCCGACGGCGTCCGCGTCCTCGTAGGGCTCCCCGATCACCTCGGGGACGGTCGTGCCGAGGCCGCTGACCAGGAACGCGGTGACGTTCAGGCGCTGCCAGGTCTCCAGGTCCTCGCGCAGCAGGACGGCGATCTTCGTGTCGAAGCGAAGGGGGTCGGTGCTTGTGCTCATGCCGTGAGACTGCCGTTCGTTCCGCGGTCCCGTCTTGTACGTTTTTTGCATGGCAGTCCGGCAGGAAGTATCCGCCTGGCGTCCGGCCGTCCGGGGCGTCGCGGAGGTCTTCCACGCCCACTTCACCGAGTACGCGTACCCGATGCACGTCCATGAGGCGTGGACGCTGCTCATCGTCGACGACGGCGCGGTGCGGTACGACCTCGACCGGCACGAGCACGGGACGCCGCACGACACGGTGACCCTGTTGCCGCCGCAGGTGCCGCACAACGGCTCACCGGCCACCTCGCAGGGCTTCCGCAAGCGGGTCCTGTACCTCGACTCCGACGTGCTCGGCGAGGAACTGATCGGGGCCGCCGTCGACGCGCCCGACCTGCGTGATCCCGTGCTGCGGCGGCGGGTCGGGCAGTTGCACTCCGCGCTCGCCCGGCCCGGCGACGAGTTGGAGGCCGGCAGCCGGCTGACGCTGATCGGCGAGCGGCTGCGGGACCATCTGCACTCCCATCGGCAGTCCCCGCCGCGGGCCCGGGAGCGCACCGGTCCCCCGCGCCCCGATCCCGTCCTCGCCCGCCGACTGCGGGAGCTGCTCGACGAACGCGTGGTCCAAGGACTCGCGTTGGAGGAGGCGGCCGCACTGGTGCAGGCTCATCCGGCCCATCTCGTACGGGCGTTCAGCTCGGCGTACGGCATCGCACCGCACCAGTACCTCACCGCGCGCCGCGTCGACCTCGCCCGCAGACTGCTGCTCGACGGCCGGCCGCCGGGTGCCGTCGCGGTGGCGGCCGGGTTCTACGACCAGGCTCATCTCACCCGGCATTTCCGGAGGTTGGTGGGGGTCACGCCGGGGCGGTACGGAGATCGTCGGAAGTCCTCCGTCCGGTGATCGACGGCCGCTAGCGTCGCCGCCATGGACATGAACACGGATGAGACGACTGGGATATCGAACAGATCGGGCCGTGGGGCGCTTCGCGTCGGACGGATCTCGGCCGCCGTCGCGGGGGCGGCGGCCCTGGTGGCTCTGAGCGTCGGAGTCGCCCTCGCGGCCGACTCGGCGGACGACGAGCCCGTCCCCGTGCCGACGGCCTCGGCGAGCGCGTCGGTCTCCGAGGTGCCGGCCGACCCCGGGGGCAGCGGGGGCACCGACGGCGGGACCAGTGTGGGCACCACCGACGGCTCCACCGGCGGCGAGGACCCGGACGCGAGCGAGACCCCGTCCACGCCCACCACCCCGCCGGTCGACCTGGACGAGATCAACCGGCGCATCACCGAGCTCGACGCGAAGGTGGACGAGCTGCCCACCAAGGAGGATCTGGCCGACGCCCTGCGGGCCTTCGCCGACCAGCTCGACCCGGCCGACCCGTCCGCCCCGCCCGCCACCGGCCCTGCCGACCCGGACAATCCGTCCTGACCCGTCCCGACCGGTCCTGACCGGTCCTGACCGGTTCACCACGAGGCGTGACCTGATCCCGGGCCGTCGGCCGGCCCGGGGTCAGTCCGTCGGGCGGTCCGGCGTCAGTCCGGGGTCGGCCGGGCGTCAGTCCGTCGGGCGCTGGGTCAGGTGGGCGAACGCGTCCAGGTTGCGGGTCGACTCGCCCCGGGAGACGCGCCACTCGTACTCCCGGCGGATGGCGGTCGCGAAACCGAGCTCCAGAAGGGTGTTGAACGCGCCGTCGGCGGCCTCCAGGACCTGGCCCATGAGCCGGTCGATCTCGTCGGCGGTGATCGCGGCGAGGGGGAGGCGGGCGGTGACGTAGACGTCGCCGAGCCGGTCGACGGCGTAACTCACGCCGTACAGCTTGAGGTTGCGTTCCAGGAGCCAGCGGTGGACGGCGGGCTCGTTCTCGTCCGGGTGGCGGACGACGAAGGCGTTCAGGGAGAGGGAGTGACGGCCGACGATGAGGGAGACGGTCGTCTTGAGTTTGCGGGTGCCGGGCAGCTGGACCACGTAGTTGCCGGGCGCTGGGCTCTCCCACTCCAGCTCCGCGTCCTTCAGGAAACCCTCGACGACCTGCGCGGTCGGCCTCTCCGCCTCACCCATGCTCGGAGCGTACGCGACGGCGGTGGGACTGGGCCGCGGCCGCGTAGACGTCGGCGGTGGCGGCGGCCGCGGTGTCCCAGCCGAAGGACTGGGCGTGCGCGGCGGCGGCCGCGCCCATGCGGGCGGGGAGTTCGGGGCCGTCGGCGAAACGCTCGAGCACGCGCGCGTAGCCGGCCGGTTCATGGCCCTGCACCAGGAAGCCCGTCTCGCCGTCCCGGACGGCCACCGGGAGCCCGCCGACGGCGGCGGCGAGCACCGGGGTGCCGGCCGCCTGCGCCTCTATGGCGACCAGGCCGAAGGACTCGCTGTAGGAGGGGACGACCAGCAGGGAGGCTGCCCGGAACCAGTCCGCGAGCTGGTCCTGGCCGACCGGCGGGCGGAACCGTACGACGTCGGCGATGCCGAGCCGCGCGGCCAGCTTCTGCAGCCCTTCCGGCTTGGCGAGGCCGCTGCCGCTGGGCCCGCCGACGATCGGCACGACGATGCGGGAGCGGAGCTCGGGGCGCTCGTCGAGCAGGACGGCGACCGCGCGCAGGAGGATGTCCGGCGCCTTCAGGGGCTGGATGCGGCCCGCGAAGAGGGGGATCAGGGCGTCCTGGGGGAGGTCGAGGCGGGCACGGGCGGCGGCCCGGCCGTCCGCGGGGCGGAAGCGGTCGAGGTTGACGCCGGGGTGCACCACGGCGACCTTGCCGGGCTCGGCGTGGTAGTGCCGGACGAGTTCGTCGGCCTCCTCCGCCGTGTTGGCGATGAGGCGGTCGGCGGCGACGACGATCTGGGTCTCGCCGATGACGCGGGCGGCGGGCTCGGGGGTGTCGCCCTCGGCGAGCGCCGCGTTCTTGACCTTGGCCATCGTGTGCATGGCGTGCACCAGGGGGGCGCCCCAGCGCTGGGCGGCCAGCCAGCCGACGTGGCCGGAGAGCCAGTAGTGCGAGTGGACGAGGTCGTAGTAGCCGGGGCGGTGGCCGGCCCACGCCTGCATCACGCCGTGGGTGAAGGCGCACAGCTGGGCGGGGAGGTCCTCCTTGGCGAGGCCCTCGTAGGGACCCGCGTCGATGTGCCGGACGAGGACTCCGGGGGCCAGCTCGACGGTCGGCGGGAGGCCGCCGGTGGTCGCGCGCGTGAAGATCTCCACCTCGATGTTGATCGCGGCGAGGCGCTGCGCGAGCTCGACGATGTAGACGTTCATGCCGCCGGCGTCGCCGGTGCCGGGCTGGTGGAGCGGAGAGGTGTGCACGGAGAGCATCGCGACGCGGCGGGGGCGGCGGTGGAGCCTCAGCCGCGAGGGGGCCGCCGTAGAGCGACGCCCGAGCCTGTTGACGTACTGGCTCACGTGGCGTTCCTCCTTGCTGCGGGCATGCCGGAAGGAGGGGGTGGGGCCCTCCAGGGGGGTGCAACGCCGGAGGAAGGCGTTCCCATTCCGGTCGGTTTCGAAAATGGACGGTTTTTGCTCAGCCGTTACCCAATTTCGCTCAACCGTTCGATGCGCTTCTGCGTTGCAACGCCTTACTGCAGTGCCATGCCTTGCGCGACGGCTTTGGGCTGGGGTCGCGGGCACCGCATACCCTCACAGGTATGACATCCCGCGCCCCCAACCGCCCCGTGGGCACGGTCACGCGCGGGACGACGAACCCCAACCGGCTGCGCCGCATGGACCGCTGGATCGCCGCAGTCCACGGCGGCGAGCTGCGCCGCGCCGCCGAGCCCGTCGCCGTCGACCTCGGATACGGGGCCGCGCCCTGGACGGCCGTCGAACTGCTCGAGCGGCTGCGGTCCGTCGCGCCACGCGCGTGTGTCGTGGGCGTGGAGATCGAACCGGCCAGGGTCGCGGCCGCCGAGCCGTACGCGCGCGAGGGGCTGGTCTTCCGGCACGGCGGGTTCGAGCTCCCGCTGCCCGGCCCGCTCCCCCGGCGACCGCACCTCGTCCGCGCCGCCAACGTGCTGCGGCAGTACGACGAGGACGAGGTCGCCGCCGTCTGGGAGCGGCTGTGCGCGCGGCTCGCGCCGGCCGATCCGGCCACGGGGTCGCGCGGCGGACTGCTCGTCGAGGGGACCTGCGACGAGATCGGGCGCCGGCACGTGTGGGTCGCGCTCGGGCCGGAGGGCCCGCGCACGGTCACCTTCGCGACCCGGCTGGGCTCCCTGGAGCGCCCCTCGGACCTGGCGGAGCGGCTGCCCAAGGCGCTGATCCACCGCAATGTCCCGGGCGAGCCGGTGCACGCCTTCCTGCGCGACTTCGACCGCGCCTGGGCGGCGGCCGCGCCCTACGCGTCGTACGGCGCCCGCCAGCGGTGGATCCGCGCGGTACGGGACCTGACGGCCGACTGGCCGGTGACGGACGGCCCGAGGCGCTGGCGGCAGGGGGAAGTGACGGTGCGGTGGGGGGCGTTGGCGCCCAGGAACTGAGTCACGGTTTCTCCGCGACCGCCGGGAACGATCCCCATGAGTCGTTCGTCACAATGGCGGGGAGATCGTCATGCCGGGGCGGGAGAGAGGGAAGAGCAGAACTGTTCCTGTCGTTCTGTTGTCACCTCTATCGGCACCTCTGTCGTTTTCGGCCGTGACATGACACGATCCCCCGTGCACCGTAAGTTACTGACGGTAAATCAGGGTTGGGGGACGGGGTATGGGAACGGGCAAGCGCGGCCTGCTCGTGGTGGCTGTGACCGTGGTCTGCGCGGTCACCGTATGGGGAGCGCCAGGCACGGCGTTCGCCAGCCCGAGCCCCAGCCCCACACCGTCGTCGACGGCGGGGTCCACCGCACCGGCGCTCCCCTCGACCGCGTCCAACAAGGACCTCGAGGCCGTGCGCACCCAGCTCGAAGCGCTCTACCACGACGCCGCGGTCGCCACCGACGCCTACAACGCGGCCGAGGAAGCGGCGAAGAAGCAGTCCGCGGAGATCGTCGAATCAGCCAAGAAGATCGTCGAGGGCCGGGAGAAGCTGGACGCCCTGAAGGACCGCGCGGGCGCCGCCGCCCGCTCCCAGTACCGCACCGGGGGCCTGCCGGACGAAGCGCAGCTGATGCTGAGCGACGACCCGACCGAGTTCCTGAACGGCGCCGGCCGGGTGCTCCAGGGCGAGCGCGCGACCAAGGGCCTGCTCAGCGAACTGACCCGCACCCAGGAGGACTTGGAGCAGTACTCCAAGGACGCCTCCGCGCAGTGGCAGCAGCTGGAGGCGGGCCGCAAGACGAAGGCGGCGGCCCAGAAGAAGATCGAGACGCAGATCGCGGCGGCCGAGAAGCTCGAGTCCCAGCTGGAGAAGGAGGACAAGAAGCGCCTCGAACAACTGGAGGCGCAGGCCGCGCAGCAGGCGCAGACCGCCTGGCTGAACACCGGCGTCCTCGCCGAGATCAACAGCTCGGCGACCGTGCAGGGCACGAAGGCCGTGCAGTACGCCACCGCGCAGATGGGCAAGCCGTATGTGTGGGGCGCCGAGGGCCCGGACTCCTTCGACTGCTCCGGGCTCACCTCCGAGGCCTGGAAGAGCGCCGGCCTGGTGATACCGCGCACCTCGCAGGAGCAGTGGAACCAGTTGCCGCACATCGCCGTCGCGGACATGCGCCCCGGCGACCTGATCATCTACTTCGACGACGCCAGCCACGTGGCGATGTACGTGGGCGACGGCCTGATCGTCCACGCCCCGCGCCCGGGCCGGACGGTCACCCTCGCGGGAGCGGGCTCGATGCCGATACTCGGGGTGGTACGACCGGACGCGTGACCTCGCCCACGTGACCCAAGGCACCCCGCCCGGCCTCCCAAACCCCGGGCGGACGTGACGTTCGTCATCCTCGCTCCGCTCCCGCCCTGCCCAACTGCGGTACGGAACGCGGCATATGACAGTGGCGAGAGATCAAGCCGCATGCTTCACGCCATTCCGTTGCGACGCCTTCTGCCGCTATGGTCCCGGTCGGTGGGTCGAGGTCCCTCGTCCCCGCCATGCCCTCGGGGGGAGGGAAGGAACCCAAGACGATGCCCGTACCCGTGCCGCGGCAGAGAGCGATCCCGGCCGTGGAGTGTGGTCAGGCGCAGGCCTCGCCCGCAGTCGACGGCCCCTCCAAGGACGAGACCGGTCGCAAGCAAGAAGCCAGTCGCCAGGAAGAAGCCGGTCGCAACGAGGCGACGACGGCCGAGAACGACACCACGCTCAACGCCACGCCCGCCGACGGCGTCCACCATGGCGTGAGCAGCACAGGCATGAGCGCCACCGCCACCGCCACCGGCACCGTCGGTGTGGGCGCGGGCGCGGGCGGTGTGAGCGCCACCGGTGTGGGCAATGCGCACATCACCCTCACCCTGCTGCTGATCGAGGACGACCCCACGGCCGCGCCGATCGTGCGTGACCTGCTCGACGCGGACGGCAAGCCGATCCGCGTGCGCACCGCGCGCAACCTCACCGAGGCCGAGCGGCTGCTCACCGACGACGTCCACTGCATCCTGCTGGACCTCGCGCTGCCCGCCCCGGGCCGGTCCTCGGCCACCGCCACCTCCGGTGACGAGCTCGCCGTCCTGCGGCATGTGCTCCGCCTCGCGCCCCGGCACGCCGTGCTCGCGCTCACCGCGTCCGGCGACGCCGAGCGCGGCGCCGAAGCGGTGCGCGTCGGCGCCCAGGACTACCTCTACAAGGACGAGCTGGACAGCCGGCTGCTGAGCCGCGCGATCCGTTACGCGGTGGAGCGGAAACGTTCCGACACGGCCGAACGGCGGCTCGCCGAGGGCAAGCTGCGCGCGCAGGAGAACGCCCGCCTGGAGCGCGGGCTGCTGCCCACGCCCCTTCTGGAGGGCTCCCCGCTGCGCTTCGCCGCCCGCTACCGCCCGGGCCGCTCGCGTGCGCTGCTCGGCGGCGACTTCTACGACACCGTCCGCACGCCCGACGGCACCGTGCACGCCATGATCGGCGACGTCTGCGGCCACGGCCCGGACGAGGCGGCGCTCGGCGTGGAGCTGCGCATCGCCTGGCGGGCGCTGACCCTGGCGGGGCTGTGCGGGGACGAACTGCTGAACACGCTCCAGCAGGTGCTGGAGCATGAGCGCGACGACGACGAGATCTTCGCGACGCTGTGCACGGTGGACATCGCGCCCGACGGCCGCCGGGCCGGCCTGTGCCTGGCCGGCCACCCGGCGCCGCTGATCGCCCGCCCGGACCGGCCCGCCAGGCTGCTGCCGTACGACAACAACGGCCCCGCCCTCGGCCTGCTGCCGGGCGCCCGCTGGCCGCGGATGCAGGTCGAGCTGGGCGCGGAGTGGAGCCTGATGCTGTACACCGACGGCCTGATCGAGGGGCGGATCGGCGAGGGCCGGGAGCGGCTGGGTCAGGACGGCATGCTGGAGATGATCCGTCGCCAGCTCTCCGAGGGGCTGGGCGGAGAGGCGTTGCTGCGGGCCGCGGTGAACGAGGTGCGGCAGCTGAACGGGGGCGAGCTGACGGACGACGTGGCGGTGGTGTTGCTGGATCGGGTTCCGTAGCGGTAGGCGTCTCTCGTCGCGCCCCTGCGGCCACCCGGCGTGGGGCATGCGTGGTCGGCCGACTGCGGGACCGCTGTGGCCGGTCGCGCAGTTCCCCGCGCCCCTGGGGGCTGCGCCCCAGGGGCAGTCGCGTTACTGGGAAAGTCGCGTTACTGGGCTCTGCCGGGAAGGCGCTAGCGGCCGCCGTTGTACGGGCCGTAGGGGCCGTCGCTGCTGCTGCCGCCTCGGCGGCCGGGCCAGCCTCCGCCGCCGCCCGAGACCTGCCTGAGGGCGGGGCGTACGTCCACGAAGAAGACGATCGTGGCGACGAGGCCCGCGAGCTGCAGGAAGAGCATCGGCACCAGCAGGTTCACCGCGACCGTGATGCCGAGGATGATCAGCCAGAAGCCCTTGTTCTTCTTGTCGGCGGCCCGGTAAGCGTCGTCACGGAACAGAGCGGCCATCACCAGCGCCGCCACGGCAAGGACCAGCATGGCTAGGTAGAGCAGCCACACCAGGCCCGCGAAGCCTTCCATCAGCACAACGTCCACCACCCGACTCGACGTGTCTCGACTCGCTCTTGCTTACGCGGTCACCGTACCCGCAACCGCGCTCCCCCTACCCGAACAACGGGCCGGGCACCCGATCAGTGCCCGGCCCGTGACTTTATGTCGCTGTCTGCCGTGTCCGTCCCGGCGGTCGATATCACTTGGCGGGCGGCGTCGGCTTCTTCGCGGTCGCGGTGCCGGTGCCGGTGCTGGTACCGGTGCTCTTGCGGGCGGCCGGCGCCTTCTTCGCGACGGGCTTCTTCGCCGCGGCGGGCTCGGACTTGGCCTCGGCCGCGGCGGGCTTCGGCGCCTCGGTCTCCTTGACCTCGACCGGCTCGGCCTTCGGCTCGACCGCGACCGCCAGCTCCTGGATCTCCTCGGCGGCCTCGCCGCGCCAGGTCTTCACGGCCTGCTCGCCGTGCTCGGCGACCTTCTCGTAGGTCTCACGGGCCTTGACGGCGTACTCGGCGGCGACGCCGACACCGCGCAGGGCGAGGTCCTGGGCGGACTCGCCGAGCTTCTTCAGGTCGGCGTCGAGGGTGCTGCCGAGCTTCTTGATGTCCCCGTCGAGGGTGCCGATGAAGTCGGTGACCTTGGCCTGGAGAGCTTCCTGCGCCTCCTTGGCCTTGGCGCTCGCCTCCTTGGCACGGGCGCCGGCCTTCTCCTGCACGGCCTTGGGGTCGGTGTTGCGGACGGCCTCGAAGCGGGCCGGGGCCTCGGTGCGCAGCTGCTCCACCAGACCCGGCACCTTCTTCGCCTGCTGGAGGGCCAGATCGGCGGTGCCTGCGGCGAAGTAGAAAGGAGTCGGGTCGCTGAAGGTCTTGCGCAGGTCGTCGGTGATGGCCATGGTGAAGGTCCTCCCGGATTCACGTTCGTCGTATGGGTCGTATGGGTCGTGTGAGTCGTACAGGTCGTGCGGTTCCTGTGCGCCGAGCACGTCGGCTTCGGCTGAGGGTCCTGCAGGTCCGCAGCGGGGCGGTCGGTCCCCTGGTCCGGTCAACCGGCCGTCTGCTGCGGATCGGCGTCGCTCTCCTGAGCCGTCTGCCGCGGATCGGCGTCGTTCCCGATCTCGATCCCGTTCTCCTTGCGGAAGGACTCGTAGATCTGGAGCAGCGCCGTCTTCTGCGCCTCGGTCAGCGTGGGATCGGCGAGGATGACCGCTCGGGTCTCGACCTCGTCCCGGTCCCGCTCCGCGTCGAGGATGCCGGCCCGCACGTACAGCGTCTCGGCGGAGATCCGCAGCGCCTTGGCGACCTGCTGCAGCACCTCCGCGCTCGGCTTGCGCAGCCCGCGCTCGATCTGACTGAGATACGGGTTGGACACGCCGGCGGCTTCGGCGAGCTGCCGGAGCGACAGCTGCGCGTTGCGCCGCTGCTCTCGCAGGTACTCACCGAGGTTGCCGACGTTGAGCGATGCCATGCCTTCACCATGCACCACCGCCGCTAACTATTGCAAGCACCTGCTTGCAATAGTGTGTCGCGCCACTCGCGACCGACGATGAGCCTGAGCACGATAGGTGTCCGTTCCCGGCCTATCTGCGATTTCCCACCGGGTCTGCAGTGTGAAGTGAACGGGTCCCGGACGACCTGCGCAGCGACCAGCCCACCAGAGCCGCCTGCCCGCGAGGGCAGTGCCCACCGCTCCGGCTGTCGGATGGCCTGGGAGATCACGACGGCCAGCGGGCGGACGCCCCACCTTGCCCGAATTGCCAGGAAGGTAGGGCGCCAGGCGCGCCCATTGGTTCGCCGGTTCAGCAGGCCTCTCCGCCCGCTCGTGGTTACCGAGGCTGGTAGGAGGTGGCCAGCACGGAGACGGTCACCCGACTGGGCAGGGAGCCGTGGCCGCTCAGGTCCGCGGGGGTCAGGTGGCGTGCGCTCGGTGTCATCCCCACCAGGTCGATGGCTTCTTGCCTGGTCAGGGGCGCGGTGTATTCGACGTGCTGGGTGCAGGCGGCCTCGAAGTAGGGGTCCAGCGCCTGGTGCAGGCGCTGTTCCTTGTCCGGGTCGATCGCGACCATCGCGGGGACCTGGCCCCGTAGCTCAGCCAGGTGCCGCTCGACGGGGCGCACCACGATCAACCGGCCGGTCGGACGGAGTACCCGGTGGAACTCAGCCGGGTTGCGCGGGGCGAACACGTCCAGCATCACGTCGACCGTCTGGTCGACCAAGGGGAAGGGGCGGAAGACATCCCAGCTCGCCGCAGCGGCTCGCGGATGGGCTCGGGCCGCCGAGCGCAAGGCGCGTACTGACGCGTCCAGCCCCAGGCCGCGGGCGCCGGGCAGTTGATCGAGTACGCCGGCCAGGTAGTAGCCGGTGCCGCATCCGATGTCCACGACCGTGCCTTGACCAGGCAGGACGTCGGCTGTCATACGGGTCAGGGTCCGGCGAATAGGGGCGTACCTGCCAGTGGACAAGAACTGGTTTCGGGCCTGAACCATGGCTGCGTCGTCACCGCTGGTGGCGCGGGCGCCCGTCAGGAGGCTGACGTAACCCTGACGGGCGATGTCGAAGGTGTGGCCCGACGGGCAGCGCAGTGAGCCACGATCGGATCGGAGACTGGTGCGGCACACCGGGCAGCGCAGCGAGTCGAGGAACGGTTCGAGGGCAGGGGGAAGCAACGCAGGCACAAGGCACTCCTGGCAACGGTGAAGGAAAGGGACCGTGCCTGTACGCGCTCTCAGAGGCCGCCGTCGTAAGAAGACGAGGCCCGGTAACCCGCCGCCTCGGTGCGGGCGGCGCAAGGAAGATGGATCACGTAGCAGGCACGCCAAGGAGGGCGACGCCCTACGGCATCGCCCTCAATACCTCGTGATCACAGAGCCTGGGTGTGCTGGGTCCACATGCCTACACCTTACGAGGCCTACCGAAAGCCTACGGATCGCGGCCACCTTCGTGCTTGCTGGTCTCCACGTCGAGACCAGCAGCCTGTTCCAGGGCACCCGCGGACAGCAGATCGCCGGCCGCTACACGGTCATCCCCTCCCGGCCCTTCAGCCACAAGAACCGCGCGGACAAGGAGCACTGGCAGGCCCTGGTAGTGACCATGGAAGACTCCCTGCGACTGCACGCACATCGTCCCGGCACCTTGGTCGCCATGACCGATTACCTCCACGACCGCACCGGCGGACTGATCGGCAGCCTCTCCCAGCTCATCCGAGAAGCCGTAGTCGACGCCATCGACACCGGCGCAGAAAAGATCACCAAGCGCATGCTCGACGCGATCGAGCTCGACCACGCCGTCCAGCAGCCCCAACCTGATCACCGCCGCGCCAAGCGCGCCCGCAAGCCGAAGGCAGCCTGAGCGATGGAGCCCTGGGAAGCTCCGGTCCGGCTCCTGCCGCTTCCTCTGCCACCGGTCCGCGGAGAAGTCTTCGGCTGGTATCTGCACCGCCCCGCCGATCTCCAGCTCTGCCGCCGACACGGCATCTGGGTCGACGGCAATCGCCACTACCGCGTCGGCCACCTCCCAGAGCTCATCACCGCTGAGCTCCGACACCGACGGATCGCCCGCCGTTTCCCCGACACCCTGGAAGCAGCGACGAAGGAAGCGCAGCACTTGGTCCGCTCCTGGCTCCTGAACAAGAACCAGCCTCATCTGCTCTCACGCTGGAATGACCGCCTCGCCCAGCTCCCTCCCAAGGAAGCCATCTACGGGAACATCATCAGGCGACGCGTCGACGAGCGGGAGTACATCGCCACCTACCCAGAGTTCGTCACGCTGCTGGGCATGGTGGCCGATCCTGCTTGGCGGGCCCTACGGGCACCTCGCCGATGGGCGAACCTCAGCCAGCACCGGCGCACCATCAACGCCGGGTACACAGAGGCCGAGCACCGGCTGAGCGT
Organism: Streptomyces sp. NPDC002623; assembly: GCF_053592635.1. NCBI lineage: Bacteria > Bacillati > Actinomycetota > Actinomycetes > Kitasatosporales > Streptomycetaceae > Streptomyces > Streptomyces sp. NPDC002623. Next base: position 47,208 of record NZ_JBSFWB010000007.1, on the reverse strand, counting down.
CCCCACCCTTCGCGAAAGGATCCACTCCCACACCTTCTCCAACGACGCCCTCTTCCGCTGGACCGACTCCTTGGGAAGGTCTCTGATGCTCGTAATGACACCGGAGGACCACGACGCCCTGCGGGATGAGTCCCAGCAGAACTGACAAGGCCCAGCTCAGAGACACCTCGCCCATTCAGATCATTTGGGAACGGACATCGGCAGAGGCTGTTCAGGGCCGGCTGATGCAGAAGGGGTGGCCCGCCGGATCGGTGAGAACCCTCGCCCTGTCCCCGTGCGGCTGGTGCTCCGGCTTGCCCGCGCCCAGCTCCAGCAGCCGGGCCTCGGCCACCTCCAGGTCCTCGTCGACCTTGAAGCAGATATGAAGCTGCTGGGGAACGGTCTGGCCGGGCCAGCTCGGAGCCCGGTAGTCGTCGACCCGCTGAAAACCGATGACGAGGCCGTGCTCACCGTTGAGAGCCGCGAAGTCGGCGTCCGACTTCGGGTGCGGTTCAAGGCCGGTGACCTGCTGGTAGAACGCTGCCAGAGCCGGCGGATCACCGCAGTCGAGGGTTATCGCAACCAGTTTCATCTGCAGGGACATGGCACCTCCGGGCCGACCAGTGGGACTTCCGCGAGAACACCCTAGAGACAGCTGCGGGTCAGAACCTCTCGCACGGCGCTAGCGTTGGGGCGCATGATCGTATGGCTCAACGGCACCCACGGCGCGGGCAAGACGACGACCAGTGCGCTCGTGCAGCAGCTGATCCCGGATTCACGGGTGTTCGACGCCGAGAAGGTCGGCGAGACGCTCATGGACATCACGCCGGGGCTGCCCACGACGGACAACTTCCAGCACTGGCCGCCGTGGCGGCCGCTCGTCGTCGAGACCGCCCGCCGCGTGCTCGACTACACCGGCGGCACTCTGGTGATCCCCATGACCGTCCTGGTCGAGCAGTACTGGCGCGAGATCAGCGCGGGCCTGGCCGAACACGCCGTCCCGGTACGGCACTTCGTCCTCCACGCCGACCAGGACACCCTCCGCGGACGCATCGCGGGCGACACCGTCCTCGGTCCCGACTCCCCGTTCCGGCTCAGATACCTCGAGCCCTACGCCGAAGCGGCCCGCACCTGGCTGCACGACGAGGCCGAGGTCGTCGACACCACGCATCTCACGCCCGCCCAGGCCGCCCAGCAGATCGCGGAGGCCGTCAGGAGCCGCGCGGGCGGGCCAGCGCGCCGCGGAGTTTGTTCCGGGAGTTGACGTCGAGCTTGGTGAACACCTTGTGCAGGTGCCATTCGACCGTGCGGGGGCTGATGAACAGCTCCGCGCCGATCTCGGAGTTCGTCTTGCCGTCGGCGGCCAGTCGGGCGATCTGCGCCTCCTGCGCGGTCAGGACCTCCCGTACGTCGACGGCGCGTTGCCGTACCGACTCGCCGGTGGCCAGGAGCTCGCGACGGGCGCGCTCGGCGAAGGCGCTCGCTCCGAAGCCGCGCAGCCGCTCGTAGGCGGTGCGCAGGTGCTCGCGCGCCTCGACGCGCCGGTTCTCGCGGCGGAGCCACTCGCCGTACACGAGGTGGGTGCGCGCGAGGTGGACGGCGATCCGGCTGCGTTCGAGGCGCTCGATGGCCTCGCGGTACAGGAGGTCGGCGGCCGGACCGTCGCTGAGCAGCGCTCTCGACCGGGCCACGACGCCCAGGCTCCAGTCGGTGCCGCTGGCCTCGGCCTGTTCCTCGAGCCGGCGCAGGGCCGCCGCGGCCGCCTCGGGGGCATCACTGCGAGCACCCGCCTCGACCAGCTCGAAGAGGGTGAACCCGAAACCCGCCAGCTCCTCGTGCTCCCATGCCCGTTCGGCCCTGGCCAGGGCCTCCTGGTAGCGGCCCAGGCCGTTGTACAGCACCGCGATCAGGTAATTGCCCTGCCCGATCGCCCGCCCCTCGCCCCAGGACGTCGCGTCCCGGACCCGGCCGTCGATCCACTCCGCCACCTGGACGTCGTCGCCACGCCAGACCAGGAGGAACGCCGTGGCGTACCCGAGGGGCGAGTTGCCGGTCACCTCCGTCATGGTGTCGGACTCGTCGATCAACGCCGAGGCGAGGTCGAACTCCCCGGCATGTACATGCTGGACGGCGCGGTAGCAGAGGGCCAGGGGAAGGAAATTGAGCGCGCCGGTCTCGCGAGCCGTCCGGACCGCGCCCGTGGCCAGTTCCTGGCATGCCTCGTCGTCCCACATGTCACCGGCGACCAGCCATGTCAGCCAGAGCCAGCGCATGACGTCGTCCTCGCCCCGTCCGGCGGCATTCCGGAACGCCCGCAGCGCGAGCTTCAACGGCGGCGCACCCTGGACGTAGCCTTCGGTGAACCGGGTCGCCAGGCCGTCCAGAAGGAGGTCTGTCAGCCGCGGAGGCTGCGGTGCGCGCGGTGCTGCACGGGCGGCCTCGGCCACCTCCCGCAATCCGGCGCGGCCGCTGAGCCGACCGGCGACGACCGCTGCTCCGATCGCCTCGAGATACGCCTCGCGCGCCTGCCCCGCGTCGACGCGTTCCAGTCGGCCGGCCGCGTCGAGCAGCAGCGGCAGGGCCTGACCGCCGCGTCTGCGCGCGAAGACGATCTGGCCGCGGAGCCGGATCAGCCGGGCCTGCTGGACTTCGTTCAGCGGGCCCAGCTCCGCGGCGGAGAGGAGTTCGAGCGCCGTGTCGGGGGCCCCTGCCTCGAAGGATGCCTGCGCCGCGGCCGCCGCCCTCGTTCCGCGTCTGGCCGGATCGGGCGTCAGCTCGGTCGCGCGTCTCAGGAACGCGGCCGCCGCCGCGAGACCGCCGCGCGCCTGGGCCCGGCCGGCCGAGCGCTCCAGCTCGCCCGCCACGGCCTCATCGGGCTCGACCGCCGCGTGGGCGCGATGCCAGGCCCGGCGGTCCGAGTCGAACTCGGGATCGGTCGCCTCGGCCAGCGCACGGTGCACATCCCGGCGGCCTCCGGGGTCGGCCGCTCGATAGGCCGCCGAACGCACCAGCGGATGACGGAACCGCACCTGCGCGCCGAACTCGATCAGCCCCGCCGCCTCGGCCTCCCCCGCGGCGTCCGGCGCGATGTCGAGCCGCTCGGCCACCCGCCGCAGCAACGGCACGTCCCCCACCGGCTCGGCGGCCGCCGCCAGCAGCAGCCGTTGCGCCGCATCCGGCAGCGAAACGATTCGCCGCAGAAAGCTCTGCTCGATCTGACTCGCCAGCGGCCGTGCGTCCGGCCGCCCGAACCCGCCGGCCAGCTCCGCCGCGGTCGCCCCGCGCGTCAGTTCCAGCAGGGCCAGCGGATTGCCGCGGGTCTCGGCGACGATCCGGTCCCGGACCCGCTCGTCCAGCCGCCCGGGGACCACCGAGTCCAGCAGCGCACACGCGTCGTCCTCGCGCAGTCCCCGGATCACGAGCTGCCGCAGCGGCACCCACTGGTCGTCCACCGCGGCAGGCGTCGACGTACGCACCGCGAACAGCAGCACCACCCGCTCCGCGAGCAGCCGACGCGCGACGAAGGCCAGCGTCTGCGCGGAGACCCGGTCGAGCCACTGGGCGTCGTCCACCACGCAGACGAGGGGCCGGCCCTCCGCCACCTCGGCCAGCAGGCTGAGCACGGCCAGTCCGACCATGAAACGGTCCGGCGCGCTCCCGGCACTCAGACCGAACGCGATGGCCAGGGCGTCACGCTGCGGCCCGGGCAGGCGCTCGAGCTGTCCCATCATCGGCATGCACAGCTGGTGCAGCCCGGCGAACGGCAGCTCCATCTCGGACTCGACACCGGCGGCCCGCAGGATCTGACATCCCGCCGCGCGCTCCACCAGGTACTCCACCAAGGCGGACTTGCCGACCCCGGGCTCGCCGCGCAGCACCAGCACCTGGCTCCGACCGGCCCTGGCGCCGGCCAGCATCTGATCGAGCGCCCCGCACTCGTCGATTCGGCCACGCAGCCCGCGCCGAGGAGCGCTGCTCGACATCCACCACCACCGCGCAGGTCAAGGGGCAGAACCAGACCCTGATCAACTCGGGTCGTCCCCATCATGCCCCGCGCGTGCGGCCCGGACAATCACCGGCCCATCAGCCGGACGGCCGGACGGCCAGGCAGCCGGACGGGGGACCATCAGGTCTGCGGCAGGGCGTGAGGTGCCCGCAGCCGATCGATGAGGTGCGGCATGTCGCCGGCCCGCGCCGCGTCGAGGAAGGCTTCGAGCAGACCGTCCCGCTGCGTCGGGTCGACCGGGTTGCGCCGTTGCCCGGCGAGATGCCTGCGCGCCCGGAACGCCAGTTGCCGGGCGTTGACCTCGCTGAGCTCGAGCAGTTCGGCGATCTCCCGGAACGGATACTCGAACGCCTCGCGAAGTACGTAGACGGCGCGTTCGACGGGCGTCAGCCGCTCCATCAGCAGCCCGACCGCGGACTCGATCGCCTCCCCGCGTTCGGCCTCCCCCTCCGGATCGACGGACGCGAGATCGTGTTCGCGACTCCATCCGCCGGCGCAGACCTCGCGCCGGGCATGGGCCGAGGTCGCCGCGTTCAGCGCGACCCGGGTGGTGACGGTCACGAGGAACGCGACCCGGTTGCGCACCTGTGCGCGGTCCGCGCCCTGCCAGCGCAGCCACACGTCCTGGACGACGTCCTCGGCGTCCACGGCGCGACCCAGCGTCTGGTAGGCGATCCTGAACAGCAGACAGCGGAGGCTCTCGAACTCCGCTGCCGCCTCGGGCCCGGAGCGAACGGCGGTCGCCGTCGCGCTCCCGGTCGTACCCGCTCCCGACGAGTCTCGCTCCGACCCGACGTCGATGCTGGACAAGCGCATGACGATCTTCCCCGATCCCGGTGGTCCGGATCGCCGGGGCCGGCTCATCGTGCGCCAGGACCCGGCTCAGTGACCCAGCCACCGTCGTCCGGCCCGGGCCCCGGGCGCGCCCGTGGAAACCCGGGTGTACCCCCGGGGTCGAGCGTGGCGCCACCGTGGCCCCGGGGCTTTCCACGGGGCGACCGACGCCTCAAGATCGTCTGATGGGCGGGCGTGGGACCATACCGGCCCAGCCGGTACATCGAGGGAGCCCATCAGTGTCGTCGCCGCCGCAGTCGCCTGCCGTGGGCCTGGTCCTGTCCAGCGGGGCGGCCCTCGGCGCCGCGCACGCGGGTGTGCTGCGGGCCCTCGAGGAGGCCGGGATCGAGATCTCCGTGGTGACCGGGGCCAGTGCGGGGGCGCTGATCGGCGGGGCCTGGGCGGCCGGGGCCGGCAGCGAGCGGATCACCTCGCGACTGCTGCGGGCGCAGTGGGCGGACTTCGGGTCCGCCGCGATCACCCCGCGCCTCGGGCTGCTGGACACCACGCCCATGGTCCGCAGCATCGAACAGATGCTCGGCGACCTGCTGATAGAGGAGCTGCCGACCCGGTTCGGCGCGGTGGTCACGGAGCTGCGTTCCACGACGCCCCGGCTGGTCTCCTCCGGCTCGCTGACCGCTGCCGTGCGGGCCAGCACCGCCGTGCCCGGCCTGTTCCCGCCGGTCCGGCTGGAGGAGGGCGGCGCGCTGTGCGTGGACGGCGCCGTGCTGTCGCCGTCCCCGGTCTGGGCCGCGCACCGGCTCGGCGCCGAACGGGTCATCGCCGTCGGCTTCGGACGCGGCAACACCCGCTGGCGCCGCTGGTTCGAGTCCCGTCCCGATCACCCGGGCCAGGGCCGACACGCCGACCTGGTCGTCACCATCGACACCGCCGGACACTCCTCCTGGTCGGCCGCCGGCGTCCCGGACCTGATCGACCGGGGGTATCTGGCGGCCCGGGAGGCGCTGGAGAGCTGGAACTGACCGGACCCCAGACGCCTTCTAGACCCAGACCCGCCCGATCCAGTCCTCGACCACCGCGAAGTCCCGCTCGGTGAGGCCGCGCCGCTGGTCGACGCGGTGCAGGAGAGCACGGCCGGGGTGATGGACGGTGACCCAGTCGCGGTCGGCGCGGCTGATCTCGTCGTCGAGCCAGACGAACGGGCGACCCGCGGCCCAGGCGACCAGAGCCGGCGTCTTCCAGTGCACACCACCGCCCGGCGGATCCCCCTCAGCCCCCTCCGTCTCATCCGTCTCATCCGTCTCCTCCGGCCACTCCACCACCGGCAGCGCGGGCAGGCCGAGCCATGGCGTGAGGACGGTGTTCGCGTCGTCCAGCCAGGTCGTCGCCCACACCAACTCGCAGCCCAGGGCGAGCAGTCGGGGGCCGAACGCCGGGTCGAGGCGGGGCAGCAGGGGGTGCGGGAGCGAGTGCGGGGGCGACGGTGGTCCGTACTGCGGGTAGGGGTCCGTGGCTCCGAACGGGATCAGCGTTCCGTCGACGTCGAGGAAGAGCAGCATCGCCGTACAGAATGCCCTGGCGGAAAGCGGCTCACCCCTCCCAGGGCAACTCCCGCTCGTGGACCACCTCCAGGGTCGACACCGCGCGGGTCAGCACCACGTAGAGGCGGTTCAGGCCGCGGTGCTCCGATTCCGCGACGGCCGCCGGTTCGACGGCGACGACGTGGTCGTACTCGAGGCCCTTGGCGAGGGTCGCGGGGACCAGTGTCACGCGGGCGGCCGGGTCGTCCGGGCCGGAGGTCGGGATGCCGGCCGTGGTCAGGGCCTCGCGGACGCCGTCGACCTGCGCGTCCGCGGCGATGACGCCGATCGAGCCCTCGCGGGTGAGGGCGTCGAGGACGGCGGCGGCGACCGCGGCACGGAGATCGCCGTCCGCCCGCCGGATGCGCAGTTCGCCGTCCCGGCGCAGGGAGTCGGCGCGTGGGACGTCGGCGTCGAGGCGGTCGAGGAGGCGGCCCGCGAGGGTGAGCACGGCGGCCGGGACGCGGAAGCCCATGGTCAGGGGGACGATCGTCGCCTCCGGCTTGCCCAGGTGGGTCAGCTGGACCGGCCAGGAGGCGGCCGCCCAGGGGGTGGTGCCCTGGGCCAGGTCTCCGAGGACCGTGAGCGAGCCGAAGGGGACCTGGCGGGCGACGGCCCGGCACTCCATCGGGGAGAGGTCCTGGGCCTCGTCGACGACGACATGACCGTATCCCCGGGGATGGCCGAGGAGGCCGGCCAGCTCGTCGAGGAGGACGAGGTCGGCGGCCGACCAGCGGGCCGACTTGAAGGAGCGGGGCGGGCACGGCCAGTGCAGAACGCGCTGTTCGTCGGGGTCCAGGACGCCGTCCGCCGAGCGCGCCAGCTCCTGCGGGTCCGTGAGGAGGCGGGCCAGCACCTCCTCCGGGCCGGTCTTCGGCCACACCGCTTCCACGCACGCGCTCACCGGCCGCGCGTGTGCGATCCGGCGGGTCCAGGCGGCGGGACGCGGCCCGCTCCGGCGTTCGGCCTGCTCCTGGATCCGGCGCACGATCCGGCTGCGCACCCGCTCCCGCCCGGTCTCGTACGGCAGTTCGTCGGCGAGCACTCCGGCGACGATCCGCGTCAGCTCATCGCCGGTGACGCGCCAGCGGTACGAGCCCTCCGGGACGGCGAGCGCCTCGACGCCCTCGGCGGTCACCCGGCGGTACAGCGCGCGGCGCAGCACCTCGGCCATCCGGGCGTCGTGCTTGAGGGCGGCGGTGCGGTCGGGGTCCGTTCCGGTGACCGGGTGGCGGCCGATCTCGTCGTGGAGGGTCGACTGCCGTACGCCGGTCTCGCCGAGGGAGGGCAGCACCTCCGCGATGTAGGAGAGGAAGGCGCGGTTGGGGCCGAGGATCAGCAGTCCGCCGCGTTGGATGCGCCGGGGGTGGGTGTAGAGGAGGTAGGCGGCCCGGTGCAGGCCCACGGCCGTCTTGCCGGTGCCGGGGGCGCCCTGCACGCACACGGACTCGGCGAGGCCCCCGCGTACGAGGTCGTCCTGCTCGGGCTGGATGGTGGCCGCGATGTCCCGCATGGGGCCGACGCGGGGGCGTTCGAGCTCACGGACGAGGAAGCCGCCGTCGCCGCTCTCGGACCGGCCGTCCGCCAGGGGTTCGTCCTCCATGCCGGTGAGGTCGGCGGAGTCGCCCCGGCTGCCGGGCGCCCAGCCGAACCGGCGCCGTACGGCCACGCCCTGGGGGTCGCGGGCGCTGGCCTGGTAGAAGGCGCGGGAGACGGGGGCGCGCCAGTCGACGACGAGGGGTGGGGCGGCCGGGTGCTCGCTGATGCGGAGCCGGCCGATGTGGTGGCCGGGTTCTCCGGTCAGGAAGTCCAGCCGGCCGAAGAACAGCGGGCCCTCGGGCAGTTCGTGCAGGGCCTTGGCGTGGCTGCGGAACTGGTATCCGAGGACCTCGGCGTCGGCGCCGGAGGCGGAGACGTCCTCGCCGGTGGCCACCTGGAGGTCGGCGCCCTCGACCATCGCGGCGAAGGCGGCTCGGCAGGCGTCGTGGTGGGCGCGTTCGTGGCGGAGGGCGGTGGCGAGGTCATCGCCTGCGGCGGGGTCGGCGGAGGGCGGCATGGGTCCAGGGTAACGAAAAATGCAACTGAGTCACATCTTTTACCGAGCCTCAAAGATCAGGTGAGCTGCGGCAGCCCGGCCCCCAGTACCGCGAAGGCCCGCTCCGCCGCCGCCACCGCGTCCGCCCGTACGTCCGCCACCGGCTCGCCCGCCGCGATCCGCCGCCAGTTCTCCTCGGCGAGGATCCGCCGGACGGCGACGATCTGGCCGGCCGCCAGCCGGGCGTCGAGCCCGCCGCCGAGGACTTCGGCGAGGGCCTCCTCCGAGCGTTCCAGGTAGCCGTACAGCCGGGCGACCAGCGAGGGCGTGCCGTAGAGGAGGTCGTAGAAGGCGCGGACCGCCGGGTGGTCGTTGAGGCCGGTGACGGGATCGTCGGCGGCCAGTCCGTCGAGGAAGTGCCGGCGCAGGGCGGGCAGCGGCGCGAGCCCCTCGGCCCGCCCCGCGGCGACGACCCGCGCCGCCTCCCCCTCGTGATCGGCGATCCGGTGCAGGACCAGGTCCTCCTTGGCCGGGAAGTACCGGAAGAGGGTCGGCTTGGAGATCTCGGCCGCGGCGGCGATCTCGGCGACGGACACCGCGTCGAAGCCGCGCTCCAGGAAGAGCCGGATGGCGACTTCCGACACGGCCTGGTACATCCGCTGCCGCTTGCGCTCACGCAGCCCGGTCTCACTCATGGGGCGAGCCTACGACCGAACCCGGTACCGGTTTCCTGAGCTAGGCCAGGGCGCGGGCGAGACAGGGGGTTGCCGTTGCCGGGACGGAGAGGCCCAGGGAGGCGGTGGCGGCTACGAGGGTTTCGGCGTAGGAGTCCACGGCACGGCGGACGTTGGGGGCGTCCAGGCCCGCCCCGGTCGTCAGGCGGTCGAGATCGATGTACGCGGAGCGGACGATCTCGATGCCGCGGTAGACGGTCCAGTCCTCCCGCCAGTTCCTCGTGTACTTCGGGGCCAGGCGCCGCTGCCACCGCAGGAACATCCGCTCCCTGATCTCGGGCTTCGTCTCCGTCAGGTGCATGTGCCGGACCAGGTCGTAGAGGGGATCGCCGACGAGGGCCATCTCCCAGTCGATGATCGTCAGGGCCAGCGTGTCGTTGCGGCGCACCAGGTTCCACGGGTTGAGGTCACCGTGCAGCAGGGCCGACGCCCGGTGGCTCACCCGGTGCCGGGACAGGATCTTCCACAGCCGTCGCTCGTCGGGCAGCCCCAGCAGGCGGGCCAGTTGCAACGACTCCTTGGGCAGGTCCCGCACCAGACCGACGAGCTGCTCCTTCAGCCACTCGTAGAAGTCGACGTCCCCGGCCTGTGGATCGATCCGCGTGTGGTTCACCCGGGTCAGTTCGCACAACTGGTCGACGAGCGCGTCCGCCTCGTGCGGGAGCAGTCCGTGCACCGGGTGGCTGGGCGGCTCGTCGATGTCCGTGCCCACGTAGGTGTGGATGCTGAAGCTGTCGTCCGGGTGGCTCACCCCCAGCGCGAGGACCTCCGGCGCCGCGACCCGGACGCGCGACTCCTGGATCGCCCGCAGGACGACGTGCTCGCTGAGGTACTTGGGCTCCCGGCGCGAGACGTCGGGCAGCTTGCGGCGCACGACCACGGGAGTCGCCACGTCCGGGAGCCGGACCACCGAGTTGAGGTGCGCGGTTCCCTTGAAGACCCGGTGCGCCGGGGCGGCTCCCTCCGCGAGGAGTGCGTCCCGCACGGCGGACGCCGGGAAGCCGGGGTTCTCGGGAAGACGCGGATCCGGCTCCCAGCCGAAGGCCTTCGCGATCCGGTCCCGGCCGCTGGTCTCCCCGTCGCCACGCGATGCCAGCCACCGGAAGAGAGCCCGCTCGATCTCGTCGTTCGCCGGAACGTTCCTGAGCCGCAGGGGCTCCGCCGCCGCCTGCAGAGCCCGGCTCACCTCGACCGTCGCCTCGTCCAGGCTCTTCTGCGTGAACGACTCCTGCACCGACCGCGCGGCCCGCATGACGTCGGGGTAGACGGACTGCGCCCGCTCGAAGTCCAGGTAGTGGGCCAGATCCTCGCCCAGGCCCTTGACCGCGCCGGGCCGAAAGCCCCGCATGGCCGTCTCCCACGCATCGATCACCTCGCTCCACTGGTGGTCCGGGTACCGCATGCGCACCAGGTGGGTGGCGAGGTCGTGCAGGGGGTCGCCGTAGGTCGCCAGTTCCCAGTCGACACAGCCGAGCGACGGGTCGCCGTCGTACGAGACGATCAGGTTGTCCCGGTGCAGGTCCGCGTGGAGCAGGCTGTACGGCCGCCGGTTCATCGCGGGCACCCGCTCGGCCAGCTGGACCAAGGCGTCGTCGGAGATGCCCAGCGCCTTGAACAGGCCCCCGAACTCACGCCAGTTGGGCTTGCGGATCTGTTCGTCGGCGAGATGCGCCAGGGTCTTCAGGAAGGCCTGGCTGTCGCTGTGGCAGGCGGGCCAGGAACTCGGCAGATCCGGCAGCGCCGCCCGGCGCACCTGCGTCATCTGCGCCAGCAGCCCGGTCAGCGCCTTCATCAGCAGGGTGTCGACAGGCTTGCCGTTTCCGCAGATGGCGGAGAGCGGTACGCCTTCCACGAAGCTGTGGATGGCGTAGTCCGGCGTCCGGACCAGGCACGCGGGCGCGTGGGGCAGCGCGCCCTGCACGGCGTCGAGGATCGCCGCCTCGTTCTGCCAGGTCCTGATCACCACGGGCAGCGCGTCCCGGCGCCGGATGCGCACGGTCACGGCCGTGCCGGCCTCGCGGCCCACCAGACGTGCCACCTCCGGCGTCAGCGGCAGCACATGGTTGCGATGGTGGTGGCCGCTGGACGCCTGCGTCGACTCGGCGGCCCCGACAAAGGCGCGCAGGACGTCGGACGTGTCCTCGGCGGCTCGTTCCCCGAGATGACGAAGGGGAACAAGGTGGTCGACCACTGGCCGCTCCGGATAGTCGCGCTGGGCTGGTTAGGGCAAACGGTAAGGGCCGCACGACCGGAGCGATGATCGAGTGAGCCAATGGGTGGTATGCCACTCGTCCACGTCAGGCCGTCCGAGACTGGCTGGTTCGCCGTCTCATACGTATGGACGGGAGCGATTGCTCGCGCGATTGGGGGGAATGCTAGCGCAGCCGCACCGGCTGTTCGGCGCGATCGGTCCGCTCGGCCTGCGGCCGGATGTGCGCGTCCGGCGACCCCGACGTGCTCAGAGCGTCCTGGCCGCCCACAGCACCGGCTCCAGCGAGTTCACGACCCGCGACGCGCCCGCGCCCCTCAGTACCTTCTCCTTGCGCTCGTTACGCGCGTAGCCCAGGAAAGGAACGCCGGCTGCCTGGGCGGCCAGGAAGTCCGAGGGGGTGTCGCCGATCATCAGGGCGGTGTCGGGCGCCGAGCCCATGGCGCGCAGGGCGCGGTTCAGGCAGTGCGGGTGGGGCTTGAGCTGGCGCAGTTCCTGTGTGCGGCCGTAGATGTGGGGGGCGAAGCAGGTGGTGAGGCCCCGGGTGCGCAGGTAGGTGTCGACGACCCGGGGGGAGTTGTTCGTGGTGATCGCCAGGCGCCGGTCGAGGGCCTTCAGGGTGCGTATCAGCGGGTCGGCGTAGGGCGTGGGCATCGCCGAGGCCGTGGCCTTCAGCTCCTCCTGGGTGAGACGTTCCTCCAGCTCCGCGACCAGGTCGCTGCCGGGGCGCCGACGGTCCACGGCGCGCAGCACGACGTGCGGGTCGAGCGACGCCCGCTCGGACTCCGTCAGCAGGTGGTGCAGGCCCCGCCCTTCGAGCCACTCCACCAGGCCGTCGGCCACCCCCTCCGCCGAGTGGCCGGCGAAGAGGCGACAGATCGGCCCGTCGAAGTCCCACAGGACGACCCGCGCGCGCGTGATCGCCTCCCGTAGCTCCGCGGTCCCGTTTCCCGTCTCGTTCTCGGTGTTGGCTGCCACCTGTTCAGTCTGCGTCGTCTCAGAGGTCACTAGGAGAGTGTCAGGTCCGTCGTGATGGTTTCCCAGAGGGCGTCGAACCACTTCTGGGATTCCTCCACGAACGCGGCATCGCGTTGACCGGCCGCCTTCTCGAAGGAGAAGAGCAGCGACTCGGTGCCGAGAACGTCGTACATGTCGAGGATTCCGGTGTCGGTGGGCTCCTCGCGGCGGGTCACCATGTAGTACGCGATCAGCGCCTCCTGCTCGTTGAGGAGGTACAGCTTCACCGGCGGGGTGAACGGCAGCGCGCGGAACGTGATGCTGACGTCGATGCCGTGCGAGCGCAGCGTCTGGAGGTTGTGCCGCAGCACATGCCCCTGCGCGTTGCGCATCGCCAGCCAGCGCCCATGGACGGCGTCGTCCTCGCCGCTCCCCTCGACCGGGACCGGGAAGGCGAGGCTGATGTCCCGGGAGGGCAGCAGGATGCGGACGTCGATCTTCTGGGGGCGCAGCCTGCCGCCGTAGATCAGCCGAAGGGGCTCGGCCAGGGCCGGGATGAGGCTCTCGGCGGTGAGACAGGCCGCGTCGATGCGCACGTGCGGGGCGGCGAAGGCCGCGGTCAGTCGTGGGGCGAGGCCGACCATCGTGGGCTGCGGCTCGTCACGGCCCGGCTCGGGCGGCTGTGCGATCCGGGGCGGGCTGCCCTTGCTCACGTTGGTGAGCAGTCCGTCCTCCTGCAGGATCCGCAGGGCCTGGCGTACGGTGCCGCGCTCCACGCCGAACTCGTCGGCGAGCTCGGCCTGGGTGGGCAGCCGGTCGCCCGCCTTGAGGTCCCCGGCGCGGATGCGCTCGCGCAGGACGTCGGCGATCTCCTGGGGCGAGGCCCTTCTGCTGCCGTTCACTACCACGTTCTCCGCCACGCTCTCCTGGGTCACAACCAAAACGCTACAACTTCCATCCATCTGACGGCAGTTGTTTGAAAGTTGTTTAGCAGTTGCTGCCAACTGGGGACAACATAATCATAGTTGGTTGCCAACTTAAGCGAGTTGGCGGAAGGTTTGCTTCCCACTACCAGCCTCCGAAGGGGGGAACCGCCATGCCCGTCCTCGTCCTTCTCAGTGCCGTGTTCGTCGTCGGCGTAGAGCAGACCATCCAGTGGAAGTACGGCACCGCCGGCGCCGTCGGTCTGCTTCTGCTCAGCATCGGCATCAAGGCCAAGAGCCCGGCCATCAGCTCGGTCGGCGCCGTGATCCTCGCCCTTCTCGCGACCGGGCCCGCCGTCAACTCGTGAGCACCAGCTCCGAGCTGATGGTCTCCCACAGTGCGTTGAACCACAGGTGGGACTGTTCCACGAACGTCGTGTCACGCGGTCCGGCGCCCTGTTCGAAGGCGAACAGCACCGACCGCGTGCCCTCGGCGTCGTACATCTCCAGGAGCTCCTGGTCGATCGTCTGCTCGCCCCGCATGACCGTGTAGTACGCGAACAGGGCTTCCGTCCCGTTGAGGAGATACAGCTTGACGGGCGGGGTGAAGGGCAGCGCGCGGAAGGTGACGCGCACATCGATGCCGTGCGTGGAGCGCAGGGTGAGCAGGTTGTGCCGCAGCACCTGACCCTGGGCGTTGCGATGGGCCAGCCAACGGCGCTGCAGCCGCCCGGTGGCCGAGACGTCCACCGGCGCCGGGAAAGCGAGGTCGATGTCCCGGGACGGCAACAGGACGCGGACGTCGATCTTGGCCGGTTTCAGATGCCCCGCGTGAATCTGCCGCAGGGGTTCGCCGATCGCGAGTGTCAGCGAGACCGCGGTGAGACAGAGCGCGTCGACCTCCACATGATCGGCCGCGAAGGCCTCGGTGACACGCGGCGGAAGCGCGACCATGGACGCCTGCGGCGTCGCCGCCGGTCCTGTCGAGGGGCCGCCCGCGCCCGGCTGCGCGGCGACCGTCGCCGGACTTCCCTTGGAGACGTTGGTGAGGAGCCGTTCCGACTGCAGAATGCGAAGCGCCTGGCGCACCGCACCCCGCTCGACGCCGAACTCGTCCGCCAGCCTGGCCTGCGTGGGCATGCGCTCCCCCGGCCGCAGCACCCCGGTTCTGATCCGGGTGCGCAGTTCGTCGGCCACCTCGCGGTGTGACCGCTGCGGCCGCTCCGCCCTCCTCCGCGCATTGACGGAGGCATGTTCCGGCTCCACGTTCGCACAGTACAACTTCCCGCCATCTTGCGTCAGTTCAAAGAGAGATGGTTATAGGACGCTTCCAAGCGGACATAAGTACAGTGAAGTTGGCTGCCAACTTCAACAACATGGTCAAACTTCCAGACGGTTGGCCGGTCGGGCTCCCTTCCGGAGGGGAGCCGGGAGCCCGAGCAGTCGGCACCGACGTACAGCCACAACTGAACATCTCCCGCACAGCCACAACTTCAGAGCGACAAGAGCACAGCCACAACTGAACAGCTACGGATAGACGGAAGAACAGAACCTCGGCAAGTGAGTGCACGGCCAGAAAGGCAACTGCACGGCGAAGGGAGCTCTCAGAACATGTCCGGGCACCAAGGACGCCCGGACGTACGCAGCAGGGCGTCGGCCCCACGGGCGGCGCCCGCTCGTTCTTCCCCGAGCCGGCCCAGCGCCGCCAGCCGCCCCGCGGACTCGTCGCCCAGCCACAGCGTCGCCAACTCGGACACGTCCAGAGTGAGGTCGGCGCTGCGGGTGGTCGGCGTGCAGGTGGCGCCGTCGGGGGTCGCGTCCAGCAGGAAGCGGCCTCCGGC
The DNA here is from genome assembly GCF_053592635.1 of Streptomyces sp. NPDC002623. Lineage (NCBI taxonomy): Bacteria > Bacillati > Actinomycetota > Actinomycetes > Kitasatosporales > Streptomycetaceae > Streptomyces > Streptomyces sp. NPDC002623. Next base: position 32,149 of record NZ_JBSFWB010000007.1, on the reverse strand, counting down.
CAGGCCGGCCCGGTCCACGACCTCCAGGACCAGCGTGCCCGCCGCGTCGTACGTACGCGCCTCCAGGGCCGCCACGACGTCCAGGATCCGCACCCACAGCCAGTCCGCCTGCGTGGTGATGCTCGCCGCGCGCGGGTCCGGCAGATAGTGCGGGAGCAGGTCGTCCGGGGAGCGCCAGCCCGACTTCACCCGCGTGATCCAGTCGATGGAGCAGAGGAAGTGCCACAGGGAGCGCTCCGCGGCCGGGGTCACCGCGATCAGCCAGTTCACCGAGGCCGTGTTCAGCGGCTGCTTGGCGTCGCTCCACTCGTCGTCCGCCTGGTAGGAGGCCATGCCCTCCACCACGCCCTCCGCCGAGCGGTAGACCACGAAGAACGGCTCGACCCACGCACTGCCGTGCAGCCACATCTGCCCGGTGCGCGCCGCCCACCAGTACTCGTCCCGGTTGATCGCGCCCGGCTGGACGCGGCGCAGCCGCTCATGCAGCCCGGGACCGATCCGGCGGACCTCCTCGCCGTCGGCGAAGTCGATCCGGCCGCCGTCCTGCGGGACCCGCCGGTTCGGGTCGAGGCCGGCGCGCGGCACGTCGATCGACCACTCGGTCATCGTGGTCCCCGGACCGAAGCCGTACCGGCCGTAGATCCGGTACTCGGCGGCTATCAGGGTGGCCACGACGTCCCCGCGGTCCTTCGCCGCCGCCAGGTCGTCGGCCATCAGCCGGCTGAGCAGTCCGCGGCGGCGGTGCGTGGGGGCGACGGTGACGTTCGAGATGGCGTCGGCGGGGACGGAGGCGCCGCCGACCGCCGTGAGCTGCTGGTCGAACGAGCGGAACGTCGCCACGCACCGGCCCGCGTCGAAGGCGCCGGAGACCCGGGAGTCCGCGAACGCGACACGGCGGTCGGCGAGCATCTGGTCGGGGACGGTGGGCGAACGCAGAAAGCCCACGTTCACGGCCCGGGTCCACGCGGGAAGCTCCGCGTCGGTGATCGGCCGGACGTCGTGCTCGAACGGGTGGCCCGACGGGCGGTCGACAGGCCGGTCGACGGGGTGTTCGGTGGAATGGTCGGTGGAGTGGTCGGTGGCTCGGCTGGTCATGGAGCCACCGTAGGCAGGCCGGGGCGGGCGCCGCGGGGATTTTTCGCCCGCCTCCGGGACATCCCAGCCTCCGGGACATCCCCGCTTCCGGGACATGCCCGCCTCCGGGACACCGCCCCGGGGACACCCGCCCCACCCTCGCGCATGACCGTTACACCAGCAGGTCCTCCACCTGCGCCTCCCCCTCCCGATACCTCCTGCTGATCTCCACGCCCGAGTCGTCGGCCGTGCGCTGGAGGTGCTGGCGGCGGCTCGAGACCTGCTGTTCGTAGCGGACCAGGCGGGCCATCGCCTCATGGAGTTCGGGGTCGGTGCGAGCGTCGAGGTCGGAGAGCTCGACGTCGGCGAGCATGTCGGCGGCCAGCCGACGGTACTCCTCGCTGTGCGGGGTGCCCAGGGTGACGTGCCGGGCCGAGGAACGATGGCGGGCCGGGGCGTCGGTGAGGATCTCCGACAGCCGCTCGACCACAGAGGCCGCGCCCGTCGGAGAACGCCGGGCCAGTTCCGCGCGCAGGATGTCGATACGGCCCTGGAGCAGCCGTCGTACGTAGCTGAGATCGGCCTCGTCGCGCTGGGCGTCCCGGCGCAGGGTGCGCAGTTCGGGCAGGGTCAGCCGGGCCAGGTCGGGCTCCGGAGGCGGCGCGGACAGCACAGGGCTGTCGCCTCGCTGTGTCGGCGGCCGGTGTGTCGCCGGCCGCCCGGTACTCGGTGTGCTCATGTCCTTCTACCGTCCCCTCGACCGGCGTGTGGAAAGCATCGTGCCACCCCAAGTGGCCGCTTTGTGACCGAGTCCCCCCGAACGGCCCCAGATAGGGGCTTAAGGATCAAAAATGGGCCCCTCGCGGGTTCGCGCGGAGCACCCGGCATCATGGTCCGCATGCGAGCGGTGGTGCAGAGGGTGGACGGCGCGAGCGTCGTCGTGGACGGCGAGACGGTCGGGGAGATCAGCGGCGAGGGACTGTGCGTCCTGGTCGGCGTGACCCATGAGGACACCGAGGAGAAGGCGGCCCAGCTCGCCCGCAAACTCTGGTCGGTGCGCATGCTGCACGACGAGCGGTCGTGCAGCGACATCGACGCCCCGCTGCTGGTGATCAGCCAGTTCACGCTCTACGGGGACGCGCGCAAAGGCCGCCGCCCCACCTGGAACGCGGCGGCCCCCGGCCCGGTCGCCGAGCCTCTCGTCGACGAGGTCGTCGCCCGGCTGCGCGCCCTGGGCGCGACGGTGGCGACGGGCCGGTTCGGCGCGCAGATGCGCGTGTCACTGACGAACGACGGCCCGTTCACGGTCCTGCTCGAGATCTAGCGGGCACCGGGAAGGGAACCGGAAGGAACCTGGAAGGGAACTAGGGTTCTACGACGACTTCCTGGGCCGCCGCCGTCGTCCCGGCCACCAGCGGGGCGTCCAGCGGCACATTGCGCTTCACCAGGGCCAGGGCCACGGGGCCGAGTTCGTGGTGGCGCGCGGACGTGGTGATGAAGCCGATCTTGCGGCCGTCGGGGTCCTCGTCGGCGACGCGGAGTTCGGTGCCGGCGGCCGGCAGGTACACCTCGCTGCCGTCGAGGTGGAGGAAGACCAGGCGCCGGGGCGGCTTGCCGAGGTTCTGGACCCGGGCGACCGTCTCCTGGCCGCGGTAGCAGCCCTTCTGGAGGTGCACGGCGGCGCCGATCCAGCCGAGCTCGTGCGGGATCGTGCGGTGGTCGGTCTCGAAGCCGAGGCGCGGCCGGTGCTGCTCGACCCGGAGAGCCTCATGGGCCAGGATCCCGACCGGCGGACCCGCCTGCCCGGCGTACGCCTCCAGATCGGCGCGGGGCAGGAAGAGGTCACGGCCGTAGGCGGTCTCCCGGACGACGACACCGGTCGGGACGGGGGCGATCGACCCCGCCGGGAGATGGACGACCGCGGTGTCCGCCGTCCGGTCGGCGACCTCGACCCGGTAGAAGAACTTCATCGACTCCAGGTACGCGATCAGCGCCTCCTGGGTGTCGGGTTCGACGTGCGCCCAGACCGTCTCACCGTCGTCCACCAGGTAGAGCGCGTGCTCGATATGGCCGTGCGCGGAGAGGATCAGCGCTTCGGTGGCCTGGCCGACGGGGAGGTCCGTGAGGTGTTGGGTGAGCAGCAGGTGCAGCCAGCTCAGCCGGTCCTCGCCGGACACGGTGACCACTCCGCGGTGCGAGAGGTCGACGAAACCGGTGCCGTCGGCGAGGGCGCGCTGCTCGCGGAACAGGTCGCCGTAGTGACCGGCGACGCCTTCGTCCACGCCCTCGGCGGGGACGGCGCCGGGCAGGGACAGCAGAGGGCTCTTCATACGCCTAAGCCTACGACTCGGTAATTGAACTCTTGGCAGTCGAGCTCTCGGCGGCTGCGCTCTCGGCAGCTGAGCCCTTGGCGGCAGCGCTCTTGGCGGCTGCGCTCTTGCGTGCGCAGTCCTTGCAACGGCCGAAGATCGCGAAGTGCTTCATGTCGGTCTCGAAGCCGAAGGTCTCGCGCAGCTTGGCCGTGAACTCGGCGGCGACCTTCACATCCGTCTCGATGACGTTCTCGCAGTCCCGGCAGACCAGGTGGATGTGATGGTGGCGGTCGGCGAGATGGTACGTGGGCGCGCCGTGCCCCAGATGGGCATGGCTGACCAGCCCGAGCTCCTCCAGGAGCTCCAGCGTCCGGTAGACCGTCGAGATGTTGACCCCCGACGCCGTCTTCCTCACTTCCACGAGGATGTCGTCGGGGGTCGCGTGCTCCAGGGTGTCCACTGCTTCGAGGACAAGCTGTCGCTGCGGCGTCAGCCGATAGCCGCGCTGCCTGAGGTCGCTCTTCCAGTCGGTGCTCACCACACCAAGAGTCTAGGTCTACTTGAAGAAGGCGATCCCGTCGTCCGGCATGTCGTCGGGCAGGGCCTTCGCCCAGCGCTCGACGTCCTCCGGGGTGACGACCTTCTTCAGGTGGGCCGACATGTAGGGGCGCAGCTCGACCTCGGGGGTCTGCTTCTCGCCGACCCACATGAGGTCGCTCTTGACGTAGCCGTACAGCCGCTTGCCGCCGGTGTAGGGGCCGGAGGCCGCCGTACGGGCCACCGCGTCCGTGACCAGGTCGATCTGCGGCTTCTTGGCGGCCAGTTCGCCGTACCAGATCTCGACCACGCCGTCGTCGCGGACCATGGTCACCTCGACCTTGCGGTCGGCGTCGATCCGCCAGAAGCCGGACTCCGACTCCAGCGGCCGGACCTTCTCGCCGTCGTTGTCGAGCACCCAGGTGTGGGAGTGGTACTCCAGGAAGTCCCGGCCGTCGTGGCCGAAGGTGACCTCCTGCCCGAAGTTGCACTTCTGCGAACCGGGGAAGTCGTGCACGCCCGCGCCCGCCCAGTTGCCCAGCAGAAAGGCGAGGGGGACGAGGTCCTTGTGGAGGTCGGACGGAATCTCGATCATGAGTGGCAGTTCCTGAACGTGGTGGTCAGCGCTGGCCCTGGTACAGCTTCTTCACGGCCAGACCGGCGAAGGCGAGAACGCCGACGCAGACCAGGACCAGCAGGGCTTCGAAGAAGATCTCCACGGGTTGCTCCTCGGATGAGCGTGCTTCTGGGACGTGCAAAAGGGCCGGGCCCCAGCTTACGCGGCCGGGGCCCGGCCCTCCTTGTGAGGTAGGCCCTCAGCCCAGCAGCTGGCTCTGCAGGGTGACGGTCTGCTGGAAGGGGACGGCCGCGGCGGTTCCCTTGCGGGACTGGAGGACCACGGCGATGACGTCGCCCGCGCGGAGATACGCCTGCCGCAGCTGCTCTGCGCCGTACGGCTTCACCTCGTCGTAGGAGTACCGCATGACGCTCATGCTGTCGAAGTCGGCGGCGGTGGGGTACTCCTCGTCGAACTCCGCCACGGGGGCGCCCCGCACGGCGTGCAGCGGAGCGCCGTAGGTCGTGAGCTCGCCGTAGAGGGTGTCGGCCACCGTTCCCGTGTCGAACTGGAGCAGGTAGACGCGGGTGCCGGTGCCGTCCGGGGTGGTCCAGCCACGGGCCGCGATGTGCCGCAGCCCGTTGTCGGTGAGCAGCTGACCGACCTCGTCCCGGTCCTCCTTCGCCTCGAACACCGTCAGGAAGTCCTTCGTCGGCAGCCAGCCGTCGGCGCCGTGCAGCGTCTTGTCGTCCGTCGCCCCTTCGGGCGCGGGCAGCAGCAGCGTGCGCAGGTCCGCGTAGTGGGACCGCGCCCAGTTCTTGGTGTCGAACGGCCCCGGGCTGCCGGAGGGCAGCGGCGGCCTGGTGATCTGCGGGTACGCCCAGCGGCCGTCCGACTCGGTGGCGAGCCCCGGCACGTCCGTGCGCTCCATGCGCGTGATCCCGTACGCCGTCCCCGCCCCGAGCGCCGCGAACACCGTGACGACGGCGGTCCAGCGCAGGACGGCCCGCAGGACACGACGGTCCTTGGCGACGGGAACGGACGCCTCGGCGACGGGAGCCGGCTCGGGAGCCTGTTCAGGAACCTGGTCCGGTACCGGCTCCGATACCGGCTCCGGTCCTTGCTCCGGACCTTGCTCCGGTACTTGCTCCGGTACTTGCTCGGATTCCTGCTGGTCGGTCATACGGCCTGTCCAGGGTCGTCGATGCGGTCGAGCTGGGCGGTGAAGAACTTGGCGACGAACTTCGCGTCGAGCGTGCCGGGGGCGTCCGCGACAACGCTGACCAGCACGTCTCCCACATAGGCGGTGCAGAGTGCGAAGCCCAGCTCCTCGTCCTTGTCCTTGGGCGTCAGGAAGCACTGGGCGTCCTTGTTGCCCGCGATCTTCGGACCCTTGCGGAAGACGTCCATGGCGGCGAGCAAGCCGTTGAAGGACGTCGCCGACTCACGCACGGCGGTGCGGTTCTCCAGCCGCGACAACGTGACGTCGAACGCGATCGAGTCCGTCGTGTTGTAGTCCAGATGGCCGACGACATAGCTGCGCATCGCCATGCCCTTGATGCGCTCCTTGTCGATCAGCTTCTCCAGCTGCCGGCGCGACTTGGCGGGCAGGTCCTTGATCGACTCCTTGCGCAGGGCAGTGGCCTGCGCGCCGCTGAACTCGGCGTCCGGGCCGAACTCGGCGAGGTCGGGACCGCGTTCGAAGCCGTCGGTGCCGTAGGGCACCAGCAGGGCGCTCAGCCCGGACTTCGACGCGCCGTCCTTCTTCGCCTTGTCGCCCTCCTCGGCGGCCGCCGGGAACTTCCACGTCGGCGCGCCGGGATCGCGGTCGGCGTCCTGGACGGTCACGACGGTGTGGCCGACACCGCCGACGAGCGCACAGGCCAGCAGCACGGCTCCCGCCACGGCGGCGATCCGGCCCGGGCGGAGGCCCTTGCGGGCGGGGCTCTCGGCGTTCTCGGGGGTCCCGGGGCTCTCGGCGTTCTCAGGGCCCTCGGGGGTCCCGGGGATCTCAGGGCTCTCGGGGCTCTCGGGGATCTCGGGGATCTCGGGGATCTCGGGGATCTCGGGGATCTCGGGGATCTCGGGGATCTCGGGGATCTCGCTCACAGGTTTCCCACCTGCCGCTGGGCCAGGTCCATGATCTTCGCCTTGGAGATCGGCTTCGTGTCGCTGATGTAGATCTCCACGTAGATGTCACCCCGCCAGGCATGCGCCTCCGCCGTGTACAGCGGCAGGTAGCCCGGCTCCCGGTCGGGTGTGTCGTGCACGTAGGCCGTCCCGTTGCCCTCCCCGGTGCCGGGGACGGGCCAACTGCGGGTGTCGTCCTCCTTCTCGGCCCAGTACTGGCCGTTGTCCGCCCACTCCGACGCGGCCGGCTTGCTCAGCTGGCGGAACTGCACGAGCCCGACCTGGACGTGGTACGTCTCGCCCACCTGCCACGAGGTCTCGGCCGCACGGCGGAACTCGTCGTCGGCGAGGTTGTTGAACGTGACGCCCGGCCTCTCGTACCGGTCCGCGTAGGCGGCCAGATCGACCCAGCCGTCGCTGCCCGCAGCGGTGTCCTTGGCCCCCTTGGGGCGCGCGATCAGCAGCTTGCGCAGATCGCCGTCCGTCTTCACCCGCCGGTCCTGCGCCGCCGACAGCGGCTCGACCTCGCCCTGGGCCTGTCCGACCACGGGCTGGGAGAGCGGCGGCAGCGCGGTGGGCTCGCGATCGGCTTGGACGAGGTAGCCCGTGCACGCGCCGGCGACGACTCCGAGCACGGCGGCCGCGGCGATCATCGCCGTCGTCCGGCCACGGCGGCGCGGCCGAGGCGGATCGCCCTCGGCCGCCTCCCCCACTTCTTCTTCGGCCCTTTCCGGACCTTCCACGACATCCCCCTCGGAAAGCTTTGGAGCGCGTGTTCGACAACGCGCTCCACAGGAGACTCATGGCCTGAGCGGGGAGTTGCAAGCGAGTTGATTACGATTCACGTATGGCGAAGAAGCTCGTGATCAAGGTGACGGCGGGGGCCGATGCCCCCGAGCGGTGCTCTCAGGCGTTCACCGTCGCGGCGGTGGCCGTGGCCAGCGGGGTCGAGGTGTCGCTGTGGCTGACCGGGGAGTCCGCCTGGTTCGCGCTGCCGGGCCGGGCCGCCGAGTTCGAGCTTCCGCACGCGGCCCCGCTGCCCGATCTGATCGACTCGATCCTCGCCGCCGGCCGCCTCACCCTGTGCACGCAGTGCGCGGCCCGCCGGGACATCACGGAGAAGGACGTCATCGAGGGCGTCCGGATCGCGGGCGCACAGGTGTTCGTACAGGAAGCGCTGGCCGACGACACCCAGGCCCTCGTGTACTAGGGCCTGTCCGGCCGCCGGCTACAGGGGCACGGCTGCGCGGGGCGGCTACTGGGAGCGGCGTTTCTTTCCGTCCAGCTCGTCCCACCACTCGTCGGACTTCGGGTCGCCCGAGGGGTCGTCCCACCAGCGGTCCTCGGGGCCGCGCCGGTTGGCGACCATCGCGGCCAGCGGCGGGATGACCATGGCCACCACACACATCCCGACGGCCACCGGCACCGACCAGATCCGCACGACTCCCCAGGCCAGGACGAACAGCGTGATGCACGTCCCCATCATGGCGAAATACGCGTGGCGCCGGCGTGCGTACATGACTCCAGGGTAGGTCCGGACATGCCGAAGGGCCGCACCCTGTGCAGGGGTGCGGCCCTCGGGTCGAGCGGGTGCTTCTCAGACCGCGATCGCGACCTCGGCGAGGCCGCCCTGCTGGGCGACGACCGTGCGGTCGGCGGTGGCGCCGGGGACGAGGGCACGCAGTGTCCAGGTGCCCTCGGCCGCGTAGAAGCGGAACTGTCCGGTCGCGGAGGTCGGAACCTCCGCGGTGAACTCGCCGGTCGAGTCCAGCAGGCGGACGTATCCGACCACCGGCTCGCCGTCGCGGGTCACCTGACCCTGGATCGTGGTCTCACCGGGCTTGATCGTCGAGGCGTCCGGGCCGCCGGCCTTCGCTCCGCACATGTCTTTCTCCAAGAGGGGTCTGACCGGAAGGAAGGCCGGTCGGGATCGGGATGCTTCGCTTACTTGTTGGCGCCGAGCTCGATCGGGACGCCGACCAGGCTGCCGTACTCGGTCCAGGAGCCGTCGTAGTTCTTGACGTTCTCCACGCCCAGCAGCTCGTGCAGCACGAACCAGGTCAGGGCCGAGCGCTCGCCGATGCGGCAGTACGCGATGGTGTCCTTGGCCAGGTCGACCTGCTCGTCGGCGTACAGCTCCTTGAGCTGGTCGTCCGACTTGAAGGTGCCGTCGTCGTTGGCGTTCTTCGACCACGGGATGTTGCGGGCGGACGGGACGTGGCCCGGACGCTGCGACTGCTCCTGCGGCAGGTGCGCGGGGGCGAGCAGCTTGCCGCTGAACTCGTCGGGCGAGCGGACGTCGACCAGGTTCTGCGAGCCGATCGCGGCGACGACGTCGTCACGGAAGGCGCGGATCGCGGTGTTCTGCGGCTTGGCCTTGTAGGACGTCTCGGCGCGCACCGGGACCTCCTCGACCAGCTCGCGGGCGTCCAGCTCCCACTTCTTGCGGCCACCGTCGAGAAGCTTGACGTTGTCGTGGCCGTACAGCTTGAAGTACCAGTAGGCGTAGGACGCGAACCAGTTGTTGTTGCCGCCGTAGAGGATCACCAGCGTGTCGTTGGCGATGCCCTTCGCGGACAGGAGCTTCTCGAAGCCCTCCTGGTCGACGAAGTCACGGCGGACCGGGTCCTGGAGGTCCTTGGTCCAGTCGATCCGGATCGCGTTGCGGATGTGGTTCTTCTCGTACGCGGACGTGTCCTCGTCGACCTCGACGATGGCGATGTCGGCGCTGTCGAGGTTGGCCTCGACCCAGTCGGCGTCGACCAGGACGTCGCTGCGGCTCATGCTCGTTCTCCTCCGGGGCAGTTGCGGCGGGGGTGTGCAAGAAAAGAAGGGTGCGGGGCCGGGTCTCGCCGGCGGCCGGCGCACGGATGCCCTCGGGTGAGGGCGCCGGGAGGGCGCGGAGGGCCGGCGGCGCCTCCGCTCAGAAGGGGCGACAGAGCATGGCGGCGACGCGGCACAGGTCTACTGCCCGCCGCTTCGTGAGATCCGCCTGTCGCTGCATCATGTCGTCGATCGTAGGGATGGAGAGGCGGGCATGTCACCAGCTCTCCGAATGGTGAGATGCGATCGTCCGGATACTGGGACGAGGAAAGCGCCCGGGCCGTGGGCACACGGCTTCCGGGCGCTTGTATCCGTCGTCACATCTGCGGTGCGGACGGCCCTGTCTCGCCTGTCGGACATCTGCCGTCCACCGCCGGTGGGTACTACCCGGCCAGGTTGACGTTCGAACCCTTCACCGAGATCTCCACCCCGTTCGTCCCCGCCTGGACCTTGTCGAGCTGGATCCCGCCGGGCAGGTCGTCGATCTTCTGCTGGAAGTCGGTGATCGACCGCACCTCGTTCTCGGCGGCCTGGACCCCGCCGAAGCTGGGCAGCGAGTCGGCGTGCACCCGGACGGTGTCGCCCTCGACGGTGACCGTGCTCAGCACGTAGACGGGCTGCGGCAGCTTGGTGCCGAGGACGGTGGCCTCGACGGCGACCTTGATCTTGCCGTTGCCGCCGTCGGAGAGACCGACCACGTTGGCGGTGACGCCCTGCACCACCTGCGTGGGCTCGGACTTCGCCGTCTTCAGCAGTTCGGCGTAGGTGATGGACGCGGTGCCGGTGGCGCTCGAGGCGGTGGCGGAGCTGAAGTCGCTGGAGAAGTCGACGCCCTTCATGTCCGCGTTGAGGTCGTCGAGGCGGATCGTCTGGCCGCTGGTGCCGGTCGCCGCCTCGTAGTCCTTGATGCCGACCTCGACGTCGTCCAGCGAGCCGCCGACGACCTGGGTGAGGAACGGGAAGCCCTTGATGGACACGTCCGGGGTGGTGGCGAGGCCCTCGTTGGTCTTCAGCTTGTCGGCGACCTCGCCCTCCGCGAAGTTCACGGCGAGGCGGTCCGCGAGCACGAACAGGCCGCCCAGGACCACGACGACGACCAGCAGTATTCGAAGCGCACGCATGCGGTAGTTCCCCCACCCGGATGGCCAAAAGTCAATGAGGCCTCACGGTAACCCTCGGTGCGGACGGCACCGCCGGTTTGTCGATCAGCTGTGACAGTCTTTACCGCTCGCCCCCGGCCCCTTCCAGGTCTCCCCGGCGCCTACCCCAGCGCCCGTCCCAGCACGTAGACCGCGGGTGCGGCCGCGGCCAGCGGCAGGGCCACGCCCGCCGTGAAGTGGACGAAGCGGGAGGGGTAGTCGTAGCTAGCGACCCGGTGGCCGATGAGCGCGCAGCCCGCCGCGCCCGCGCCGAGCAGCGCGCCCCCGACGCCCAGTCCGGTCATCTCGCCGACCGCGATGCCCGCGCCCGCCGCGGCGAGCAGGGCCACCAGGACGGAGGCCGGGGTGGGCAGCGGCAGCGCGCGGGCCGGCATGGCGACCGCGACCGCGGCCGCCCCGACCGACACCGCGTCCGGCTCGGCGGCGAGGTGCCCGGTGGCGAGGATGGCCAGCGCGGCGGAGGCGACGGTCGCCATCAGGCCGTACATGCGCTCGTCGGGGTCGGCGTGCGAGCGCAGCTGGAGCACCAGGACGAGCAGGACCCACACGCCCAGGGTGCCGAGGATCGCGGCGGGCGCGTTCTCCCGGCCGGCCACCAGCAGGGCGACGTCCGAGACCAGCGCGCCCAGGAAGGCGAGCGCGATGCCCTGCCGGGCCGGCCACATGCCGTTCAGCCGGAACCAGCCCGCGGCCGTGACGGCCTGGAGCACGACGAGCGGGACGAGCAGGGCGTACGAGCCGATCGCCGCCGAACCGGAGAGCAGCAGGCCGAGGAGCGCGGTGAGCGCGGCGGGCTGCATGCCCGGCTCGATGATCGGCGACCGCCCCTCCAGCCGGGCCCGCTGGGCGTCGGTGATGCGGGCGTTGCCGGCGAGGGTGGCGGGGCCGTAGGTCGAGCCGGGGCCGCTGGAGTCGGGCGCCGGGACGGGCCGAGGCGCGGGCGCGGGTGCGGAGGGCACGGGTGCGGCGGCGGCCTGGCCGTACCCGGCCTGGGCGTACGCGTCGGAGCGGCCGTACCCGGCCTGCGGGTCGCCGTAGGCCGGGGCCTCGCCCGTCTGCGGCGGCAGGTAGGAGGTCTGGGCCGGGTCGGCCGGGGTGACCGGCGCCTGGACGCTGGTCTCCCAGGTCTGGCCCTGCCACTGCTGCGTGTACTGGAGGTGGGCCTGCGGGTCTTCGTACCCCTGCTGCTGCCCGGGCCACGCCTGCTGAGCCTGCTGGGCGTGCTGAGCCTGCTGGGCCTGGGGGTCGTACCCCTCGTAGCCCTCGTACGGCGGGTACTGCTGATACGGCTGGTCATACGGCTGGTCATACGGCTGGTCGGTCATCTCACCCTCCTGCGAACGGCGGGAGCACCTCGACCGTGCCGCCGTCGGCCAGCCGTACCGTCTCATGTGCGCGGGTGCCCACGGGGTCACCGTCGACGAGGAACGAGCATCGCTGCAGGACACGCACGAGTTCGCCGGGGTGTCGCGCACGGGCGGCGTCGAGGGCCTCGGCGAGGGTGTCCGCGTCGTGCGGCTCCTCGGCGACCCCGGCCGCGGCCTTCGCGGCCGCCCAGTAGCGCACCGTGACCTTTGGCATCGGTTCCTTCAATCGATCGGCTGTGTACACGGTCAGGCTAGCCGCCCTGTGCGACCGCCCAGTCCCCGATGCGGGCCAGCAGTCCGTCGTCGGCCGCGTGCTCGGCGTGGCCCATGCCGTGCTCCACCCAGAGTTCGCCGTGACCGGCGGCGGCCTCGGCCAGCATCCGGGGGTGGTCGAGCGGGAAGTAGCCGTCCTGGTCGCCGTGCACGATCAGCAGCGGAGTCGGCGCGATCCTCGGGACCGCCTCGACCGGCGACAGCGGCACCGGGTCCCAGTCGCCGTGGATACGGGTGCGGAAGCCGTAGCGCGCGACCAGCCGGCCCTCGGGTCGGGTGACCAGCCAGTGCACCCGGCGCATCGGAGGCGTGCCGCGGTAGTACCAGCGGGCGGGGGCGCTCACGGAGACGACGGCGTCCACCGTCCCCGGGTGCAGCGCCGCGTGCCGCAGGACCACGGAGCCGCCCATGGAGAAGCCGACGGTCGCCACGCGCGCGTGCCCGAGCGAGCGCGCCCACTCCACGACGGCGGCGAGGTCGTGCACCTCGCGGTCGCCGACCGTGGAGTGCCCGCCGGAGCGGCCGTGCCCGCGGAAGGAGAAGGTGACGACGGCCCCGTGCCGGGCGAGCGCGGACGCCACGCGCCGCACATGCGGGCGGTCCACATCGCCCGTGAACCCGTGCGCGACGACGAACACCGGATGACCGGTGGATGGCGCGGAGGCGTCGTATACAACGCCACCCGGTTCGTATACGGAATCGATGGAAATCCCGTCGGCGGCGGTCAGAAACGTCCGCAATGGTGTGCGACTGCCCGTCTCGGAATACGGACGAACGGCGGAACGTGCCACATGACCTGCCGGACTGCTGCTCATGTGGGCTATTCTGCTGGACAGAGGACTCGGGCAGCGAAGCCCCCGGGTCCTTTTGTGCTTTCGGAACCGTTGTATACGAAGTGGGAACAGGGCGGGAAACGCCAGGTGACCGCAGGTGTACTGCCCCCGGGAACGCAGTGCAGTGCCGCAAGCAAGCGCAGTGCCGAAAACGTCCTCGCAGGGACCGAGGAGGAACCAGACGTATGAGTTCTCTGCTGCTCCTGACCAACGCCCTCCAGCCGTCGACGGAGGTGCTTCCCGCCCTCGGCCTTCTGCTGCACAACGTGCGCGTGGCACCGGCCGAAGGCCCCGCTCTCGTCGACACCCCCGGTGCCGACGTCATCCTGATCGACGGCCGCCGCGATCTGCCCCAGGTCCGCAGCCTCTGCCAGCTGCTGCGCTCCACCGGCCCCGGCTGTCCGCTCATCCTCGTCGTCACCGAGGGCGGCCTCGCGGCCGTCACCGCCGACTGGGGCATCGACGACGTGCTCCTCGACACGGCCGGGCCGGCCGAGGTCGAGGCGAGACTGCGGCTGGCCATGGGCCGCCAGCAGATCGTCAACGACGACTCCCCGATGGAGATCCGCAACGGCGACCTGTCGGTCGATGAGGCGACCTACAGCGCGAAGCTGAAGGGACGGGTCCTGGACCTCACCTTCAAGGAGTTCGAGCTTCTGAAGTATCTGGCCCAGCACCCGGGCCGGGTGTTCACTCGTGCACAGCTGCTCCAGGAGGTCTGGGGCTACGACTACTTCGGCGGCACCCGCACGGTCGACGTCCACGTACGGCGGCTGCGGGCCAAGCTCGGCCCGGAGCACGAATCGCTGATCGGAACCGTCCGGAACGTCGGTTATCGATTCGTTACCCCTGAGAAGGGGGAGCGCGGTGGCGAGGACGCGAAGGCCAAGGCGGACCGGTCGGAGCAGGCAAAGGCGGAGGATGCGGACAACGCGACCGCCCTGGACGCCCACGAGGTCCCGGCGGAGGCGTAGTACCCGTCAGTAGGCCCCGTACCTGCTCGGGGAGGGCGTTGCTTGCGCACAGACAAGCTGCAGTACGCCCTGCCCAGAGCGGGTCCATCCGCGTAGACTCCGCGCGTGGCCAAGGTGACTCGGGATGATGTGGCGCGACTGGCGGGGACCTCTACCGCGGTCGTCAGCTATGTCATCAACAACGGACCCCGGCCGGTCGCCCCGGCCACGCGCGAGCGTGTCCTCGCCGCCATCAAGGAACTGGGGTACCGGCCCGACCGGGTCGCCCAGGCGATGGCGTCCCGGCGCACCGACCTCATAGGCCTGATCATCCCGGACGCCCGTCAGCCGTTCTTCGGCGAGATGGCGCACGCGGTCGAGCAGGCCGCCTCCGAGCGCGGAAAGATGGTGCTGGTCGGCAACACCGACTACGTCGCCGAGCGCGAGGTCCACTATCTGCGCGCCTTCCTCGGGATGCGCGTCTCGGGTCTGATCCTGGTCAGCCACGCGCTGAACGATCTGGCGGCCGCGGAGATCGACGCCTGGGACGCGCGCGTGGTGCTGCTGCACGAGCGCCCCGAGGCCATCGACGACGTCGCCGTCGTCACCGACGACCTGGGCGGCGCCCAGCTCGCCGTCCGCCACCTGCTGGAGCACGGCTACGAGTACGTGGCCTGTGTCGGCGGCACCGCGGAGACCCCCTCCGTCGGCGACCCGGTCTCCGACCACGTCGAGGGCTGGCGGCGCGCGATGGACGAGGCCGGGATCTCCACGGAGGGCCGGCTCTTCGAGGCCCCCTACAACCGCTACGACGCCTACCGGGTCTCCCTGGAGCTGCTGGCGGGCCCGGACCGGCCGCCGGCCGTCTTCTGCTCCACCGACGACCAGGCGATCGGTCTGCTGCGCGCGGCGCGCGAGCTGCGCATCGACGTGCCCGGCGAGCTGGCGGTGGCCGGCTTCGACGACATCAAGGAAGCGGCGCTCACCGACCCGCCGCTGACGACGATCGCCTCGGACCGCTCGGCGATGGCCCGCGCGGCCGTCGACCTCGTCCTGGACGACGGTCTGCGCGTCGCGGGGTCCCGTCGCGAACGGCTGAAGGTGTTCCCGTCCCGGCTGCTGGCGCGACGGTCCTGCGGCTGCGAGTAGGAGCTCCACCGGGCGCGGAGCCCCCGGCCGAGGGGCTTGCGGGGGCTTCCATGAAGCTTCTCTGAGAGTCTCCCCCGAGCTGCGAGAGACTTCCTTATATCGGGCATACGAGGTTCTGGCGGGCTTCTCAGGGAGCACTCAGGGAGCTCTCATGGTCGGGCGCGAAGCTTCTTTCCATGACCGAGAGCATCCGCCGCAGCGGCGAGTACGAGAACTTCGAGAACCCGTACCAGGCCCAGAGCTCCGCCCCGGTGAACCCGGAGTGGCCGCCCCCGCCGGCGTACCAGCCGGTACCGCAGCAGCCCGTGCAGCAGCAGCCCATGCCCATGCAGCAGGTGCAGCAGCCCGTCGTCGAGCCCACCACCGTGTGGCAGACGCAGGCGGCCGCGGGCGGCAACGGGCACGGCGACGGCAACGGCGGCGGAACCGCTCTCCTCACCGCCGAGCCCGCCCCCGCCAAGAAGAAGCGCGCCCGCGGCCCGCTCGCCCTGCTCGCCGCGGTGGCGATCGTCGCGGCCGCCATAGGCGGCGGCACGGCCTACGGCATCCAGGAGCTGACCGGCAAGGACGAGGTCGTCTCCTCGTCCACCACCACCAGCGTGGTGCCCTCCAGCAAGACGGGTGACGTGGCCAGCATCGCGGCGGCGGTCAGCCCGAGCGTCGTCGAGGTCAGCGCCACGCTGAGCAACGGGACGTCCACCGGCTCCGGTGTGATCATCACCAGCGGCGGCGAGATCGTCACCAACAACCACGTCATCTCGGGCGCGGACTCGATCAAGGTGACGACCAGCGACGGCAAGTCGTACACCGCCAAGGTCGTCGGCACCGACAGCAAGAAGGACCTCGCGCTCATCAAGCTGGAGAACGCGTCCGGGCTGACGGCGGCGACCCTCGGCGACTCCGACGGCGTCAAGGTCGGCGACACGGTCGTGGCGATCGGCTCCCCCGAGGGCCTGACCGGCACCGTCACCAGCGGCATCGTCTCCGCCCTGAACCGGGACGTGACCGTCTCGACGGACGAGAGCCAGAGCCAGGGCCAGGGCCAGCAGGGCGGCGGCGACGGCAGCTGGCCGTTCCAGTTCGGCGGCCAGGAGTTCAACGGCGACACGGGCTCGTCCACGACGACCTACAAGGCCCTCCAGACGGACGCCTCCCTGAACCCCGGCAACTCCGGCGGCGCGCTCATCGACGCCAGCGGCAACATCATCGGCATCAACTCCGCGATGTACTCCGCCGCGACGGACTCTTCCTCCTCCTCCGACGCCGGCAGCGTCGGCCTCGGCTTCGCCATCCCGATCAACACCGTCAAGGCAGACCTGGCCGGCCTCCGCGCCGGCGGCTCCGACAGCTGAACCCACCGCACTGCACCGAGCTAGGGAGTACGTCATGATCAAGCAGATTTCGCACACGGTGACCGGTTTCGGCGCGGCCGACATCGCCCTGGCCCTCGACGTGGCGTACGAGCTGCACGAGCCGGTGGCCCCGACCCGGGCGCCCGAGGTCGCGGCCCCGCAGCTGATGGGCCTGCGCACCTCGGCGGCCCGCCCGCACCTGCGCAAGGTTCCGCTGAACCGGCTCGCGGCGATGCGCGGCTGATCCCGCCCCGTTCCGGCCTTTACGCACCTGCAGGGAAGCATGCGAGGCTGAAGGCGTTCAGCAACGCCCGCACGTCAGGCCTCCCACCCGTCCCACCGCACCCGAGGAATCCACGCCCATGAGCCCCGCCGAAGGCGACCGTGACACCCAGCGCATCCTGATCGTCGACGACGAGCCGGCGGTGCGTGAAGCACTCCAGCGCAGTCTCGCCTTCGAGGGCTACGACACGCAGACGGCGGTGGACGGCGCCGACGCGCTGGAGAAGGCGACGGCCTACCGCCCCGACCTGGTGGTGCTGGACATCCAGATGCCGCGCATGGACGGCCTCACCGCCGCACGCCGCATCCGCGGGGCCGGCGACACCACGCCCATCCTGATGCTGACGGCCCGCGACACGGTCGGCGACCGCGTCACCGGACTCGACGCGGGCGCCGACGACTACCTGGTCAAGCCGTTCGAACTCGACGAACTCTTCGCCCGGGTCCGTGCGTTGCTGCGGCGCAGCTCCTACGCGGCGGCGGCCGGAGCGGGCACGGTGGAGGAGGACGAGGCACTCACCTTCGCCGACCTGCGCATGGACCTCGCGACCCGCGAGGTCACGCGGGGCGGACGCCCCGTGGAACTGACCCGCACGGAGTTCACGCTCCTGGAGATGTTCATGGCCCACCCGCGCCAGGTCCTCACCCGTGAGCAGATCCTGAAGGCGGTCTGGGGCTTCGACTTCGAGCCGTCGTCCAACTCGCTGGACGTGTACGTGATGTACCTGCGCCGTAAGACGGAGGCGGGCGGCGAACCGCGCCTCGTGCACACCGTGCGGGGCGTGGGGTATGTGCTGCGACAGGGCGGCGCGGAGTGAAAAAGCTCGTACGACGGTTCCGGACCCTGCCCATCCGGGCCCGGCTGTCGATGCTGGTGGCTGCCGCCGTGGCCTTCGCGGTGGCGGCGGTCTCGGTGACGTGTTGGTTCATCGTCCAGGGGAAGCTGTACGACCAGGTCGACAACCAGCTCGACGGTGCCAACGTGCGGCTGGGGCAGCAGGAGATCACGGCTCTGCTGGCCGCCTGTCCCAAGGAGGCGAGCGATTCGTCCGACAGCATGCGCCCCAGGGACTACTACGTGCAGGTGGTGAAGTCGGACGGCACCGTCTGCGTGTTCAGCGACTCGGCCGGCGTTGTCAAGGTCACGGGTCACGACAAGAGCGTGGCCGCAGACCCCGACCCGGGTGTGAACACCTTCCACAACAGCACCGACTCCGATGGCAACGACGTACGAGTACGGACCACTCCCCTCCTGGTGGGGGGATTCGGACCCTCCACTCAGCTCTACCCCGACTACGCGCTGGTCCTCGGCGTGTCCCTCAAGGAAACCCAGAACACCCTCAACGACCTGGCACTCATCCTCCTGCTCGTCTCCGGCATCGGAGTGCTCGGCGCGGGAGCTGCCGGTCTGGCGGTCGCCCGTGCGGGCCTGCGTCCGGTCGACAAGCTCACGGAAGCCGTGGAGCACGTCGCCCGCACCGAAGACCTGGGCGTCCGCATCCCCGTCGAGGACGACAGCGACGACGAAGTGGCCCGCCTCTCCCGGTCCTTCAACTCGATGACCGCCTCCCTCGCCAACTCCCGTGAGTTGCAACAGCAGTTGATCGCCGATGCCGGGCATGAACTGCGCACCCCCCTCACCTCCCTGCGTACCAACATCGAGCTCCTCACCCGCAGTGAGGAGACCGGCCGGCCGCTCCCCCCGGCGGACCGCAAGGCGCTGCTCGCCTCGGTGAAGGCGCAGATGACCGAGCTGGCGGCGCTGATCGGCGACCTTCAGGAGCTGTCCCGCTCGGAGGGCCAGCGCGGCGAACGCGTACAGGTGGTCTCGCTGGAGGACACCGTCGAGTCGGCGCTGCGCCGGGCCCGGCTGCGCGGCCCGGAGCTGACCATCAACGCGTCCATCGACCCCTGGTACACCCGGGCGGAGCCGGCCGCGCTGGAGCGCGCGGTGGTCAACATCCTGGACAACGCGGTGAAGTTCAGCCCCGAGGGCGGTGTCATCGACGTCCGGCTGACCCGCGGTGTGCTGACCGTCCGCGACCACGGCCCCGGCATCCCCACCGACGAACTCCCGCACGTCTTCGACCGCTTCTGGCGCTCCCCCAGCGCACGCGCCCTGCCCGGCTCCGGCCTCGGCCTCTCGATCGTCGCCCGCACCGTGGAACAGGCCGGCGGCCAGGTCACCCTGGCCCACGCGGACGGCGGCGGCACGGTGGCGACGGTCCGCCTGCCGGGGGCGGCTACGCCTCCGCCGGAGGCACTGGAAGCGCCTTAGAAGGGTGTCGCGGCTGTGGCGGCGGGCTCAGAGAAATCGCAGCTTCTGCAGCGCCGCGTGGAAATCCCCCGCCCAGCGGGCGTAGGCCGGAACCTGTCGTAGCACGTCCAGGGACATCCTCTGGCCAAGCCGGTCAAAGTCGTACTCGGGCCGGTGCCGCGGGCCGAACGCCTGGGCCAGGGCCCTCTTGGGATCCGGGACCTTCTCGACGTCACGAGGTGACCTGATCAGGTCACGTACGGCAGCGGCAGGCGCGTTCGGAAGGGCCGCTGGATCGGCGAGCATCCAGGCTTCCGTCTCTCGAACGGGAACCATGCCAATGACCCGCTCGGCGTCCTCGTCCTTGCGTAAGGCTGCCCGTACCGCTTCGACCTTGCTCCGTTCGTTGTGATCGTGATGAAGGATCACAAGGTCCATGTGCTCGAGGAGCGTCTCGACCTCCTCGCTGACCCGCTCACGCGGGGCCACGGTGAAGCGGCTGCCAGGCGCGGTACCCGGGAAGTCGAAGCCACGCGGCGACGCCGACTCCATGCTCTCCACCTGACGGTCGACCAAAGGCAGCAGGAACCACTGGTCGCTGAGCCCTTCGGTGAGCAGAGCGATGCTCAGATATCTACGCGCCATGGGCGTACCCCACCGGGTCCAGGTACTGGCGAACCTCCATGGGGGTGACGTAGGTGCCGCGATCGCCCGTCTCTGCCACCTTTCGAGCCCGGGTCAGCCTGGTCGGGGGAGTACCGCCGCCGAGTCGGGTGACGGTGTCCAGGAAGACCACGTCGTGCGGGGACTTGTCGAGCAGCGAGGCGAGGACGACGGGGGAATGGGACGTCACCAGGATCTGCCGGAGTGCCGGTGCCGTCCCGTGGGGCTCGTGAGGGTCCGGCGAATCGTAGAGCCGAAGATCCGTCGTGCACTCCTTGAGTCGTTCCATAAGCCTGGGGGCCCTGCTGGGGTGCAGTCCGTTCTCTGGCTCCTCGACCATGAGCACACCAGGGTGTCTCGGATCGTGTGCCGCCGCGAGCAGAGAGATCGTCCGGAGCGTGCCCGCGGAGACGACACGCGGTGACACCCTCGGCTCGTTCTTGTGCCGGATCCAGACGTCCCACAGGGCCCGGTCCTCATCCCGTACGACGTCGATCTCCCGTACGTCGGGTAGAACTGCGGCGAGGTCCGCCTCGAACGCCGTCTTCTCCCCCGGGTCCCCTTCCCAGAGGTGTCCGAGCACCGCGCCGACGTTGCGGCCGTCCTCTGTCAACGGATCAGAGTCATACGCGTCGGCCGGCTGCCGCATGGTGCTGGGGACCGGGTCGAGGATGCGCCAACCGGCCACTGCCTCGTTCAGCGCCACGGTCAGCGCTCTGTCCAGCCCGCGCATTGCCTCGACGTCGTACAAGAGGTGAGAGTAGTAGTCGCTGTTCTCCCTGACCCTCGGGCTCAGACCCGGAACCCGGTTCGGAACCCCCTTCACGGACAGTTCCACGGCCAGCGGTTCCGGCGCATCTCGATAGCCGACGGTCGCGTCGACCCGTACGTGGAGGAGTCCGAACCGGTGGGTCTCGACGAGAACCGTCGCGCCGATCCGGATCTCGTCCACGAGCTCGCCATCGGGTCCTTGCCGGAAGAGCTCACGCGGTCCGCCCCGCCGCGCATGGCGGACCAGGGTCTGGCTGCTCGGCTTCACGATCAGCCGCCCGAGCAGGTCCACCGCTTCCAGCAGGTTCGACTTGCCCGAGGCGTTCGCGCCCAGAAGGACCAGGAACGGGGGAACATCCAGCGAGAAGTCGTCGAACGTCTTGAAGCCGTCGATCTCGATCCGGGTGATCACCGCTGCTCCTCCCGCACCACCGGCCCGCCAGGTGGGTACAGCGTCACACTAACCGGCGGCACCCTTGGTCCCCCGGACGAACGCGGACCAGGAGACCGCCGAGAAGACCAGCGGACGGGCCGTCGGGGCCTTGCTGTCCCGGACGGGGACTATGCCGGGGTAGCCGTCGGCGACCTCGACGCAGTTGTTGTCTCCCCCGTCGCTGTAGGACGACTTGCGCCAGGCAGCGATGCTGAGATCAGGAGTGTGCGTCATCGTGTCTGTGCCCTTCCAATACGTCCCTGATGAACGCGAGCGAGTCCGACGGGGACAGCGCCAGGTCGCGGAGCCGATCGTAGGACAATCGCTGCCGCAGAACCTCGTCCGGATCCTCGATCAGCAGACCGCTGCTGTTGCCTTCCGTGTAGGCAACAGCGCTCCCGTCCCTCTGCCAGAGCAGGGTCAACGACCCGTTCATATGGTGGTGCGCGCCTGCTGAAAGCGGGAGTACCTGCAACGCCACATTGGGCCACATTGCAGCCGCTTCAAGATGAAGCAGTTGGTCGCGCCACGTCTTCCCCTGTGCGGCGGGACGTCGAAGCGCGAACTCGTCCATGATGACGCGGACGTCAGGCTGGGGTTTCTGCCGCAGGAGATACTGCCGTCCGAGCCGTGCCGCCACCTGCTCCTCGACGGCCTCGTCGCCGTCAGGTGTTGTCTGGGCCCCAGACAACACCCCCCGCGCGAAGTCCTCGGTCTGTAGAAGCCCGGGAATCCCCAGCGTGAACTTCCACATGATCCGAGCCGTCGCCTCCAGCTCCATGAACCGCTTGTACTGGTCTCTGAACGCGTCCAACCGCGCCGCGCGCCAGTGCCGGACCAGCAGGTCACCAGCCTCGTAGTACCCGTCCAGATCCTCCATGACGGTCACCTTGGACAGCCGCACCCCCGACTCCAGCCGGCTCAGGTAGCTCTTGTCGTATCCGGTGTCGTCAGCGAGCTGGCCCAGCGACTTGCCCGCTTTCTCCCGGAGGAACTTCAGCGTGCGGCCCAGCACGGCCCGCCCCGACTCCCGTTCCCCGTCAACCACTTCGGCCACATCACCCCTCCCCGTTGCCTGGCGCTCCAGACAACACCGAACCTCTTCCGCAGGGTACGTCGGAGCTGTGACGATCAGGGCACGAACGGTAATCACCGCTCGTCATGACCCCACGCCGTGAAACCCCCGCGACCGATGCTGCTCGGCCCGGGGGCGTGGCCGACGCTTCGAAGGAGCGCCGACATGCGTGAACGTACCGCCCGATTCGCCGAATGGCTACTGCTCGTACTCGTGCGAACACTGCTGCCCGCCAGCGGATGTCATCGCGCGACACCACCCCAACTTGCCGTCGACGACGAGCCGTTGACCGCCCGTCCGCACAGCGCGGCATGCCCCTTCGTGTACGACACCCCCCTCGTGCGCCCCTACCTCCTCACCCCTGACGAGCGCCACGAACGGAAACTGCAACGGCAGCGCCGCCGCGCCCTCTGGCTCACCGCCCACGGCATCGAGGTCGGCCCGCGCCGTATTCACGGAGTGGAGGTGCACGCGTGAACGCCGGTCAAGAGCACCAGCTCCGTCTGCTGCCCTGGACCACCCCCGAAGGCAGACCGTGCTACCTCAGCACGGACAGCGAGCACAGCAGGCTCTCCCTGCTCGCCGATGACATGGAAGCCGCTCAGCTCGACTCAGGCGAACAGGTGCTCGCGGGAGCCAGGGCCGTGCTCGCCGACACCAAGGCGGGTGAGCGAGCGGTGCGCTTCGCGCTCACCAGAGCGGTGGAATCCCTGGGAGATGTCCTCCGCGTCGCGGTCAGCCGGGGCGAACGCATCCCCGGGAGCGGATGGTGACCATCGGACTCACTCCGCCGTCAGCCGCATCCTCCAGCACCCACCACCTCGCACGCTCTACCGTGGAACTCCGGTCACCGCATACAGCCCCTGCCGGAGAAGAGAAACCGATCATCATGGCCCACAAGGTGGATCCCCACTCCTGCGAGAGAACTCCCGAGGCGATCCGCGCGGCCCTGCAGCGGCGACCCGACTGGCTGCAGGCCTTCGAACAGGACTGGCTCAGCGCGGCCGCGGACTTCGATCAGGCCGCGCTCGACGCCGTGACCGACAAGTGGTTCCCCTTCGCCTGCGCCTGCGCGACGCCCGGCTATCTGGACGAAGTGGAGCAGACGGTCAAGCGGGTGACCGAGGGCGACACCGACGGCATGGTCTTCCGCGACACGGACGGCAACGCCTACAACGCCGACAACCGCCCCGTGGACCCCGTGGACCCCATCGACGCGGGCAGGTGTGGGTGAGCGCGTACGCGATCAGGTATGCCGACCGCGCGGCTCGGTGCAAGGCCACGCTGAGCACGCCCCAGCGCGCGTCACTGGAAGATCTGGAGAAGCGGCTCAGCCTCAACCCGTTCGGTGCGCCCGCGATCAGCAACCGGGACAACAGCTGGTCCGCCGCCTTCACAGGCGGCTTCATCACCTACGTCGTGTCCAATCGCCATGTCGTCATCAACGTCGTCGACCTGGTGGCCCTCTGATCGCTCCGGAGTGACGAACTCCCGTACAGCGGCAACCTTTCCCTCCCGGGTGGCGACTCACGGTCAGTCAAACCCCCCGCACGGAAAGGTTCGCCGCATGAGCGAGCAGCGCCGCAAGTCGCCCGAGTCCGCCAAGGCGACGGCCAAGCCCCGCCACCGCAGAAGGAGGACGGCGCTGGCGGTCGGCGTGCCGCTGGCCCTCACCGCCGCCGGATCCCTCGCCTACGGCACGGACCTCGGCCTGTTCGGCGCGGACGCGCAGGCGCAGGCCTCGGCCGCGACCGCCGCCGCGCCCGCCTGGGCCACCGCCTCCGCCGACGGCTTCGCCTCGGTCGACGCCCTCGGCCAGAAGGGCACCTACGGCGGCCGGGACGGCAAGACCGTCACCGTGAAGACCCTCGCCGACCTGGAGAAGTACGCGACGGCGAGCGAGCCGTACGTCATCGTCGTCGCGGCGACGATCACCATGGACCCGGTCGGGAAAGAGATCAAGGTCCAGTCGAACAAGACGATCGTGGGCTCCGGGACCTCCGGGCACATCGTCGGCGGCGGCTTCTTCCTCGGCCAGGGCGTCCACAACGTCATCATCAGGAACCTGACGATCCGGGACGCCTACCAGGGCGTCTGGAACGACAAGGAGCACGACTTCGACGCGATCCAGATGGACGGCGCCCACCACGTCTGGATCGACCACAACGACCTGCGGCACATGGCCGACGGGCTCATCGACAGCCGCAAGGACACGACCTATCTGACCGTGTCCTGGAACAAGCTCAGCCAGGAGAACAAGGCGTTCGGCATCGGCTGGACCGAGAACACCACCGCCGACATCACGATCCACCACAACTGGATCCGCGAGACCGAGCAGCGCAACCCGTCCACGGACAACGTCGCCCACGCGCACCTGTACAACAACTTCCTGGAGGACGCGGCCGGGACGGACATCAAGTCCTCCTACGGCAACTACGCGCGCGGCAAGACGAACATGCTGCTGGAGAACTCCTACTTCCAGGGCCTGACCAACCCCGTCGTACGGGACGCCACCGCCACCCTCGTGCAGCGCGGCAACGTGTTCTCCGGGACGACCGGCAAGAACGAGAGCGGCGGCACGGGCTCGGCCTGGGACCCGAAGACGTACTACGCGTACACCCTCGACAAGGCCGCGGACGTGCCCGCCCTCCTCAAGGCGGGCGTGGGCCCCCGGACCTCGATCGGCACGACGGCCGCCACCGCGAGCACCACCGCCGCCGCGGCCACCACCCTCACCGTCGCCGCCGACGGCTCAGGTCAGTACAGGACCGTCCAGGCCGCCGTGGACGCCGTGCCCGCGAACAACCCCTCCCGGGTCGTGATCTCCGTGAAGCCGGGGACGTACCGCGAGGTCGTGAAGGTCCCGGCCAACAAGCCGCACGTCACCATCCAGGGCTCGGGCGCCAGCCGCAAGGACACGACGATCGTCTACGGCAACGCGGCCGGCATGACCAAGCCCGACGGATCCGGGACCTACGGCACCCCGGGCAGCGCCACCGTCTCCGTCCAGTCGGACGACTCCCAGGTGCGCAACCTCACCGTCACCAACGACTTCGACGAGTCGAAGCACCAGGACATCGCCAACCAGGCAGTGGCGCTGCTGACGCAGGCCGACAGGATCGTCCTGGACGGGGTCATCGTCAACGGCGACCAGGACACCCTGGAGCTGGAGACCGCCGCCAAGGACAAGCCCGGCCGGGTCTACATCGCCAACTCCTACATCACCGGCAACGTGGACTTCATCTTCGGCCGGGCGACGGTCGTGGTCGACAAGTCCGTCATCACGCTGAAGAAGCGCTGGAACGGCACCTCGGCCGGCTATGTCACCGCCCCCAGCACACCGGGCGGCCGCAAGGGCATCCTCATCAACCGGTCGTCGATCGGCGGAGACGTCACGGCCGCCTCCTTCTACCTCGGCCGCAACTGGCACCCGAGCGGCGACACGACCGTCGACCCGCAGACCACCGTCCGGGGCACCACGCTCAGCGCGGCGGTCAGGTCCACCCCGTGGTCGGACATGGGCGGCTTCTCCTGGAAGGAGGACCGGTTCGCCGAGTACCAGAACACCGGCGCGGGCGCGGGCGGCGCGAGCGGCGACCGTCCGCAGCTGACCGCGGCCCAGGCCGCCGACCAGGAGGTCGCGGACTGGCTCGGCGACTGGACCCCCACGGCTTCCTGACATCCCCCTGCCAGCCCCGCCACAGCCCCTCGCCGCACCGTGAGGGGATGGCGATGCGAACTGTGAGGGGACCAGAGACAAGGGCGCCGGAGACAAGGGCGGCAGGGACAAGGGCGGCAGAGACAGGGGCCGCGGGGAGGATACTGCTGGCCGACGACGACGCGGACATCCGCGAAGGACTCGGCCGGCTCCTCCGCTTCGAGGGCTACGAGACCCTTCTCGCCGAGAACGGACGGCTCGCCCTCGACCTCGTCGGGGCGCCCGGCACCACCCCCGACCTGATCCTGATGGACGTCACCATGCCCGGCCTCGACGGCCTGGCCGCGACCCGCCGGATCCGGGCCTCCGGCTGCACCGTCCCGATCCTGATGCTCACCGGCCGGGGCGCCGTCGGCGACCGGATCGTCGCGCTCGACAACGGCGCGGACGACTACCTGATGAAGCCGTTCGCCGTGGAGGAACTCCTCGCCCGGGTACGGGCCCTGCTGCGCCGCGGCACCGGACGGCGCACACCCCCGCCGCCCCGCGCCCCCTCCGCCCGGCTGACCTTCCATGACATCGCCATGGACCTGTCCTCCCGCACGGTCACCCGGGCCGCCCGCCCCCTCGACCTCACCCGCACCGAGTACTCCCTCCTGGAGTACTTCCTGCGCCACCCGGCCAAGGTGCTCAGCCGCTCCCAGATCCACAAGGACGTCTGGGGCTTCGACTTCGAGCCCAACTCCAACACCCTCGACGTGTACGTCATGTACCTGCGCCGCAAGCTGGAGCAGTACGGCGAGCCGCGGCTGATCCAGACGGTCCGGGGGTTGGGGTACATGCTTCGGACGGGGTGAGCCCCCGCTCAGCGCCACAGCTCAGCGGGGGCAGGCCCGGGGCGCGCGCGTCAGAGGCGCAGTACCAGGGTGTCGTCCATGGCCTTCGCCTTCCGCTCCGTCGCCGACCACGGCTCCACCAGCCTGATGTACGCGTCGCAGCGGGTCATCAGCTCGTCGTGCGTGCCCGCGTCCACGAGCCGTCCCTCGTCCACGACCAGGATGCGGTCGGCGTCGGGGGCGAGGCTCAGATCGTGGGTGATCATGATGGTCGTGCGGCCCGACATCAGTCGGCGCAGCGGCTGGACGATCTGCCGGGCGGCCACCGAGTCGAGGCCGGCGGTGGGTTCGTCGAGGACCAGGACCGGGGCCGCGCGGAGCATGGCGCGGGCGATGGCGATGCGCTGGAGCTGACCGCCCGAGAGCGCGGCCGTGCCGGGGGCGATGTGTGTGTCGTAGCCGTCGGGGAGGGCCATGACGAAGTCATGGGCGGCGGCGGACCGGGCCGCCCGCTCGATCTCCTCGTCCGTCGCGCCCGGTCGGCCGCACCCGATGTTCTCGCGGATCGTGCCGTTCAGGACGAGCGTCTGCTGGGGGAGCAGCGCCATGTTCTCGCGCACGAACTCCAGCGGGACGTCCGTCAGCGGGACTCCGTCCAGGCAGATGACTCCCGTGTCCGGGTCGTAGAACCGGGTGAGGAGTTTGGAGAGGGTGGACTTGCCGGCCCCGCTCGCGCCCGTGACCAGGACCAGTTCGCCGGGGCCCGCCGTGAAGCTCACCTCCTGCAACGACCTGCGGGCGGCCTCGGGGTAGCGGAAGGTGACGCCGTGGAAGCTGACCCAGCCGCGGACCGGCCACGCGGGGACGGGGGTCTCCGGGTCCCGCACCGCCGGCTCCGCGTCCAGGATCTCGGCGATGCGTTCCGCGCCCGCCGTGGCCGCGGTGACCGTCAGACCCAGTTGGCCGAGGTTGCGGACCGGCGGGTAGAGGTAGCCGATGAACGCGGCGAACGCGAGCAGCGCGCCGAGGGTCATCCGGCCGGCCGAGATCTCCCAGACGCCCAGGCCGATCACCGACAGGACGCAGAGCGTTTCGACGACCTCCACGAACTGCTCGTACATCTCGCTCAGCCGCGCCCCGCGCACGCTGGCCCGCATCCACGCGCGGGCCTCCTTGTCGAGGCGCCGTTCCTCGTCGCGGCGGCGGTTGTACGCCTGGGTCAGCACGACGTTGCCCAGCGACTCCTCCACCACCGAGGTGATCGCGCCGTCGGCGGCCCGCTCGTCCTGCGAGGCCTGCTTGATACGGCCGGAGAAGCGACGGGCGGCGAGGAGGAAGAGCGGGGCGAGGACGAAGGTGGCCAGCGCCAGGTCCCAGCGGAGCCAGAGGGCCGCCGCCGAGTAGAAGACCGCGGAGAAGAGCGCCGAGACCGTGCCCACCACGCCCGACACGACCAACTGCTCGATCGCCTCGACGTCTCCGGTGAGGCGTTCCACCAGGTCGCCCCGGCGGTGCTGCTGGAAGAAGTGCGGTGGAAGCTCCTGGACGTGGGCGAACACCTTCGCGCGCAGTCGCAGGACGAAGCGCTCCGCCGTCCAGGTCGCGAGTGAGTTACCGAGGTAGCCGACGAGCGCGCCGAGCGCGGCCACGCCGAGCCAGGCACCGGCCGGCCCCCAGAACTCGGCGAGCAAGCCTGCCGCCAGGGCGTTGTCGGTGAGTTCGGCGAACAGCAGGATGGAGGCCGTCTCGGCGAGCGCGGACACCACCACGCACGCGACGATCGCCAGCATCCATCTGCGGTCGCCGCGGGTCAGCGGCCAGAAGCGGCGGAAGGCCGCACGGGCTTCCCTCATCGTCGACGACTCCCTCTTTCGTGTGCCGGCTGGCGTGTGGCGGCTGTCGTGTGCCGGCTGTCGTGTGGCGGACATGGCCGAGGCGGGGCCACCGGATCGGTGGCCCCGCCTCGTGGCGTCCGGTCAGCCCTTGTGCGCGACCGGGCGACGCTTCGGAGCGGCCTTCGGAGCGGTCTTCTTCCGGGCGACCGGCTTCGGAGCGGGCTTGGCGGACTTGGCGGCCTTCTTGACGGGGACGATCTTGTGGAAGCTCATGGGAATTACCTCTCCGTTTATCAGCTGCTGAATATGTTCGTTTTACGCGTGGCTTATTTGTCGCAGGTTTGCAACAGACCCTGCTGCAACTCAGTTCTTATGGGAGACCGGGCGACGCTTCGGCGCAGGCTTCGGAGCGGCCTTCTTCTTGGCGGCAGGCTTCGGAGCGGGCTTGGTGGACTTCTTCACCGGGACGATCTTGTGGAAGCTCATGACGTTCTCCGTTCGATCAGTTTGCGATCTTCGCTTTCGCGTCGTTCGCTTTCGATATGGAAAACACTACGGGACACCGCGAGAAGAAAAAGCCAATTCCGCTTAGACCTCGATGAATTGCGGCTGAGATGAGTTTTCAGGCGGATACGGGAACCAATCGGGAACTCACACAGGTTTTAATACGGAGAGGCGGCCACGTCGGTGACGTGGCCGCCTCTGCGTCTTGCTTCGGTGGGAACTACCGCACGATCGTGATCCGGTTCGCCGTCGGCGGGGCGAGCGGGGCCGTGGCCGAGGAGCCGGCGAGCAGGTACTGCTCCAGCGCGCTCAGGTCGTCGGCGCCGACGACGTCGTCCGTGCCCTGGCCCAGCGTGGTGAAGCCGTCGCCGCCGCCCGCGAGGAAGCTGTTCGTCGAGACGCGGTAGGTGGCGGCCGGGTCGATCGCCGCGCCGTTCAGCTTGATGGAGTCCGTGACGACGCGGTCGGCGCCGCTCTTCGTCAGGTCCAGCGTGTACGTCAGGTTGGCGGACGGCTGCAGGATCTTCGGCGCGCTCGCGTTCGTCCCGCTCACCTGCTCCTTCAGCACCTGGATCAGCTGGGCGCCGGTGAAGTTCTGCAGGTTGACGGTGTTGGAGAACGGCTGCACGGTGAAGCCCTCGGCGTAGGTGACCACGCCGTCGCCCTCACTGCCCTTGGCCGTGTAGGTGAGGCCCGCCCGGACGCCGCCCGGGTTCATCAGCGCGAGGTCCGTCTCCGCGTCGAGCTGCTTGCCGTACCAGAGCTGGGCGTCCGCGATCAGGTCGCCCATCGGGGACTCGGTGCCCGTGTTGGGGACGTCCGCGGAGATGTAGCCGATCGCACGGTTGCCGACCGGCGCCGCCAGCGTGTTCCACTTGCTGATCAGCTCGGTCATGTCGGGCGCCTTGGCGACGGTCCGGGTGACCACGTGGTTCGCCGACTTGACCGCGGTACGCGCGATGTCACCGGTGAAGCGGTCGTACGTCAGCGTGGTGTCCGTGTAGAGACGACCGAAGGACGCGGCCGAGGTGACCGTGCGCGGCTTGCCCGACGGGTCGGGGATCGTGCAGGCGTACGCGGCGTGCGTGTGCCCCGTCACCAGCGCGTCCACCGCCGGCGTGATGTTCTTGGCTATGTCGACGATCGGGCCGGAGATGCCGTCGCCCGCGCCCGGGGAGTCGCAGTTGTAGTTGTACGAGGAGGACGCCGGCAGGCCGCCCTCGTGGATGAGCGCCACGATCGACTTCACGCCCTGCTTCTGCAGCTCCTTGGCGTACTTGTTGATCGTCTCGACCTCGTCCTTGAACTTCAGGCCCTTGACGCCCTCGGCGGAGACGACACCGGGGGTGTCCTCCAGCGTCACGCCGATGAAGCCGATCTTGACGTCCTTCTTCTTCCAGACCCAGTACGGCTTCAGGATCGGCTTGCCGGTCTTCTCGTTCAGCACGTTCGCCGCGAGGTACGGGAAGTCGGCGCCCTTGAACTTCTTGTCCGTGTAGCAGCCGGCCGTCGGGTGACAGCCGCCCTTCTGCAGCCGGGCCAGTTCCTGGGCGCCCTCGTCGAACTCGTGGTTGCCGACGGTCGTGACGTCCAGGTCGAGCTTGTTCAGCGCCTCGATGGTCGGCTCGTCGTGGAACAGGCCCGAGATCAGCGGGGAGGCACCGACCATGTCGCCGCCGGCCGCGGTGACCGAGTACTTGTTGCCCTCGCGGGCCTCGCGCAGGTGCGTGGCGAGGTACTCCACACCGCCCGCGTCGATCGTCTTCGTCGTGCCGTCCGCCTGGAGTTCCGTGACACGGCCGGAGGAGCCGGACGGGGGCTCGAGGTTGCCGTGCAGGTCGTTGAAGGACAGCAGCTGCACATCCTGGTAGCGGCTGGGCAGCGGCTTGGAGTGCTTGGTGTCGTGCGCGTCCGCCGGAAGCGCGGCGGCCATCGCACCGGCGGTGGCGAGACCCGCGGCGGCCGCGAGAAGGCGGTACGTACGACGTCTGCCGTTCGGATGCGGCTGGGAAGTGGCTGGCATGCGCCCCCCTGAGGTGTCTGCCTGAGGTGTCTGCGTCCCCCCGGCCGGGCCGACCTGAGAGACGTATGAGGAAGTGGCCCCGTCCGGCGCAGCCTAGGGTCAACGCGCGTAGCGCGACAGGGGGTTCTTGGTTACATCCTGGTTTCCCTTTACCCTCCGCTTGCCCTCTGGTTTGCCGATTCGGACCGCACCTTTCCGCCTTTCCCCTTACCGCCACTTTGTGCGGCCCGCCCTTTACCCTCGTACGCATGACCAGCGACGACACCGCACGGATCCCCGGCTCCCGATCGATCGAGACCCACTCCGAGCTCTCCCCCGAACAGACCGAGGCCGTCCTCGACCTGCTCACGGAGGCCGCCCGGGCGGACGGCCAGCAGGCGGTGTCCGAACAGGGCCGACTGCAGCTGCGCGGAGGCGCCCGCGAAGGGGTCTCCCATCTGGTTCTCACCGTCGGTGACACCCTCGTCGGCTACGCCCAACTGGAGGACACCGACCCGGTCGAGGCCCCCGCCGCCGAGCTGGTCGTCCACCCCTCCCACCGCGGCCACGGGCATGGCCGGGCGCTCGGCTCCGCCCTGCTCGCCGCCTCCGGCAAGCGGCTTCGGGTGTGGGCCCACGGTGGCCACGCCGCCGCCCGGCACCTCGCCCAGGTCCTGGGCCTGAGCCTGTTCCGCGAACTGCGGCAGATGCGGCGGTCGTTGACCGACCTCGAACTGCCCCAGCCGGTGCTGCCCGCGGGCGTGAGCGTCCGTCCCTTCGTCCCCGGACAGGACGACTCCGCCTGGCTCGCCGTCAACTCCGCCTCCTTCGCCCACCATCCCGAACAGGGCTCCCTCGCCCAGCGCGACCTCGACGACCGCAAGTCCGAGCCCTGGTTCGACCCCGCCGGCTTCTTCCTCGCCTTCCAGGGCGAGCGACTCGTCGGCTTCCACTGGACGAAGGTCCACGCTGCGGAGCAGCTCGGCGAGGTGTACGTCCTCGGCGTCGCCCCCGGTGCGCAGGGCGGCGGCCTCGGCAAGGCCCTCACCACGATCGGCCTGCGGCATCTCGCGGCTCAGGGGTTGCCGACGGCGATGCTGTATGTCGATGCCGACAACAAGGCGGCGGTGTCGGTGTACGAGCGGTTGGGCTTCGTCACCCACGAGACGGATCTCATGTACCGGACGGAGACGTGAGGTGAGGTTGCAGGTGAGGTTGCTTGTCGGGTGGGCGGGGTCGGGGTCGCCGTCCCTGGGGGCGGCGACGGCACGGCGGGTGCCTGAGGGGGCGGGGGCAGTGTGGTGGGTGCAGCCG